>CAZRIP010000023.1:29843-35354 GCA_964600165.1 uncultured Elusimicrobia bacterium | reverse complement strand
GACCCACCAAAAGCCGCGCTCCACGAGCAGCGGCTGCAAGCGGGCCATCGCGAACGGGTCCAAGCGCAGCGAGGGCGACGCTTCGGCCTCGCTTTCGGCCGCGACGACGGCGATGAGCGGGATCGAGCCGTAGGTCGCGTCGGCTCGCAGCGCCTGGATCAGGCCGGCGGCACGCCCGTCGCCCAGGCCGCCGTAGATCACGAGGACATGGGGGCAGGGGGGCATCTTGCGCGCGCGGCTCTCGTGGCGCAGGATGGCGAGGGCTTGCTCGCCGTTGGCGACCATCATGATGTTGCAGCGATACGCCCCTCCGGTCAAGGCGCGCTGCAGATCGGCCGCCGTTTGAGAGGAGTCCGCGATGAAGAGCGCGGCCGCGCGATCCGGAGAAGTGGCCATCCTCGATAGGATAGCTTCTGCTTCGCGCGCGCGGTATCGGGGACGACCCTATGCGCGGGGCTTGGGGTCTTGCGAGTACTGGACCGCGAAGTGGATCAGCTCCGCCGCGTCCTTGAGGTCGAGCTTGTGCTTGATGTTGGCGCGGTAGATTTCGACCGTCTTGATGCTGCGGTTGAAGCGCTCGGCGATGCGCCGCGTGCTGAAGCCTTGGCCGAGCAGGCGGAACACTTCGAGCTCGCGGTCGCTGAGGCGCTCGAGCATCGACGTGCGGTCGACTTGCCCGAGCGGCGACTTGACGAGCTTGTGCAGGAGCCGCGCCTTGGCCCGCTCGCCGAGATGGATCTCGCCGGAGAGGATCTTGCGCAGCGCCGAGACGACGGTCTCCGAGGCCTCCTCCTTCATCACGTAGCCGCGCGCTCCCGCGCGCAGCGCGCGCTCGGCGTAGAGCGCGTCCTGGTGCATCGACAAGACGAGGATCGGCAGCCCGGCGTGCTTGGCTGAGATTTCCTTGATGAGATCGACTCCGCTGATGTCGCCCAGGGTCAGGTCGACGACGACGGCGTCGGGCTTGAGAGATTCGATGAGCTTGAGCACGCCTTCGCCGCGGTAGCTTTCGCCGCAGACGGCGAGGTCGGACTGCTGGTTGAGAAGCTGCGTGAGCCCTTGCCGCACGAGCGCGTGATCCTCGACGAGCAGGACGCGCGACTTCACGCCGCGCGCGTGTTTCTTCAAAACGGTGGTGGCCATGCCGCCGTTATACCTTACCGGGTCGCGGCGCGTCAATGACGCAAGTCCCTTCGTCCGCCCCTGACCGGCTTGGCCGATCAGGGACGGAGAAGGGCGCTTTCGCTATCGCGGCCGCGCGGCTACGGATTGTCGGCCGGCGGGTTGGTCTGCGACGGCGGCACGGCCTGGCTGGGCGCCGCTTGCTGCGGCAGCTCCGTGCCTTCCGGGTTGGGCCCCGTATCCGGGTTCACCGGGCGGGGCGCGCCGTGCCGGATCGCCTGCCGCTCGTTCTTATCGGCGCGGCGGGCGTCCTTGGCGACGCGGCGGGCCTCGCCCGAGACGTCGCTGAACTTGAAGCCGTAGCGCTCGGATATCTGATTCCAGCTCATGCCGGAATCGCGTTGAGCGACGACTTCCTGAAGCGGGCGGTCGGCCCGCTTGGACACCGCCAGGGCGTCCCCGATCTCGTTCCAGCTCCAGCCCTTGTCGCGCAGGTTTTGAACGTCCGTAGTCTGCGCGTTGTAGTCGGCCGTGAGCTCGGTCATCGTCTGATGCGTCGCCTTGTCCGCGGCTTGCAGCGGCAAGGCGAGGCCGAGGCTCAAGCCTCCCAGCGCGGCCAGCGTCCATTTCGCGTTCATCATTGCCTCCTCGCTTCGCTCATTTGCAGCGCGTCCAGATAGGCCGTCAGATCGTCGAGTTCCGAAGAAGATAACCTTCTCTCGTCGAAGGCCGGCATCGCGCCGTACCCACGGCGGATCTCGACCTTGGAGACGGCGCGCGCGAAATGCGACGTGATCGGCGGACCGAGGCCGCCCTCGCCGCCCTGATGGCAGCGGTAGCAGTTCTGGAGATAGACGAGCCGGCCGCGCTCGACGGGCTTTTCCTCGACGGGCAAAGGCCCGGAGATCGGCTCGCTCCAGCGCGCGGGGCGGGCGCACGCCGCGGCGGCGAGAAGGGCGAGCGCCGGCGCCCAGCGGCGGGAAGCCACGTTAGTCTCTCCTCCTGACCCGCCAGACGACTCCCGTGCCGCGCGCGGCTTCCACGGAGCTCTTCGAGAACGTCATGGCGCCGAAGTCGACGATGTAGAGCTCCGAGCCGGACGGCGAGAAGCGCACGGCGATCGGGCGCTCCAGGCCGCCGCCGCGGAGCAGCGACGCCGGGCCGGCGACGCGCCCCCTGTTGACCGCGAAGTCCTCGATGACGCCGGTGGCGAGGTTGACGCGCACGACCTTGAAGCCGACCGGCCTCGCCACCTTGCCGGAGCGCGGACCGCGGTCGCCGAACTGCGCGATGAAGGCCTCGCCGACGTGGCCGAAGGACTCGCTGCGCGAGAAATCGAGCCCCGCCGAGCCCGCGTGGCAGGCGAGCGTCGCCGCTGGTTGCGGCGGCGCAGCCGGAGGCTTGTCGAGCAGCGCCGCGGGCCGCGCCCGGCCGGCCGAGGCGTACTCGGCTTGGGCCAGGGAGCTTGAGCCCGAGTAGTCGGGCCAGCCGTACCACGCCGGCGTCCCTGTGGAGATCGACCACAAGAAATCCGCCGCGCCCCAGACCGGCCGGGCGCCGCGCTCGTCGTAGCCGGCGTCGGTGGCGAAGAGCGCGCCTTTGGGCGAGAACGCCAGGCCGAACGGGTCGCGCAGGCCCCAGGCCACGAGCTCGGGCCGGCCGCCGTCGGGCTTGACGCGATAGACGGCGCCGTTGCATGGCGAGCCCGCCGGCACGATCTGGCCGGCGCGCGAGGGCGTGCCATAAGGAAGGAATGCGCCCGTCGGGCCTTTCTTCGTGCCGAAGTTGACGCCGCTGAGCGCGACGTCGACGCACGGCACGTCGTGGGCGGCGGGGAATCTCTCCACCCAGCCGCCGAGCTCGTTGTCGTCGCCGACGACGCCGGCGTTGGTCATCGTGCCTTCGCCGAAGTAGAGCAGGCCGTCCGGGCCGACCACGGGCCCGCTCGTGTGATGATCGCCGGTGCTCGGCAGACCCTCGACGACGGGACGCAGCTTGAGATTCGGGTCTTGCGGATCGAGCGCGAGGATCTTGCCTCCCTCGAGCTCTCCGCCCTCGGCGATGTAGATGCGGCCGTCGAGGTACGCCGCGCCGGTCCAAGGCCCGTTGCGGCCGCCCTCGACGATCACCGTCGGGAGGTCGTCGGGCTCCAGGCGCAGCACGCGGGGCGTCGTCCATGTCTCTCCCGCGGCGTAGCCCGCCTCGACGACGTAGGCGCGGTCGGCGTCGTCGAAGAACAAGGAGGTCGGAAAGGTCAAGCCGGAGGCCGCGACCTCGACGACGTAGCCGGGCGGGACGGCGACGTCCTGCGGGCGGATCTTGCGCTCCCCCGCGAACGACGACTGCCCTCCGCCGCGGCCCGGCCGAAACCGGTAGCAGCCCGCTTGGGCCAGCACCGCCATCGCGGCCAGCGCCGCCGCTTGGCGCTTCATGCCGGACATTCTAAGCCTGGAGGCCGCCCGTGGTCCATTGCGGCCCCGCAAATTCCGCGTCGTGGGGGGGTGACTGCGGGGCGATGAGCCGGCTTTAGCGCTTGAAGATCAGCGCGACGGCCGCGACGATCAGCGCGAAGCCCGCCGCGTGGTTCCACCGCAGCTTCTCGTCGAGGAAGTACACGGAGAACACGGAGAAGACGAGCAGCGTGATCACTTCCTGGATCGTCTTGAGCTGCGCGGCCGTGTAGGTTCCGTAGCCGATGCGGTTGGCCGGGACCTGGAAGCAGTACTCGAAGAACGCGATGCCCCAGCTGGCGAGGATGGCGAGCCACAGAGGCGCGGTCGACTTGTACTTCAGGTGGCCGTACCAGGCGAACGTCATGAAGACGTTCGAGACGGTCAGCAGCGCGATCGTCGCCACGCCGCTATTCTATCAATTCCAGCGATTCCTATCGGGCCGACAAGCGGCTCTCGAGGGCCTTTTGGAGCTCCGCGGGCCGGACGACCTCGATGACGCCGCGGCGCGTATGGATGAAGCCGCGCTTCTCGTAAGGGGACAGCGAGCGGATCGACGTCTCGCGCGCCAGGCCCGTCATCTCCGCGATCGCGGCGCGCGTCATCGGGATGCGCGGCCCGACGCGGCGGTAAAGGAACACGAGAGTCGCGAGCATGCGGTCTCCCGAGGGCAAATGCATTAAGGAACGCAGCTCGCGCTCTTCTTGAAGCTTTTCCGTGAGGGCGTTGAGAGCGGTCCTCAGCGCGTGCGGCCGCTCGGTGGTGAAGCGGTCGAAGGCGGACTGCGGGATCGCGACGAGTTCCGTCGGCGTCAGCGCCACGCCCTCGAAGCTCTGCCGGCGCCGTCCCCGGAAATCAAGGCTGCCGAAGAACTGCCCCGTGGCGGACAGCCAGGAAACCGCCGCGTCGTTGACGGCGCCGGTGATACGCATCAGGCCGCGCTAGACGGCGAAGATGTCGTCGTTGGAGGCCAGGCGCTCTCCGGCGTTGAGCAGGCGCAGCCGGCAGCGGGCCGCGAGGGGCCGCAGCTCGGCGGGCGTGAGCCCCGAGAAGAGCTGGCAGCGGGCGATGAGTTCCGAGATGTCGGTCGCAGCCATGACCAGGACGGAGATTCTGAACGTTCTGCCGGGAGCTGTCGATGATCAGAGTCACCGACCGAAGGGGCGCCTACCGTTACGATACCGCGATGGGCGGGCGAAAGCAAGCGGGGGGCGGGCATTTGAGCGGGACTTGAGGTTGACGCCCGCGGCGGACGAGTGGTATCCTCCACCCGCGATGAACCTGGGAGCGCTCGACGCCTCGATCCTCCTGGCTTACGTCGCGGTGCTGGCGTCGATCGGCTGGTGGGCGGCGCGGCGCACGGCCAAGACCACCGACGACTATTTCCTCGCGGGCCGCTCCATCCACTGGCTCATCACCTTCGCGAGCTTCACGGCGACCTGCATCAGCGCGCTGACCTTCGTCGGCACGCCCGCCGAGGGCTATTCTTCCGATTTCCGCTTCCTTTTGAGCAATCCGGGCGACCTGCTCGCCTGCGTCTTCATCGCCGGGGTCTTCCTGCCCCACTTCCAGAAGCTGCGCGTGACGTCGATCTACCAAGCCGTCGCCGAGCGCTTCGGCCCCGAGGCGCGCACGACCTGCTCGGCGTACTTCCTGATCACGCGCACGCTGGCCTCGACGGTGCGCATCGTGGCGATCGCCAAGGTGCTCGAGGTGGTCTCGGGCGGCGCGATCCCGTTCTCGGGCTGCGTCGTGATCACGATCGTCGCCGTCTTGTTCTACACGACGATGGGCGGCGGCCGCGCCATCGCCTATACCGATCTCATGCAGTTCTTCCTGCTCTTCGGCGGCGCCGTCGCCGCCCTCTTCTATATCGTCGGCCACGTTCCCGGCGGGGCCGCGAAAATCCTCGAGGTCGGCGAGCACGCGGTCAAACCCG
>CAZRIP010000023.1:0-29833 GCA_964600165.1 uncultured Elusimicrobia bacterium | reverse complement strand
CCGGGGGCGAGGTCTACAACAAATTCAACTTCATGGAGTTATATAAACCTAAGAACCTCGGCTTGACCCTGTTGATGGTCGTCTGGGGCTTCTTCAACTCGTCCGCCGCTTATGGAACGGATCAGGACATGGTGCAGCGGCTGCTCGCTTGCGGCGACCAAAGAAAGGCGCGCTGGTCGCTCTTGATGTGGGGCTTGGCGAGCATCCCGATCACGCTGCTTTTCTTGAGCATCGGCGCCTCGCTCTACGCCTACGCCCAGGTCCACCCGGAGCTCATCGCGGGCATGACCGACAACGACCACGTCTTCCCGCGCTTCATCCTGACGACGATGCCGCACGGCCTGCGCGGCCTGATGTTCGCCGCCGTGGCTTCGGCCTCGATGGGCAGCGCCGACTCCGCGCTCGCCGCGCTCGCCACGGCCTGGACGATGTACTTCTACCGGCCGTTCTTCGGACGGGGCAAGACCGAGGCGCAGGTCGTGAAGGCCTCGAAGGTGTCCTTCATCTTCTTCGGCCTGCTGTTCATGATCTTCGCGCTGCTGCTGCGCCGCCTCGACAACCTGTTGTGGCTCGCGTTCCGCCTGATCGCGTTCACCTACGGCCCCCTGCTCGGCATCTTCATCGTGACGATCATGACGGATTGGAAGGTTCCCGCGAGGAAAGTCACCGGCCTGATGCTCGTTTACACCGTCGCGACCTTCGCGCTCGCGATGGCGGCCTGGCGCTTCTCGGACGTCCCGGGCTTCTGGCGCGAGCTCCACGGCACGTACTGGCGCCTCTACGTCATCGGCGGCGCGCTCTGGGTCCCCGCCGGCTGCTGGCTGCTCCGGACTGAGCAGGGCCAGTAAGACCCTCCAAAAACCGTAGCGTTAAAGGAGAGTCACTAACTTCATCACGGTTTTTGGAGGGTCTTACTGGCCCTGCTTAACCAGATCAGGCGAGCGGTCGGCGGGGATGCCGTAGCGCTGGATGATGGACGCGGAGGCGCGCTCCGCTTCGGCGGCGTCGAGGACGACGACCTCGGACGGCGCGCCCGCCGCGTCGGTCTCGATGACGTCGAAGCGGCCCGCCGGATGCTTGAAGGCCTCGATCACGTCGCGCATGCGTCCGATGGGGCGGCCGTTGATCGACTTGATCGGGACGCCGCGAAAGTCGTGGTAGCCGGCGTTGACGGCGTCTGGCAGGACGTGGGAGAGCACGATCAGCTGCTCGCGCTGGGGCGTCGGCAGCGCCAGCTCGACGAAATACTTGAGCTCGACGGGCACGTCGTCGTAGTCCCAGCCGTCGATGTAGTCGCGCGTCAGCGGCGTGAACACGAGGCCGCCGTAGACGAAGTACGACGGCGCCCCGCCGTAGTTCGGCGGCTCGACGAGCGAGCGCGGCGCCTTGAGCGGGACCGTGAGCTCCAGGGGCTTGCCGGCGCGCACGACGCCGAGCTTGGCGGCGTCGCCGATCTGGCGCTTGTCGATCAGATGCGAGAACAGCACGCGCTCGCCGCGGCGCAGCGGCACCGTGCCGTCGTCGGCGACGGCGACGCCGTCGATCGAGGAGATCATGTCGCCCGGTTGAAGGCGGCCCCAGGCCGAGGAGTCGTAGACGATCGAGGAGACGCGGATGCCCGTCTGATCTTCCGATAGCCCCGCCCACTCGCGCTTCGCGCGGTTCTCGGCGGGCTCCCAGCGGATGCCGATGTCGGGCACGCCTTTGTAGGTCCCGTCGGCGATGTCGTCGAGGAAGCGAGAGATGAGCGGCGCCGGGATCGCGTAGCCGACGCTCTGGGCCTCGGGGTCGAGCTGGAAGTTGACGCCGACGAGCTTGCCGTCCTTGACCATCGGGCCCCCGCTGTTGCCTGGGTTGATGGCGGCGTCGGTCTGGATCGTGAGCATCTCGCGGCCGGAATGGACGTACTCGGTCACCTCGACGCGCGAGACGACGCCGTCGGTGACGGACAGATCGTCGCCGCCTTCGGGGAAGCCGTAGGCTTCGACGCGGTCGCGCCGCGCCGGCAGCGCGCCGAGCTCGAGCGGACGCATATCCTTATAAAAGGAAGGGTTGTCGACGCGCAGCGCGGCGAGCTCGCCGTCGTTGGCGATGAACTCGACGCGCGCGGGATACATCCGCGCGTCGCCCGCCTTGCGGACCTGGATGAAGACGGCGTCCGCGACGACGTGGGCGTTGGTGAGGATCCGCCCGCCCTTGATCAGCACGCCCGAGCCGGTCCAGGACTCCTCGGAGGCCATCTGCCAAGGCTGGTAATAGTCGGGATGGCGGGCCGTCGTGAAGATCTTGACGACGCCGCGGGCGACCGGGTCTTCCTCGGGTTCGGCGGCGCGCTCGACCGGCGCCTTTTGCGGCGGCGCGGTCTTCTTTGGCTTGGGCGCGGCGTGGGCCGGGAGCGCCAGCAGCGCGGCGAAAAAAAGAGGCGTCAAGCCGCCGCCCCCGACATCACGCGCACGGGCAGCACCATGGTGTTCAAGCCCGCGAACTGCAGGCGGCGCTGGAGCTGATACGCCGTCTCGTTGTGAAGGAGCCGCTGGAACCAGCGCTCTTGCTGGAAGACGAGCTTGCCGGCGAAGACGATCGAGCGCGGATATTTCTTGGAGACGTCGAGGCAGAGCCTCTCGGCCGCGTCCAGGACCTCCGTGCTCATCAGCATCTTGTAGTCGGCGGCCAGGCCCCAACCCTGCGCGAGCTCGACGTAATCCTTGAGAGAGTCGAGCGTGTGCTTTTTCGCCTCGTCGACGGCTTCGACGCCTTTGAACGTGGCGGTATCGACCACGCCCACCGAGACGAAGACGAAGTTCTTGAAGTAGTTCGGGAAGAGTTTCTGGATCGCCAAGAGCGAATGGATGCCCAAGCCTCCGTAGCCGCCCACGAGCAGCACTGCGGTCGGCGCCTTCGGGTCGAGCGCCGGCGTCTGGTGGTTGGGCTCCTGCGGAAGATTTGTCAGGATCTCGTCCAGGCGCTTGAGATTATTCTTGACCGTGCCGTAGTGCTTGCGGATCAGGGCGCAAAGCGCGACGAGGCACGCCGTCAGGGCGAGCGTGACCCAGCCGCCGTCGGCGAACTTCTCGACAATGTTGACGATCAGGATCGAGAAGCACAGGCACCAGCCCGTGATATGGACGCTGATCTTCTTCTTCCAGTCGGCGTGCGCCTTCTTCTCGTGCCACCAGAACCGGATCATCGAGCTCTCGGTCAGCACGAACGTGATGAAGACGTTGATCGAGTACATGAGGACGAGCGTGCTCGTGTCGCCGTGAGTGTACCAGAGCGTCAAGGCCGACGCGCCGCCCATGAGCAGCACGCCGTCCTGCATCGTCAAGCGGTCGGAGAGCGTGGCGAAGCGGTGCGGCAGCCAGGAGTCGTGCGCCATGTTCGCCATGACGCGCGGGCCGTCGATGAAGCCCGCTTGGGCGGCCACGAAGAGCAGCGCGGCCTCCGAGAACAGAGTGACGATCGAGAACATGTGCCCGTGCCAGCGCCCGGTCCAACCGAGGCCGTCGACGAATCGATCGATCAAGAGCGCGTTCATCGTCCGGCCTTCGACCGGGCTCGCGTGGATGAGAAGATAGCCGAGAGTGATGCCGCCGGCCGTGAGCGCGAGGGAGACGGCCATGTAGATCATCGTGCGCTTGCCGGTCTCGACCTTCGGCTCGCGCATGATCGACAAGCCGTTCGAGACGGCCTCGATGCCGGTGTAGGTGCCGGCGCCGCGGGAGTAGGTCCGAAGGAACAGCGCCGCCATGCCCATGAAGCCCATCATCGTCCAGCCGCTCGAGAAGCCGGCGTGGACCTCGTGAGCGACGGCCGGCAGCTCGTAGCCGTGAAGGAGGATGATGCCGAAGATCACGATGACGTGCGTCACGACGAACGTCATGAAGATCGGCATCAAAGCGGTCACCGATTCCTTGACGCCGCGCAGGTTCATGCCGCTCAGGACGGCGATCGCGAGGAACTCGACCGGCAGCTTGAGCGCCTGATAATGCAGCGGCAGGAAGCTGAAGAAGGCGTCCGCGCCCGCGGCGATCGACACCGAGATCGTCAGGACGTAATCGATCAGCAGCGCCGAGCCCGAGAGGAGCCCCGCCTTGGGGCCGAGGATGCGGCTGGCGACGACGTAGCCGCCGCCGCCGAAAGGAAAATGCTCGATGACGCGCGAATAGGCGTAGGAGATGATGAAGACGGTCAGCGCGATCGCGATCGCCATCGCGACCGCCATGTAATGCGCCTGGCCGAGGGCCTTGAACGACTCTTCCGGACCGTAACAGGTGGAAGACAGGCCGTCGGCGCCCAGGCCGACCCACGCCAAAAACGCGATCAGCGAGATGTGGTGGAAGACCTCGGGGTCCTCGACGTCGCGCGGCGCGCCGAACAGCAGCGTCTTGAGGCGCTCAAACATGGAAGCGTCCGATTATATCACAAAGCCTCGGCGTTAACGGCCCGTTAACGCGGTTTAATGTAGTATTGAAGGAAGCTATGCCCTTGGCCGACATCCTGCCTCCGGCCTCCGTGATCGTGCCCCTCGAGGCCGTCGATCTCGAGACGGCGGTCACCCTTCTCGTCGAGGCGCTCGCGCTTTCGGGCTCGGCGCCGGATCGAGAAGAGCTGCGCCAGGCGGTCTTGGCCCGAGAAAAGGCCGGCTCGACGGGCATCGGCAAGGGCATCGCCATCCCGCACGCGCGCACGCGCCGGACCGCCAAGCCGACGCTCGCCGCCGGGCGCCTGGAGAGGCCGATCGACTTCGCGGCCGCCGACGCCCAGCCGGTGTCCCTCGTCTTCCTGCTCGCCGTTCCGGAGAGCGACCCCCGCTCCCACCTCAAGGCGCTCGCGGCCCTCAGCCGCATGGCCGCCGACGCGAAGCTCCTCAAGGCCCTCAACCGGGCCGCGACGCCGGAAGACTTACTCCGCCTGCTCGGTCCGCTTCCTCTTTAGCGTCCTCACGGCGCGTTAACGCGGCGACAATGGCCCGTTTACGCGTACTCATGCCATAGTGTGGCGACGTTCGCGCCTGTTGGAGGAAACCGCCCGATGAAAACGTCGTCGATCGCTCTTTTAGCCGCCTTGTCGTGCCTCGCGCCGTCGCTGGCCCTCGCCGACGAAGCGAAGGACGCCGACGTCCAACTGCTCAAGCAGCAGGTCGACGAGCTCAAGAAGCGCCTCGACGAGATCCAGAAGAGCGGGCCGCAGAGGACCGAGGAAAAGCCGCGGGTGACCGTCCCTCAGACCAAGTCCGCGCCGTTCGCCTTCGCCGACTTTTCCTGGCTCAACGGCAACAGCCGCGTGACCGACCCGCTGATCGACAACGACTGGTTCACGAGCCAGTTCATGGTCGACGTCAACTATACCTACGACTTCAATCGTCCGGGCGACCATACGATCGACGGCGCCTGCGAAGTCGGCCGCCACAACGAGTTCCAGCTCCAGCAGCTGGGCATCGGCGGCGACTTGCACTACGGCAACATCCGCGGCAGGCTCATCACGCAGTTCGGCATGTACTCGCAGATGACTCCCCGGAATGACGCGAGTCCTTCACGGGGCCAATGGCTCAACGGCGGCAACGGCTATCAATACATCTCCGAAGGCTACGGCGGCTACCACTTCGACGTGCTGCACGGCGTCAACGTCGACGCGGGCCTCTTCATGTCGTACGTCGGCCTCTTCAGCTACTATCAGAACGAGAACTGGGCCTACACGCCGTCTTACGTCTCGGCCAACACGCCGTGGTTCTTCAACGGCGTGCGCATCCAGATCTTCCCCACCGACAAGCTGAAGATCGAGCCGTGGATCATCAACGGCTGGCAGTCTTACGGCATGTTCAACGAAGCCCCGGGCATCGGCACGCAGATCCTGTACCGGCCCACCGGCTGGCTGTCGGTGCTCGGCAACCAGTATTGGGGCCATGACGCGATCAATAACCCCGCGCGCCAGCGCTGGCATACCGACGACTCGATCGAGATCAAGTACTACGATCGCCCTAAGGCCGAGATCAGCAAGATGGCGTTCTCCGTCACCGTCGACGCCGGCTGCGAGGACGGCGGCGGCGTCAGCTGCGCGGGAGGCCACCACGCGCCCAAGCAGGACTTCCTCGGCTTCATGGTCTACGACCGCACGTGGTTCCATCAGAACATGTTCGGCCTGACGGTGGGCGGCGGGGCGATCGACAACCCGGGCCGCTATTTGGTGCTGCTGCCGCCGATCGACGGCGCGACGGCCGCCACGGGCTCGGCCTACTTCACGGAGAACCCGGGCGACCGGTTCGTCGCCTGGGACACGTCCGTGACGGCGGACTACATGCCGAACCAGTGGATCACGTGGCGCGGCGAGTACAACCACCGCCAGGCCAACGTCCCGTATTTCGCGGGCCGCGGCGGCCTGACGCCTGTCGGGGGCAACAACGGCGCGCCCGCGGCGTTGACCGCGGGCTTCACGCCGGACCTGCGCCGCTCGGAGAACCGCGTGACGCTGGCCATGCTGATCCGCTTGTGATCCATGGATGACCTCAAGTATCTCGCGGTGATCGTCGGATTCCTCGCGCTCAGCGAGCTCTACGCGCTGTTCTCGGAGGGTTTGTAAATGGCGGCGACGAACGTCGTGCTGGGGTTGGTGTGCGCCGGACTGGGCGCGTACCTGTTCGCCGCCATGTTGTGGCCGGAGAAGTTCTAGGAGACCGCAATGACGCTGCTGGGTTGGACTAGTTTTCTAGCCGTCTTCCTCGCGATCTTGGCGGGCGCCAAGCCGATCGGCTTCTTCATGACGCGGGTCATGGACGGGGAGAAGACGTTCCTGTCGCCTGCTTTGGGCTGGCTCGAGCGGCTGATCTACCGGCTTTCGGCGATCGAGCCCTCGGAAGAGATGACGTGGCGGGAGTACTGCGCCGCCGTGCTGATGTTCTCCGCCACCGGAGCCGTCGCGCTCTACGCGCAGCTGCGCCTGCAGCATAAGCTTCCTTTGAATCCCGCCGGCATGGGGCCGGTCGAGCCGGGGCTGGCCTTCAACACGGCCGTGAGCTTCCTGACGAACACGAACTGGCAGGCGTACTCGGGCGAGTCGACGATGAGCTATCTGACCCAGATGTCGGGCCTGGCCTACCACAACTTCGTGTCGGCGGCGGCGGGCATCGCCGTCGCCGTGGCCGTCGTCCGCGGCTTTGTGCGCGCGGAGTCTAAGACCATCGGCAACTTTTGGGCCGACCTCGTGCGGATCGCGCTCTACGTGCTGCTGCCGCTGTCTTTGATCGGCGGCCTGTTCTTGGTCTCGCAGGGCGTCATCCAGAACTTCTCGCCTTACAAGAAGCTGACGACGCTGCAAGGGGCCGAGCAGACGCTCCCGATGGGCCCGGTGGCGTCCCAGGAGATCATCAAGCAGCTCGGCACCAACGGCGGCGGCTTCTTCAACGCGAACTCGGCCCATCCCTACGAGAACCCGACTCCGGCGTCGAACTTCGTCGCCATGTGCGCGATCTTCCTGCTCGGCGGCGCGCTGACCTATCAGTTCGGGCGCATGGCCGGCGACACGCGGCAGGGCTGGGCGCTGTTCGCCTGCATGAGCCTGCTCTTTATTGCGGGCTTCGCGGCCTGCTATTGGGCCGAGGCGCGCGGCAATCCGATCTTGGAGAAGCACGGCGTCGCCGCCGGCGGGGGCAACATGGAAGGCAAGGAGGTCCGCTTCGGAGTGGCGACGAGCGCCTTGTTCACGACGATGACGACGGACGCGTCCTGCGGCGCGGTCAACGCCATGCACGACTCCTACACGCCGATCGGCGGGCTCGTGCCTCTTTTCAACATCATGCTGGGCGAGGTCATCTTCGGCGGCGTCGGCGCCGGGCTCTACGGCATGATGCTCTTCGTCGTGATGACGGTGTTCCTGGCCGGGCTCATGGTGGGCCGCACGCCGGAGTACCTCGGCAAGAAGATCGAGGCGCGCGACATGAAATACGCGACCCTCGGCATCCTGATCCCGTCGTTCGCGATTTTGGGCGGCGCGGCTTGGGCGGCCGTGAGGCCCTCGGCGCTGACGAGCCTGGCCAACAACGGCCCGCACGGGCTCTCCGAGATCCTCTACGCCTACAGCTCGGCCGTCGGCAACAACGGCTCGGCCTTCGCCGGCCTCAACGCCAACACGTGGTTCTTCGACAACACGCTCGGCTGGGCGATGCTGATCGGGCGCTTTTTCGTCATCGTCCCCGTGCTCGCGCTCGCCGGCAATCTCGCCGGCAAGAAGCGGCTCGCGGAGTCGCTCGGCACGTTCCCGACGCATACGCCCCTTTTCGTGGGGCTGCTCGCCGCGGTGATCATCATCGTGGGGGGATTGACCCACTTCCCGGCGCTGTCGCTGGGACCGATCATCGAGCACTTCATCATGAAGAACGGCAGGGTCTTCTAGGTATGGAAGAAGCGCTCAAGCGCCACAAGGTGCCGAAGCTCTGGCAGGGCCCGATCGTCAGGACCGCCGCGGCCGATTCGCTCAAGAAGCTCGACCCGCGTCACCTGATGAAGAACCCCGTCATGTTCGTCGTCGAGGTCGGCTCCGTCGTCACGACGTGGTTCTGGCTGAGGGGGCTGCTGAAAGGCTCGGCCGAGACCGGCTTCGCCGGCCATATCACGCTGTGGCTGTGGTTCACCGTCGTGTTCGCGAACTTCGCCGAGGCGATGGCCGAGGGCCGCGGCAAGGCGCAGGCGGACGCCCTGCGTAAGACGAAGACCGAGACGATCGCCAAGAAGCTCGACAAAAACGGAAAGACCGACAAAGTCAACGCCGCGCAGCTGCGCAAGGGCGACGTCGTGCTGGTGGAGGCGGGCGACGTGATCCCGTCCGACGGCGAGGTCGTGGAAGGGATCGCCTCCGTCGACGAGTCCGCGGTGACCGGAGAGTCCGCGCCCGTCATCCGCGAGAGCGGCGGCGACCGCTCTTCCGTCACGGGCGGCACGAAGGTCAACTCCGACTGGATCAAGGTGCGGGTGACGGCCAACCCCGGCGAGGGCTTCATCGACAAGATGATCGCGCTCGTCGAGGGCGCCGAGCGCCAGAAGACGCCCAACGAGATCGCGCTCAATATCCTGCTCGCGGGGCTGACTCTGATCTTCCTCGTCGCGCTCGTGAGCCTGCAGGCCTTCGCGATCTACTCCGGCGGCGCGGTCTCCGTGGTCGTGCTGGTCGCGCTGCTCGTCTGTCTGATACCCACAACCATAGGGGGTCTTTTATCCGCCATCGGCATCGCGGGCATCGACCGCCTGATGCAGACGAACGTGCTCGCGATGTCCGGCCGCGCCGTGGAGGCGGCGGGGGACGTCGACACGCTCCTTCTGGACAAGACCGGCACGATCACGCTGGGCAACCGCATGGCGACGGAGTTCATCCCGGCGCCGGGCGTCAAGCTGGAGGAGCTGGCTCTGGACGCGCAGCTTTCGAGCTTGAGCGACGAGACGCCGGAGGGGCGCTCGATCGTCGTGCTCGCCAAGCAGTTCGTGCCCAAGCCGACCGCGCTGCACGAGCAGCGCATGAGCTTCATCCCGTTTTCGGCGCAGACGCGTCTCTCGGGCGTGGACGTGGGGAGCAGCTCGATCCGCAAGGGCGCCGTCGACGCCGTCGCCAAGCTCGTCGCGAAGATGCCGCCGGAGGTGACGGCCGCCGCCGAACGCATCGCCAAGTCCGGCGGCACCCCCCTCACTGTCTGCCGAGATGGAAAGGCCAGGGGCGTCATCCATTTGAAGGACGTCGTCAAAGGCGGCATCCGCCAGCGCTTCGAGCAGCTGCGCGTCATGGGCATCAAGACCGTGATGATCACGGGCGACAATCCGCTGACGGCCGCGGCCATCGCGGCGGAGTCCGGCGTCGACGACTTTCTGGCGCAGGCGACTCCCGAGAAGAAGCTCGAGCTCATCCGAAAAGAGCAGGGCACCGGCCGCCTCGTCGCCATGGTCGGCGACGGCACCAACGACGCGCCGTCCTTGGCGCAGGCCGACGTGGGCGTGGCGATGAACTCCGGCACGATGGCGGCCAAAGAGGCCGGCAACATGGTCGACTTGGACTCGAACCCGACCAAGCTCATCGAGATCGTCGAGGTCGGGAAGCAGCTCCTGATGACGCGCGGCGCGCTGACGACGTTCTCGGTCGCCAACGACGTCTCGAAGTACTTCGCGATCATCCCGGCGATGTTCATGGGGATCTTCCCCGAGATGGCGGCGTTGAACGTCATGCGCCTGCACTCGCCGCACTCGGCGATCCTGGCGTCCGTGATCTTCAACGCGCTGATCATCATCGCGCTGATCCCGCTGGCGCTGCGCGGCGTGAAGTATCGGCCGTGGGGCGCGCACGCCGTGCTGCGCTTCAACGCGCTGGTCTACGGCGTCGGCGGCTTGATCGCGCCGTTCGTCGGCATCAAGATCCTCGACATGCTTTTGGTCGCGATCCATCTGGGGTGATGCGATGAAACTCTTCAAGCAAGCGGTGCTGCTCAACCTCTGGCTGACGATCCTCTGCGGGCTGATCTATCCCGGGGTGATGACGGGTCTCGCGCAGCTCCTGTTTCCGCGCCAGGCCAACGGCAGCCTGATCGAAAGGGACGGCAAGACGATCGGCTCGGAGCTGATCGGACAATCTTTCGCCGATCCGAAGTACTTCCACGGACGGCCGTCGGCGGCGGGCAACGGCTACGATCCCCTCAACTCCGGCGGCTCGAACCTCGGCCCGACGAGCAAGGCCTTGATGGACCGCGTCGACGGCGACGTGGCGAAGTCCGCCGCCGCGTACGGGCCGGGCGCTTTGCCCGTCGATCTCGTCACGGCGTCCGGCTCCGGGCTCGACCCGCACATCAGCGAGGAGGCCGCGCTGAGGCAGATCAAAGCCGTCGCCAAGGCGCGCGGCGTCTCCGAGCGGGAGTTGCGCGACCTCGTCGAAGCGCGCGTCGAGCCCCGGACGCTCGGCTTTCTCGGCGAGCCGCGCGTCAACGTGCTCGAGCTCAATCTCGCGCTGGACGCGCTGAATAAATAACATCGGACGCGAAGCGGAGGACATACTCTTGTCGGCAGGAGTTTGTCATTGAAAACGCAAGTGAAAGCTGTTACATAGGTAGTCCATGGCCAAGAAGCGCCGCGCCCCCGAGGCGTTCCTGGCGCAAGCCAAGCAGGAAGAGCTGGCCGGCCGAGAAAAAGGCGGCCGGCTGAAGGTGTTTCTGGGCGCCGCTCCCGGCGTGGGCAAGACCTACGCGATGCTCCAAGCCGCGCGGATCAAGAAAGGCGAGGGGGACGACGTCGTCATCGGCCTGGCCGAGACGCACGGACGCAAGGAGACCCAGGCGTTGCTCGAGGGGCTCGAGGCGCTGCCGCGCAAGCCGATCGATTATCGCGGCGTGAAGCTGCAAGAGTTCGACCTCGACGCGGCTCTCGAGCGCAAGCCGGCGCTGATCCTGGTCGACGAGCTCGCCCACGCCAACGCTCCGGGCAGCCGCCACGCCAAGCGCTGGCAGGACGTGCTCGAGCTGCTCGGCCGCGGGATCGACGTCTACTCCACGCTCAACATCCAGCATCTCGAAACCCTCAACGACGTCGTCGCGAGCATCACCGGCGTCGTGGTCAAGGAAACCGTTCCCGACTCCGTCCTCGAGCGCGCCGACATCGAGCTCGTCGACCTGCCGCCCGAGGAGCTCGTCGATCGGCTCAAGGAGGGCAAGGTCTACGTCCCCGAGATGGCCTCGCGGGCGATCGAAAGCTTCTTCAAGCTCTCGAATCTTTCCGCGCTGCGCGAGCTCTCGCTGCGCGCGACCGCGGAGGGCGTGGCCAACGTCGTCGAGTCCTACCGCAGAAGCCAGGCGCCCGAGGCGATCTGGCCCACTCACGAGAAGCTCCTGGTGTCCGTCGGCCCGGGCCCGAACTCGGCCAAGCTCGTGCGCGCCACCAAGAGGCTCGCGACGAGCCTGCGCGCGGAGTGGATCGCCGTCTTCGTGGAATCCGAGCGCCAGCACCTGTCCGAGGCGGTGAGGGCGAGCGCCGTCGACAACCTGCGCCTGGCGGAGCGCCTCGGGGGGGAGACGCTGACGCTCACGACGCGCGAGGTCGTCGAGGGCGTCCTCGACCTGGCCCGCCAGCGCAACGTGACCAAGATCATCGTCGGCAAGAGCGGCCGGCCGCGCTGGCTCGAGGTCCTGCGGGGCAGCATCGTCGACGACCTGATCCGCCGCAGCGGCGACATCGACGTCTACGTGATCCGGGGCGACGAGCGCGGGGCCGCGGCCCCGGCGTCGCCGGCCTCGTCCTCCTCGGCGCCCGCGAGCGAGTTCGGCGCCGCGGTCGCCGCCGCCGCCGCGACGACGGGCGTCTGTTTCGGCGTCTATCCGCATCTCGCGCTGACCAACCTCGTCATGATCTATCTCGTCGGCGCGCTGCTCGTCGCCTCGCGCGGGCACCGCTGGCCGGCCACGCTCTACTCGATCTTGTCGGTGCTGTGCTTCGATTTTTTCTTCGTGCCGCCGCGCTACACCTTCGCCGTCAGCGACACTCAGTACATCTTCACTTTCATCGTCATGGCGGCGGTCGGCTTCGTGATCTCGGACCTGACGGTGCGCATCCGCGCGCAGGCGGAGTCCTCGCGCCTGGGCGAGATGAGGACGGCGGCGATGCACGCTCTGAGCCGCGAGCTGGCCAGCACGCGCGGCGTGCAGGCGATCCTCGACGCGGCGGTCCGCCACGTCGCGGAGGTGTTCGACAGCGAGATCGTCGCGCTGATGCCGGGCAAGGAGGGCTCGCTCGAGGTCCGCAGCTCCTCGGGGGCCAAGCGCGAGCTCGACGCCAAGGAGCGAAGCGTCGCGCAATGGGTCTTCGACCTCGGGCAGTCGGCCGGGCTCGGGACGCAGACGCTGCCGGTCGTCGACGCGCTTTACGCTCCGCTGACGGGCGCCGAGGGTCCCGTCGGCGTGCTGAGGGTCCGGCCGCGGCTGCGCGAGAGGCTGCTCGTCCCCGACCAGATGCTCCTTCTCGAGTCGTTCGCCCACCAGGTCGGCCTCGCGCTCGAGGTCGACCGGCTCCAGGAGAACGCCCGGCAATCCCAAGTGGAGGCCGAGACCGAGCGCCTGCGCAGCTCGCTGCTTTCGTCGGTCTCGCATGACTTGCGCACGCCGCTGGCCGCCATCATCGGCTCGGCGAGCAGCCTGCTGCAAAGCGGCGCGTCCGTCGCGGGCGACAAGGCGCGCGAGCTCCTGGAGAACATCGTCGACGAGGGGGAATGGCTGGCGCGCCTCGTCTACAACCTCATCGAGACGACGCGCCTGGAGACGGGCGGCGTGACGCTGCGCAAGGAGCCGGGCTCGATCGAGGAGATCGCGGGCTCGGCGCTCGGGCGTCTCGAGAAGATCCTGGGCAAGCGCGAGGTGACGACGCGCGTGCCGCCGGATCTTCCGCTCGCTCCCATGGACGGCGTGCTCATCGAGCAGGTGCTGCTCAATCTCATCGAGAACGCCGCGCGGCACACCCCCGAGGGGACGCCGCTCGAGGTCTCGGCTCGCGCGACGGACTCGGAGCTCGTCGTCGAGGTGGCGGACCGCGGGCCCGGCGTTCCCGACGGCGATCTCGAGCGCGTCTTCGAGAAGTTCTACCACGCCAAGGGCTCTCGGGGCGCGGGCCTGGGCCTCGCCATCTGCCGCGCGATCCTCAACGCGCACGGCGGCAGGATTTGGGCCGAGAATCGTGAAGGCGGCGGGGCCGCGTTCTCGTTCTCCCTGCCGCTCGGGGCGCGATGAGCGCCAAAAAGCTCGTGCTCGTCGTGGAGGACGAGCTCGCCATCGTCCGTTTCTTGAGGGCCTCGCTTCAGGAGCACGGATTCTCCGTCGTCGAGGCCTCGAGCGGCAAGGCCGCGCTCGAGCTCGCCGCGGGCAAGAAGCCCGACCTAGTTCTCCTCGACCTCGGCCTGCCGGACATGGACGGGCTCGAGGTCCTCGAGCGCGTCCGCGAATGGACTTCGGCGCCCGTCATCATCCTGTCGGCCCGCGGCAAGGAGGGCGACAAGATCGCCGCCCTCGACGCCGGAGCGGACGATTACCTCACGAAGCCCTTCGGGGTGGCCGAGCTCATGGCTCGCCTGCGCGTGGCGCTGCGCCACGCCGAGCGCGCCGGCCGCAACGAGGAGCCCGTCTACGAGCACGACGGACTTAAGATCGACTTGGCGACCAGACGCGTTTGGATCAAGAAAAAGGAAGTCCATCTCTCGCCGATGCAATACGACGTGCTGGCCGCGCTCGCGCGCAACGCCGGCCGCGTCGTGAGCCAGAAGCAGCTCATCAAGGAGGTCTGGAAGGACGAGCTTGAAGCGTCGCCCGAGTCCGTCCGCATCTTCGTCCACCAGCTGCGCCACAAGCTCGAGCCGGACCCGGTGCGGCCCAAGCACCTCAAGACCGAGCCCGGCGTCGGCTATCGCCTCGAGTCCGACTAGACGCGATCGTCGCGAAATCCTGACCTCGCCGATATTCGGCCGGCCGCGGCCTCCTTGCTACAGTCTCGGCCGTGAAATTTGTCATTTTCGCCGCGGGCGCCGCGCTGCTCGCCGCGGCGCCCGCCCAGGCGAAGGTCGTCTTCACGGGCTACGGCGACCTGCGCTACGACGGCGGGGCCAACGCCTCGGTCTCCGGCTCGCCGGCGACGCTCGCGAACTTCGGCCTCGCCCCGGGGCGGCTGACCTCGCGCGGCTTCACCGCCGACGCGATCGGGCTCTTCGCGACCACGCAGGTCCAGGAAGACCTGACATTCCAGATGGACCTCGATTTCCGGCAGATCGGCAACACGGTCGGCTCGATCCAGATGCCGTACGCCTTTCTCGACTGGACCCCGTACGCGGAGACGACGCTGCGCGGCGGCCGGGTCACCATCCCTTTCAACTACTTCAACGAGAACCGCTTCTATTCGTTCCAGCGCGAGGAGCTCACGGCGCCGGTCTTCCAGTCGTCGATCCTGGGCCTGCCGATCGCCGACTGGGGCGTCGCCGGCCGCCAGGACGCGCCGTTTAATCACTTCACGCTCGAGGCCGACGCCTACGTCGTCAACGGCTACGGCTCGGCGCAGGGCCAGAAGGACGCCTTGCGCCTGCCGAGCCTTCCGGGCGGCATCACGCTCGTCAGCAATCTGCGCTCGGCGGACAACAACCACAAGCCGGCGGTCGGCGGCAGGCTGCAGGCGACGAAGCTCGCCGGCGCGCAGGCCGAGGTCGGCGTCTCCGGCTACTGGGGCGATTGGGACTCGAGCGGCCTCGAGCCCATGCAGCTGCTGGGCGCGCACGCGCATTTTCTCCTCCACGGCGTCGATTTCCTCGCGGAGGCGCTGCGCCTGGGCGTGCGCGGCGACCAGGGCTTCGCGGCCAACGTCGGCGACCCGAACTGGCACACCGACGGCTACTTCACGGCGGTCTCCTACGAGGATTTGAAAGTGCGCGGCAAGACGCTCGCGCCGTATCTCCAATGGGAATTTTATCGCAGCAAGCCCGACGACGGCGGCGCCAACCGCGAGGTGCTGCGCGCCTTGACCGCGGGCGCGGCGCTGCACGTTTCGCCGCAGCTGACGGCGAAGGCCGAGTACCTCCATTTTTCCTACGAGCTGCCGTTCGCCTCGGGCCCCCTCAAGCTCGGCGTCGACGGCGCGCAGCTCGCGGCCGTCGTCACGTTCTGAGCCCATGATCGGAAGCCTCGCCGCGGGATTGATCGCGGCGGTCCTCGGCGCGAGCGCGCGCGCCCAGCAGCGGCCCGCGATCCTCTTCGATCGCTCCGACCCGCGCGCGGCGGCCATCGAGCGAGATCTGGGCAAGCGGCTCCAAGGCGTTCCTTTCGACGCCGTCGACGTGGACCCGGGGCGCCTGGGCGATCCGATCTACAAGGGGCGGATCGCCGCCGGGCTCTCGGCCGCGCCGTTCGTCGTCGCCGTGGGCGACGAGGCCGCGAGCTTCGCGCTCGACGAGCTCGAGGACGAGACGGTCTATCTCGCGGGTGCTTCTCTCGTCGAGGGGCGGCTGCTTTCGGACGGGCGCGCCTCGGGCATGCTGGGCTACAGCGTCGAGGACGTGCTCGACGCTCTTCCCGATTCGTGGCGCTCCGGGTTCGGCGTCTTGTACGCGGAAGGCTACGAGTCCGTGCTGCAATCGATCCGCGTCGCGGCCGCCAAGCGCTCGATCAAGATCATCGCCCGCAAAGTCGAGCGGCGCCGCGACTTGGCTCCCGGCGCGCGGGCGCTGATGACGCGGGCCCGCGCGGTCTGGGTGCTCGGAGACCCGCTGCTCGCGCGCGGAGCGGGATTCGACTTCCTCATCGAGGAATCGCTGTCGCAGGGCGTTCCCTTGATCGGGTCGGGGCGCTGGGAAGTGGAGCGGGGGGCGGCGTTCTGCTCGGAAGGCGCGGCCGCGGGCATCGCGGGGCGCGCGGCGCGCGGCGTGCTCGACCTCCTGTCGGGACGGCCCGCGGGCGCGCTGGCGACCGGGCCGCCGGGCGTGATCTTGTTCAACCCCAAGGTCGCCTCGCGCTTCGCTCTTCGTCCGAAGGAGGGCGCGTGGCGCGCCGTGCATTGACCCGCCGGCTCGGGCAGGACGTCGCCGACGTCACCCGGCGCTGGAACCTGTTCGCCGTCGCGATGATCGGCTTGCTCTCCGTCACGACGCTGGCCGTGCTGGCGGCGACGCTCGCCGTCACGAGCCGGCAGATGGAGATCTTGGGCCGCGAGGAGCAAGCGCATCGCGCGGGCGCCATGGCCACGTTCCTCGGCCGGGCGGCGTTCGTTCCGGCGGAGATCGAGGACGCGGCGGGCTTGCGGCGCCTCCTCGACGCCTCGTCGGATTTCCCGGACCTCGTCCGCATCGTCGTTTCCGACGAGCGCGGCCGGACGCTCGCGTCGCGCGAGGGGCTCGGATCGAAGGACGGCGCCGTCGTCGAGGCGTCGCACGCGATCGAGCCGGCGCCCGGCTCGCGGCGCTACAGAGAGGACGTGGGAGTCGTGACGGTGACGCTGGCTCTGGCGCGGGTGCGGCGCGAGGCGCGCGGCGCGTTCGCCCTCGCGGGCCTGAGCGGCGCCTTGATCTTCCTCCTCGCATTCGCGCTCGACGTCTCCTTGATCGTCCCGATGACGCGGCGCTTCCGGGACCTCGTCGGCGAGGCGCGGCTGGCCGAGGAGCTGCGCCGCTCGAACCAGGAGCTCGAGCAGTTCGCTTTCGTCGCCTCGCACGACTTGCAAGAACCGCTGCGAAAGGTCGTCAGCTATTGCCAGCTGCTCGAGCGGCGCTACCATTCCCGGCTCGACTCGGAAGGGCAAGAGTTCCTGCGCGTCATCGTCGACGGGTCAAAGCGGATGAGCGATCTCATCAAGGACCTGCTTTCTTTCTCCCGCGTCGGCACCCAGGGCCGGCCCTTCGAGGCCGTCGCGCTCGAGACGCTCGCGGCCGAGGCCGTCGACACGCTCAAAGAGAAGATCGGCGAGTCCGGAGCGCGGGTCTCCTGGGACGCGCTGCCGACCGTTTCCGCCGACCGCGGGCAGCTCGGGCAGCTCTTCTTGAACTTGATCGGCAACGCGCTCAAGTTCCGCGGCGAGCGCGCGCCGGAGGTCCGCCTATCGGCCCAGCGCGACGGCGCGTCGTGGCGCGTCTGCGTGCGCGACAATGGGATAGGGATCGACCCGCAGTACCGAGATCAAGTCTTCGTGATGTTCAAGCGGCTCAACGCGCGCGGGAAGTATCCCGGCACGGGCATCGGCCTGGCGATCTGCAAGAAGATCGTCGAGCGGCACGGCGGCCGCATCTGGGTCGAGTCGAAGGAGGGCGAGGGGGCGTCGTTTTACTTCACGCTGCCCGGGTGAGCAGGATGAGCCCGAGCGCGGCGAAGACGGCGGCCGCGGCGCGGTGCAGCAGCTTTGCGGGAACGCGCGCCTTGGAATGGCGGCCGAGCGCCGAGGCTAGTCCCGCGATCGACCAGAACGCGAGCGTCGCCGGCGCGAAGACGGCGGCCGCGGAGTAGCGCGCCGCGAGCGCGGCCGTGGCGAGCTGGCTCGGGTCGCCCCACTGCGCGACGAAGACGAGCGCGAAAGCTCCGGCGAAGCCGCCCGCGCGCGCCGGCAGCGGCTCCGTCCTCGAGCCCTCGCGCCAGAGGACCACGGCGAGCGCGAGGAAGATCGCGCCCACGCACGCTTGCAGTATCCGCGGGGGCATGCGGGCGAGCAGCCGCCCCGCCGCGATCGCGATGACGACGTGGATGAGAAACGCCGCGCAAGCGCCGAGGAACACTTTCCACGGGCGCGAGCGCGCGGCGAGCAGGATCGTCGCGAAGGTCGTCTTGCCGGGAAGCTCGGCGACGAAGATCAGCGCGAAGACGGAGAGAAAGACCCTCATGGGAAGAGTCTAGCGCATGCTCGACGAGAACGCCAAATTATTGCTATACTGGCGGGGTCGCTCTCTAACCAAGGACCAAAAAAGATCCCATGAAAGCAGGCATTCATCCGCTCTACGTCGTTTCCAAGGTCATTTGCGCGTGCGGCAACACGTTCGAGACGCGCTCGACCAAGGAGCTCATCAAGCTCGAAATTTGTTCCAACTGCCACCCGTTCTACACGGGCCAGCAGCGCCTCGTCGACACCGCGGGACGCGTCGAGCGCTTCAAGAAGCGCTTCGAGTCCACGCAGGGCAAGACGATCGTGCGCAAGGCCGCCAAGCTCACCAAGAAGATCGAGCACGTCGGCGCCGCCGCCAAGCGCAAGGTGCTCTCGACCGCGCCCAAGAAGGAAGACGAAAAGGGCGCCAAGAAGCCGGCCGGTCCCGCGAAGAAGGCTTAGCTAGACCGAAAAGGATGGAGCCTCGGCCCTTGGGCCGGGGCTCTCCCTTTTATATAAGCCCATGGACGCCAAACTCACCAGGCTCGAGGCCGAGTTCTCGGAGATCGAGTCCCGGCTTTCGGCCGGCACGGTGCCGCCCGCCGAGCTCAAGGACCTTTCGCGCCGCCATTCCGAGCTTTTACCCGTGATCGCGCGCATCCGCGAGCTCGCCAAGCTCGAGTCCGACGTCAAAGAACTCGACAGCTGGCTCGCGGGCTCCGACGCCGAGATGAAGGACCTCGCGGCCCAGGAAAAGCCCAAGATCTCCGAGCGCCTCAAAGAGCTCGAGCGGCAGCTGCGCATCGACTTGCTGCCCAAGGACCCCAACGCGGGCAAGAGCGTGTTCCTGGAGATCCGCGCCGGCGCCGGCGGCGACGAGGCCGCGCTCTTCGCGGCGGAGCTTCTGCGCGCTTACACCCGCTTCGCCGAGCTCAAAGGCTGGAAAGTCGAGCCGATGGAGGTCGCGAGCACCGGCCTCAAGGGCATCAAGCAGGCCGTCGTCTCCATCGAGGGCGACGGCGTGTTCGGCTGGCTCGCCAACGAAGGGGGCGTGCACCGCGTGCAGCGCGTGCCGCAGACGGAGGCGTCCGGCCGCATCCACACCTCGACGGTCACCGTCGCCGTCATGCCCGAGGCCGAGGAGACGGAGATCACGATCAACCCCGAGGACCTCAAGGTCGACACCTACCGCGCGGGCGGCGCCGGCGGCCAGAACGTCAACAAGGTCGAGACGGCGATCCGCATCACGCACGTGCCGACCGGCGTCGTCGTGCAGTGCCAAGAGGAGCGCTCGCAGCTCAAGAATCGCAATAAAGCGATGAAGATGCTGCAGTCCAAGCTCGTCGACGCCCAGCGCGAGAAGGAGAAGGCGACGAACGTGGCGGCGCGTCGGATCCAAGTCGGCACGGGCGACCGCTCGGAGAAGATCCGCACTTACAATTTCCCGCAGAGCCGCGTCACCGACCACCGCCTCGAGCGCTCTTGGCACAACCTGCCGGCCATCATGGAAGGCGAGCTCGCCCCCGTCCTCGAGGCCCTCAAAGAAGAAGCGCAGCGCCTCGCGCTGGAAAGTTGAAACGGCGCCTGGCACCGCTTTGAAATATGACCGTCGCCGGGTGGCTCGACAAGGGGATCAAGCACCTCGAGTCTAAAGGCGTCGCCGAGGCGCGGGCGAACGCGGAATTCATCCTCGCGCACGTCCTGAAGATCTCCCGCGGAAGCCTCGCGCTCCAGCTTCCGCGGTCCGTCTCGGAAAAGATCGGCAACCACTTCTGGAACCTCGTCCATGAGCGAGGGCGGCGAATCCCGCTCGCCTACGTCCTCGGCACGCAGCCGTTCTACGGGCTCGAGCTCGCGGTCGGGCCGCAGGCGCTGATCCCTCGGCCCGAGACCGAGGAGGTGGTGTCGGCCGCGATCCGTCTTCTCGAAGGGCGCCGCCACGAGACGCTCCACGTCGTCGAGATCGGCACGGGCACGGGCTGCGTCGCCATCGCGCTCGCCGCGCAGCTGCCCAACGCGATCATCTACGCCACCGAGATCAGCCCGGCCGCGCTGCAGCTCGCCGAGCGCAACGCGCTCGCGACGGGCAAGATCAGGCAGCTGCGCTTCGTGCGCGAGGACCTCTTCAAGACCGGTGCCGCGCCGAAAGGCTGGGCCGATCTCGTCATTTCGAACCCGCCGTACATCCCGTCGCGCGAGGTCGACCGCCTCGAGCCGGAAGTGCTCAAGGAGCCGCGCCTGGCCTTGGACGGCGGCCCCGACGGGCTGTCGGCCATCCGCGCCTTGGTCGCGCAGGCGCCTTTGCTCCTCAAGCCGGGCGGCTGGCTCGTGCTCGAGATCGGACACGATCAAGGCTCCGCCGTGGTCAAGCTCCTCGAGTCCCAAGGGCTGGCGATGGTCAACGTCATGAAGGACCTCCAGGCCCTCGACCGCATCGCCGTCGCCCGGCGTTAGGCGTAAAAAGTATAATCCTCGCCTTGTAATACCTTCATGGACCAGCTCATCATCGAAGGCGGGCGCCCCCTGCGCGGCGCGGTCAGGATCAGCGGCTCGAAGAACTCGGCCCTGCCCATCCTGATCGCCACGCTGCTCACCGACGAGCCGTGCCGACTTGGCAACGTCCCCACCGAGCTGCGCGATATCAAGACCACGATCCGTCTTTTGGAAGCGCTCGGCAAGAAGATCGCCGTGCGCGGCGCGTCGGTGACCGTGACCGGCAGCGGCTCGCTCAAGACGCAGGCGCCCTACGACATCGTCAAGCAGATGCGGGCCTCGGTGCTCGTGGCCGGGCCGCTGCTCGCGCGCTTCGGGCTCGTGCGCGTGCCGATCCCGGGCGGCTGCGCCATCGGTCTTCGGCCGATCGACATCCATTTGAAGGCTTTCCGCGACCTCGGAGCGCGCGAGATCTCCGACCACGGCGACGTGATCCTTTCGGCCGCGCCGCAGCTGCGCGCGGGCCGCGTGCGCTTCAAGTTCCCGAGCGTGGGCGCCACCGAGCACGTGATGATGGCCGCGGCCGTCACTCCGGGCCGCACGATCATCGAGAACGCCGCGCGCGAGCCGGAGATCGAGGACCTTCAGGATTTCCTGAACAAGCTGGGCGCGGCCGTCAAGGGCGCGGGCACGGCGCGGATCACGGTGGACGGCCGCCGGCAGCTGCGCGGCGCGGCGCACTCCGTCATCCCCGACCGCATCGAGGCGGGGACCTACTTGATCGCCTGCGCGGCGGCGGGAGGGCGCCTCGAGCTGCGCGGCGCGCGCGCGCGCGATCTTTCGGCCGTGATCGCCGCCTTGAGAAAGACAGGAGCGCGCATCGCCGAAACCAAGAACGGGCTTTCCGTGGACATGCGCGGCCGCCCGGCGAGCGTATCGATCAAGACGGCGCCTCATCCCGGTTTTCCCACGGACCTGCAGGCGCCGTGGATGGCGCTCATGGCCGTCGCCTCGGGGGCGAGCATCGTCACCGAGAGCGTCTTCGAGAACCGCTTCATGCACGCGGCGGAGCTCGCGCGCATGGGCGCGTCGATCGGCGTCGCGGGCGGGCAGGCCGCCATCGCGGGCGTCGCGGGCCTGACCGGCGCGCCGGTGATGGCCTCGGACCTGCGCGCGGGCGCGGCGCTCCTCATCGCCGGTCTCGCCGCCAAAGGTAAGACGACGCTGCAGCGCGTCTATCACGTCGACCGCGGCTACGAGCGCGTCGAGGCCAAGCTGCGCGCCGCCGGCGCGCGGGTGCGCCGGGTCAACCCCGCGCGCAGGCGCAAGTGAACTTCGCGGCCGCCGTCGCCGCCTTGGAGGCGCGCCAGGAGGCGCGCATCGAGCTCGGCCTCGAGCGCGTGCGCGACCACCTCCAGCGCCTGGGCTCTCCGCACGAGGCGCTGCGCTGCGTCCACGTGGCGGGTACCAACGGGAAAGGCTCGACGTGCGCGATCTTGGAATCCGTCCTGCGCGCCGCGGGCCTAAAGACCGGGCTTTACACGTCGCCGCATCTTTCCGACGTCCGCGAGCGCGTCCGCGTCGACGGGGAGCCGATCTCGCGCCAGGACTTCGCGGAGCTGATGAATGTGACCCTCTCCGAGGACCTCGCGCGCCGGCTCACCTATTTCGAGCTGCTGACCTCGCTCGCTTTTCAATGGTTCACGCGACGGCGCTGCGACGTCGTCGTGCTGGAGACCGGATTGGGGGGGCGCCTCGACGCGACGAACGTGATCGGCGCGCCTCTGGCGAGCGTGATCACCTCGATCGATTTCGACCACACGCAATTCTTGGGGCGGACCTTGCGCTCGATCGCCTCGGAGAAGGCGGGGATCATCAAGGCAGGGCGGCCGGCCTTGTGCGGGCCGATGGCGCCCGAGGCGCTGGCGGTCATGCGCGCGCGCGCCGAGGAAGTCGGCGCCCGCCTTTCCGTCGTCAAGCCTTGGCGGATCGCGGCCGTCGATTGGCGGCGCGGGCGGCAGACGCTGCTCGAGGGCCGCAAGCGGCGGACGCTTTCCTTGTTGGGCGAGCGGCAAGGCGTCAACGCGGCGCTGGCGCGGGCGGCGCTCGACGCCGCCGGGCTCGAGGTCTCGCCGGCGGCGTGGCGAGAGGGGCTCGCCAACGCGCGCTGGCCGGGGCGCTTTGAAGTCATTTTTTCCCCTAAGAAAGGCCATGTCGCCGTGCTCGACGGCGCGCACAATCCGCAAGCGTCCAAGGCGCTGGCGGAGACGTGGAAGCGCTCGCCTTGGTCGCGCGGCTCGGCGCGCTGGATCATCGGGCTCATGAGCGACAAGGACGCGGCCGGCGTCCTCTCCCCGCTCGCGCCGTTTTTAAAGGACGTCGTCTGCGTCGCGCCGCGAAGCCCGCGCGCGCTCGAAGCCGGAAGGCTCGCCGAGGCCGTCCGCGCGGCCGCTCCGCGCGCCGAGGTCCGCGTCGCGCCCTCGCCCAAGGCCGCGCTCGACGAATGGCGCGGCGCGCCCGCGGGTCCGAAGGCGGCCGTCGTTTGCGGCTCGTTCTATCTCGTCGGAGAGGCGCGCGAGCTCCTGGGAGCGCCTCGCGATGCCTGAGATCTGCGTCGGCATCGACGTCGGCGGGACGTTCACCAAGGTCGCGGCCGTGGCGCCGTCGGGGCGAGTCCTCCTGGAGGCGCAGTTGCCCGCGGAGGTCGCGGCCGGGCCGGCGAGCTTCGTCGACCGGATCAGCGCGCTGATCGGCGCTTGGCGCTCGCAGCGCGGGCTCAAGATCTCGGGCGTGGGCCTGGGCCTTGCCGGCGACGTCGACTCCGAGCGCGGCGCGCTGCGCTTCGCGCCGAACCTGCGGGGCTGGAACGGCTTCGAGTTCAAGAAAGCTTTCGAGAAGCGCTTGAAGACCCGCGTGGCCGTCGACAACGACGCCAACGTCGCCGTCTGGGGAGCGTTCCGCACGGAGCTCAAAGGCCGGCCGCGCAACGTCGTCGGCGTAACGCTAGGCACGGGGGTCGGCGGAGGCCTCATCGTCGAGCGCAAGCTCTATCGCGGCTCGACCGGCTCGGCCGGGGAGATCGGGCACACGATCGTGGAGCCGGGCGGCGAAAAGTGCCACTGCGGCCGGCGGGGGTGCCTCGAGGCGTACGCGGGCGCCTACGGCATCCTGCGCTCCGCGCGCAAGCTGCTCGACGAGAGCCCCGGGAAGGGCGAGGTCCTGCGCGCGCGCGTCCCCGATTTGGCGAGGCTGACGCCCGCGCAGCTGACCGAGGCGGCCGACGACGGCGACGAGATCGCGCGCGCCGTCTGGGCGCGCACGGCGCGCTATCTGGCCGTCGGCATGGCCAACCTGGTGCTCGTGATGAACCCGGAAGTCGTGCTGATTCTTGGCGGCGTCTCCCGCGCGGGCCGCTGGATATTGGATCCCATCGAGGAGCACTTCGCGGCGCAGCCTTTCAAGACGGCCTTCGGCCGCGCGCGCGTCAAACTGGCGGACAATCAGAACGCCGGCCGCGTCGGCGCGGCGCTGTTGGCCCTGGAGGACTTCTAGGCCGCCCTTGACTCCGCCCCTGCTTCTTCTCGCCTTGGCCCTCTCCAGCGCCCGGGCCTCCGATTATCCGCTGCCCGCGCCGCCGGCCGTCTCGACGGCGACGGAGGTCCTCGACTACACGGCCGACCATCTCGACTACGCGAGCACGTCCACGGTCCTGCATCTCAAGGGGCACGTGGTCCTTCACGAGTCGACGTGGACGATCAAGTCCGACGAGCTGTGGCTCGACACGAAGGACAGAACGGCCAGATCGCAAGGCTATATCCTCGTCGAAAGCTCCCGCGCGGCGGCGTCCGGAGCGTCGGGCTCCTTCGACTTCGCGGAACACACGGGCGTCCTCAATGAGACCCGGGCCGGCTTCGACCAATGGCGCGTGAAGGCGCGCCGCGCGAATCTGTCGGAGAGCAAGAAGCTCGATTACGAGTCGGCGAACTTCACGAGCTGCGACTACATCCCTCCGCATTACCACTTCCACGCCACGAAGATGTGGGTCGTGCCGAAGAAGTACATGTTCGCGCGCAACGTGGTGTTCTACATCGGCCCGGTCCCGCTCTTTTATACACCGTTCTTTTATAAGAGCCTCGAGCCGTCCGGCCTGATCCGCATGAAGCTCCAACCGGGCTACGACCGCCGCAACGGCGCCTTCGTCAAGGGCACCGTGCTTTTGAGCCCATGGCGGCACACCTACGGCAAGCTTTACTTGGACGAGTATTCCTCGCAGGGGTTGGGTCACGGAGCGGAGCTCGAGCATCGTAACGGCGCCAGCCGCGCCGGCATCTGGGTCTATCACATCAAGGAGACGTCGACGCGCAAGGACCGCTGGGCCGCGATCGGCGACGGCTACCAGGTGCTCGCGAGCTCGCTGGCGGCGCAGTTCCGCGCCGAGGACCAGAGCGACGCCGCCTTCAACAACGACTACTCGAGGGCGAGCCTTTTTCCTCTGACTCCTCAGCTCATCAACAACGGCGCGATCACCTACCGGATGCGCCGCTCGTCTCTGCGACTGAGCTACTCGCGGCTCGACAACTCGACGTCGGACAGCAAGTGGCAGAAAGTGGCCGAGAGCGCGCCGCGGCTCGATTTCCAGACGCAGGCGATCAAGGTCGGCAAGCTCCCTTGGCTCAACACGTTCACGGGTTTCATCGACAACACGTACGCGGCCGGGCAGCCGTTCATCCAGCGCTCGGCCAACGGAGCGTGGGAGGCGACGCGCACGGTCCCGCTGGTCAAGGGGAGGCTGTCGTTTACTCCCAGGACGCTGTATAGCGAGACGGCCTACAATCGCTTCGACGAGCCCGCCGACAACATGAGCACGAGCACGGTGCAGGACGTCTTCGTCGGGCGCCTGACCGGAGAGGGCACCCTCCGCTGGCGCTCGCCGGTCGGCGACTGGGACCTCGATCATCTCTACACGATGCGTCAGAAAGCCGACGCCATGGCTCGCGACGCCGGGGGCATCGACCACGGCGTCGAGGCGAACATCACGACGCTCACCGACGCCATCCGGCCGAATCGTCAAGTCCTGTTCCGGATCGTCTCAGGCTACGATTACCGCATCTTTCGCGATCACGGCATCGGCTTTCGCGACCGCGTCCAGCCGATCACCTCCGACGTCAGCTACGCGCCGAACTCGCGGCTGAACTTCTCGCTGCGCGACGCCTACTCGCTGTCCCAGGGCAACGAATCGCTCGTCGCCAACGCCCAGAAAGGCGACGAACGCGGTTCGTACGCCTCCGTCGGCTTCGGAGCCAACAAGCAATACAACACGCGTTATTTCGTCAACAACGAGTTCGGCTATGCCCCTTCGTCCGGGACTTGGCGGGCCGCCGCGGCGCTGCGCTCCGAGGTCTTCTCGAACGGCGGGCCGGGCCGCGTCTCCCACCTTCACGTCTTCGAGAAGGAAATCTCGTTGACGAAGAACTGGCACGACTTCTATGGGCGGGCCCAGATCAGGTTCCGGCCCGGAGGCGTGCGCGAGTTTCAGATCCGAGCCGAGCTCAAGTTCGGCAAGGAGAGGCCTGACCAGCCGCCGCGCCGCGATTGGGAGTCCGAATGGTTCCCCGAGCGCGCGGGGCCGTTCGTCGACCGGCCGTAGCGGCCGGTTAAAAGGAGAGCCCCGCCCGGAGCATCCGGGCGGGGCTTCCTTTCATTAAGCTAACCGGGCGACCTAGTCTTTAATAGGTGGTCCAGATGCTGTTCTTGGTGTCGGTGTCCGTGCAGTTGACGAGCACGGTCCCGAGGTTCGGATCGCCCGTCAGGTTGTTGTACATCCAGCCGCCGCCGTCGTTGGCGCTGGTCTGAGCCGTCGTCTCGGCCGAGCTGTCCGAGTGGTAGTTCGGCGTCTTGGCGAGCGGGACGTTGGCCAGGTACTTGCCGCCGACGGTCAGCGCCGACATGTCGCCGGGATACTGGCCTTCCATGTCGCCGTAATAGATGCTCAGGGCCGAGCGGATGGAGCCGAGGTTGCCCTTCGACGCTCCTTCGCCCGACTTGCGGATGAGGCTCGCGAACTTCGGGATGGCGATCGCCGCCAAGATGCCGATGATGGCTACCACGATCATCAGCTCGATGAGCGTGAAGCCCGCCTTCGTCTTTCTCATGACCATTTGCTATACCCCCTTGCTGCTGGAATGATGATATTAGGGAATAATTTTAGTATCAGCAGCTTTTGTATAGCGTGTCTTGAAAAGTATAGGCTGTAAAGGATCGTATTGCAAGGGCATTCTAGTCACACCGTCAGATCGGGAGAGACCTTCCGCGCCGAGTGGAAGGTCTCGCTCAAACGATAGCGGGAAACCGCTCGGGCCGCAACCGGGGCGACGTCAGCGGCCGACAGCGCAGGTCGGGCCGCGAAATTGCTAAGATGGCGTCATGCCCATGAACGGTGCTGAAAAAACCTGGCTCGTGACCGGCGGCGCGGGCTTCATCGGCTCGAACATCGCCGAAGAGCTGCTTCGCCGCGGCAAGCGCGTGCGCGTTCTCGACAATCTCTCTACCGGAAAGCCGGAGCACATGGAGACGTTCCGCGATAAAATCGAGTTCCTGGAGGGCGATCTCCGGAATTTCGACGACTGCCGCCGGGCGGTCAAGGACTGCGATTACGTCATCCATCAGGCCGCGATCCGCGCCGTGTCCAAATCCGTCGACCATCCCCAGGAGACCCACGACTGCAACGCCACGGGCACCTTGAACATTCTGCTCGCGGCCAAGGAAGCCAAGGTCAAGCGCCTCGTCTACGCGTCGTCCTCCTCGGTCTACGGCGACTGCAAGAAGTTCCCGCAGAAAGAGACGTTCAAGCCCGAGCCCGTCTCTCCTTACGCCTGTCAGAAGCTCATGGGCGAGCTCTACTCGATCATGTTCACGAAGACCTACGGGTTGGAGACGGTCAGCCTTCGCTACTTCAACGTTTTCGGCCCGCGCCAGGATCCGGAGTCCCTGTACTCGGCCGTGATCCCGCGCTTCATGGAGCAGGCCTATAAAAAAGAGCCGCTCGAGCTGCACTGGGACGGCAAGCAGCAGCGCGACTTCACGCACATCGCGAACGTGGTGCAGGCGAACATCCTCGCGGCCACGAGCAAGACCGGCGTCGGCGAGGCCTACAACATCGCCAACGGCAAGACGTACTCCCTGCTCGACTTGATCCGCGTCATAGAGAAGCTCTGCGGCCGCGAACTCGAGCGCATCCACCATCCCAAGCGCGCCGGCGACGTGCGCAAGACTTACGCCGACATCTCCAAGGCGCGCAAGCTCCTCGGCTACAAGCCGGTGATGAACTTCGAGGACGGCCTCAAGGACACCTGGGACTATTTCGTGAGCACGTACTTCAAGCGGCACGCGCGGCCGCTGACCGCCGTCCGGTGAAGCTGCTCGTCACCGGAGGCCTCGGGTTCATCGGCTCGAACTTCATCCGCTATGTCCTCGCGGAGAAAAAGTACTCGAAAGTCGTCAATCTCGACCTGCAAACCTACGCCGGGAATCCGGCGAACCTCGCCGACGTCGCGTCCGATGCCCGCTATCGCTATATCAAGGGCGATATCGCCGACCCGTCCGTCGTCGACAAGGCGATGAGCGACGTCGACGCCGTGATCAATTTCGCCGCCGAGACGCACGTCGACCGCTCGATCTTGGACGCGGCCGCGTTCCTGCGCACCAACATCATCGGGACGCAGGTGCTGCTCGACGCTGCGTTGGCTCATAATGTCAGGCGGTTCCTTCACGTGGGCACCGACGAGGTCTACGGCTCGGTCGCGAAGGGCTTCTCGAAGGAGGGCGATAACCTCGAGCCGAACAGCCCGTACGCGGCGTCCAAGGCCGCGGCCGATCTGCTGGTCCGCTCCTATTTCGTCACGCACAAAGCGCCGGTGATCATCTCGCGCGCCTCGAACAACTTCGGCCCGAACCAGTTCCCCGAGAAGGCGCTGCCGCTGATGATCACCAACTGGATCGACGACCTGCCGTTCCCGCGCTACGGCGACGGCAAGCAGGTGCGCGACTGGCTCTACGTCGTCGATCACGCGCGCGCGCTGCAGTTGATCCTTGAAAAGGGCGCCGTGGGGGAGACATACAACGTGGGGGGCGTCGAGCACTGCCCGAACAACGAGCTCATCGAGAAAGCCCGCGGGCTCATGAAAAAGCCCAAGGAGCTCGTCGTCGAGGTCCCGGATCGACCGGGGCATGATCGACGCTACGCTCTCAACTGCGACAAGCTCGAAAAGCTCGGCTTCAAGCACGAGTTCTCCTTTCCCGAGGCGCTCAAGGAAACGATCCGATGGTACGAGAAGAACGAGGCCTGGTGGCGGCCGCTGCGCACGAGCGCGAGCTATCAGACGTACTACATCAAGCAGTATCAAGAGCGCTTGAAGGCCGGCGCCGCGAGATGAAGAAGAAGACGTTCACGGCTCCGCGCCCGGCCGCGCCGCTGCATTGGGGCCAGCCCGGCGGCTGGATCGAGGCCGTCGTCGGCTCGATGTTCTCGGGCAAGACCCAGGAGCTCATCCGCAGGCTGCGCCTGGCGACGATCGCCCGCCAAAAAGTGCAGGTCTTCAACTCCGCGCTCGACGCGCGCTACGCCAAGGACCACATCGTCAGCCACGATCTTTCGAAGATCCCGTCGCTCTCCGCGAGCAAGGCGCGCGACATCCTCACGCTCGTCGAGCCCGACACGCAGGTCGTCGGCGTCGACGAGGTCCAGTTCTTCGACGACGCCATCGTCGAGGTCTGCGAGGAGCTGGCCGACCAGGGGCGGCGCGTGATCGTCGCGGGCTTGGACCAGGACTACCGCGGCGTGCCGTTTCCCGTGACGTGCCGGATCATGGGCGTGTCTGAATTCGTGACGAAAAACCTCGCGATCTGCTCCATCTGCGGCAGCCCCGCCAACCGCTCTCAGCGCCTTTCGACGACTAAGAAGGTCATCGAGGTCGGCGCCGCCGACAAATACGAGGCGCGCTGCCGGCGCTGCTTCAAGCGATGAAGGGCATCATCTTGGCGGGCGGCTCGGGCACGCGCCTTTATCCCGTGACGCGGGCGGT
>CAZRIP010000022.1:0-36268 GCA_964600165.1 uncultured Elusimicrobia bacterium | reverse complement strand
GCGTGCCGAGCGCGCCCGCGGCCGCGAGGAGAAGCCAGATCGGCTCGCGCCGCCCTCGGAAGGCTTCTCCCGCGCCGAAGCACAGGCAGAGGAGCAGTCCCAGCGGAAAGCCCGCGTGCAGGTTGGCCCACGCCGCGTAGAGCGCGAAGTGCGCGGCGAGCAGGGCGGCGTCTCCCGTCCGGCGCGGGCCCGCGCGGCGCGCCTCGAGCGCGCCGAGCTCGAGCAGGCAGAACGCGAACGACGCGATCTCCGGCCTCAGGTCGAGGGACGGGACGAGGCAGGCCGCGAACGGCACGAGCGCCGCCCCGGTCCACGAGTCCGGCAGCCTCCAGGACTTCAGCAGCGCGGCGAAGAGCGCGACGAGCCCGGCGAAGGCCGAGGACTTGAGCAGCCAGAGCGCCCGAAAGCCGCCCAGCCGCTCGCAGAGGCTGAGCAGCGCCTGCGCGCCCCACTCGAAGTCGATCCAAGGCTGTCCTTGGCGCGTCCAGGACAAGAAGTCGGCGCGCGGCGCGGCGTGATGCAGCAGCACGTAGCGCCCGGCGGACAGGTGCCACCAGAGATCCGGATTGGCGATCGGCCCCAGGCAGGCCGCGAGGGCCAGGGCCAAGCCCGCGGCCATAGGCGCGCGGGCCCTCAAGCGCGGGTCTCGGCGCATTTCGCCCCGAACTCCGCGCGCGCGCGCTTGCGCCTTCGTTCGCGCTCGCGCCAGCGGTAGAAGCCGAGCAGCGCGGCGCCGAAGGGCGGCAGGAGCAGGTCGAGGTAGCGCACGAGCGCCTTGGCCCCGGCGGGGATCTCGCGCAGGGGATGAAAGTCGGCGCCTTTGGCGCGGATCGAGATCAGATCGGCGTCCCGCGAGAGCCAGTCCGCGAGGTTCAAGACGAAATCCTGGTTCGACTGCGGCAGCCGGTAGACCGGCGTGCCGGAAAAGCGCGACGTCCCGACGACGACCAGGCGCGGCGGTCCGGGGAACGCCGCCGCCAGCGGAAACGGGCCGAGGACGCTGCTCGGGCCGGGCGGCTCGATCTGGTACGGATAGAGGCGCTGCACGAAGTCCTTGTCCGGCCGCCGCGCCCAGCTGCGCTCGGAGGAGCGCGCCAGCACGAACGCCGATGAGGCCGCCGCGCTCGACAGAGAGATCGGGCTCGCGAACGGGAACACGAGCGCGTCGATGCCGCGCGTCACCGGCTGAGAGCGGTCGAGGTCCTTGACCAGGAGGATGGGCGGATAGCGCACGTTGTTCGACAGCCACACGGGCCCCTGCCGCTCTTCGACTTGGACGGTCATGCTCTGCTCGTCGAGCACGATCGTCGGCTCGATCGTGATCCCGCGCGAGGCCAATAAGCGTTCGAGGCCGTTGTCGAACCGCTTCATCAGATACGCGGCCGGCACGAGGGTCTTCGCGTCGACGGCCAAGAGCAGCGAGCGTCCGGACCGAAGATATTCGTCGAGCACGGCGGCGTCTTTTCCGGATACCTTGGTCTGCGGGCCGATGAAGAAGAGCACGCGCACGTCCGGATCGACGCCGCCGGCCTTGGCGGCCGAGCTCAGGCTCACGTCGCGCACCTCGTAGCGGGTCTGCAGGTTATAAAGGAGAAGAGGGGTCAGCCTCTTCTGGTCGTAATCGTCATAGCCCGTCACGACGCCGAGGATCGGCTTGCGCGGCGCGGACAGCGACTGCAGCAGCGCCGCCAGGTCGTACTCCAGGTTCTCCGTGCTCGGGATATAGCCGATCTTGTCTTTGCGGCTTCCTGACTCGGCGGTCAGGCCGAGGAAGCCCACGCGCTGCTCGTACTTGTCCTGCGCGACGATGTCGAAATGCACCGGCGTCACGCCCGCGCGCTGGGCCGCTCTCTGGGACTCGCGCTCGCCGCCGACGGCGACGAAGCGCAGAGCGATCTTGCCGCCGGAGGCGGCCGCGTATTCCTTGAGCAGGTCGACGGCGTAGTCCTTGCGGACGGCGATCTCGGGGGGCAGCTCGCTCGAGGCGTAGACCGTCACCGCGACCGGCGCGCGCAGCGCCGCGGCGACCCGGCGGCTGGCCGCGCTCAGCGAGTAGAGGCCGCCGCGGCTGAGATCCCAGCGGACGTGGGCGAACCGGGCGGCGGCGTTGACCGCCGAGAACAGGAGGACGGCCGCCGCGACGCGCTTGAGGCTCATGTCAGGCCGACCGGACGCGCTTGAGCCGCTCGTGCGCCAGGAACAGGAAGAGGCCCGCGCCGCTCAGATAGTAGACGACGTCGCGCGCGTCGAGCACGCCGCGAGCCAGATTGTCGAGGTGGGAGTCCCAGCCGAGGAAATCGACCAGCGGCGAGAGCCGCAGCGGGACGAAAGGCCCGAGTTTTCCGAGCGTATACAAGACGAAGCCGATCGAGAACGCCGCGACGAAGGCCACGACTTGGTTGCTCGTTAGCGTTGACGCGAACGTCCCCGCCGCGGCGAGCAAGGCTCCGGTCAGCAGCAGGCCCAGATACGCCAGATAGATCGCGCCCGGATCGACGCGGCCGAGCAGGGAGATCGAGACCGGATAGACCCAGGTCAGGGCGAGCATCGAGGCGATCAGGGCCGTGGCGGCGGCGAACTTCGCGGAGAGGATCTCCCACTCCGTCACGGGCAGCGCCAGCAGGAGCTCCAGCGTCCCGGTCTTGGCTTCCTCGGAGAAGAGCCTCATCGTGACGGCCGGCGCGAAGAAGATCAAGAGCAGCGGGACCAGCTCGACGAACGGGCGGATGTCGGCCTCGTTGATCACGAACAGCGGCTGCGTGAAGACGTAGCCCGTCACGAGAAGGAAGATGATCGAGATGACGTAGGCCGCCGGGTTGTCGAAATAGGCGCGCAGCTCCTTGGAGCACAACGCGCGCAGGCGGGGGCTCACGCGGTCAGGCTCCTGAAGACGTCCTCGAGCCGCTCCAGCTCCTCCTGCGGGACCTCGGCGGCGATCTTGCCCTTGTGGATGACGAGGGCGCGCGAGCACGCCGCCTTGACCTCGGGCAGGATGTGCGACGAGAAAAGGACCGCCTTCTCCCGGCCGAGCTCGACGATCAGGCGGCGGATCTCGACGGCTTGGTTGGGATCGAGCCCGGCCGTGGGCTCGTCGAGAAGCAGCACGGGCGGGTCGTGGACGATGGCGGCGGCCAGGCCGACGCGCTGGCGATACCCCTTCGACAGCTCGCCGATGGCGCGCCCGGCGACCTCGGCGAGGCCGCAGCGCTCGACGGCTCGGGCGATGGCGCGGCTCGTGTCCGCGGCCGAGAGCCCGCGCGCCCCGGCGCACCAGCGCAGATACTCGCAGACCTCCATGTCCTCGTAGAGCGGGTTGTTCTCGGGCAGATACCCGATCAAGGCGCGCGAGTCGACGGCGTCGGCCGCCGCGTCCTGGCCGGCGACGGCGACCTTGCCCGACGTCGGGCGCAGGCAGCCCGCGAGGATCCTCAGGGTCGTCGTCTTGCCGGCTCCGTTGGGGCCGAGGAAGCCGACGACCTGCCCCGCGGCGACCTCGAAAGAGATGCCGTCGACGGCCGTGACGGGGCCGTAGCGCCGCACCAAACGCTCGACGCTGATCACCTTCCCATACTATCAATTTTCCGCCGCGCGGCCGGAAGCGGGCGAGCGCGGAAGTTAATATAATGGCGCGTGCGGCGTCCGGGGCTTCGACCCAAGAGCGAGTGGACGGGGCGCCTGATCCTCGCGGTCGGCCTGGCCGCGGCCTTTCTGCTCTGCTTCATCCCCGTGCTCAATCCCGATCTGCCGTGGCATCTCGCCGCGGGCAAGCAGATCGTCGCGACGCGCGCGATCCCGCGGACGGATTTCCTGTCGTGGACTCAGGCCGGCCGGCCGTGGCTCGATTTCGAATGGGGCGCGCAGCTGGTCTTCTACGGGCTCGAGCGCCTGGGCGGCCTGCGGGCGATCTGGCTTTTCAAGTCCTTCGCCTTCTTCGGCCTGACGCTGTTCCTCCTCGCCTTCCTTCGGTTGTGGCGGCTGCCGGACGTTTGGATCGGCCTCGCCGCGCCGGCCTTCATGATCGCGCTCTTTCCCGACTCCGACGCGCGGCCGGAGGTCTTTTCGCTGCTGCTCTTCATGCTGCAGTTCTACGCCCTCGAGAAGCGGCGCCTGGGCCAATGGCGCGCCCCGCGGCCGGTTTGGCTCGCGGCTCACGCCGCGCTCTACGCGGTCTGGGCGAACTTCCACGCGGGCTTCGCCGTCGGCCTGGCGCTCTGCGGGCTCTACGGCCTGGGCGCGCTTTGGCGCGGGCGCGACGCCGAGGCGGCCGAGCCGCTGCTGTTCGCGGCGGCGGGCGCCGCGGGCACGTGCCTCAATCCTTACGGCCCGCGGCTCTACGAGGTCTTCTGGGAGCACTGGAAGCATCTCGACGCGCTGCACCGGATCATCAAGGAGTGGAGCGCGCCCAACTTCTTCAACCCGTTCCAGCGGGGCTACTGGGCGCTCGTCGTGTTCTCGTACGCGGGGCTGCTGCTCGCCGTCGCGCGCGGCCGCGATCTCCCCGCCGAGCACTTGGCCGCCATCGTCTTCTTCGGACTGCTGTCGTCGCGCGCGTTCCGGACGACGGGGTTCTCTACTCTCGTCGTGTTCCCGCTCAGCCTCGCGGCTTGGCGCCGGCTCGATAGTCCCGGCTGGTGGCGGCGCGCGCGGCCGTGGGCGCTCGCGCTCGCGTCCGCGCTCGTCGTCTGGCGGACCGTCCCGGCGCTTCGCGAGATCGGGCTCTTCCGCCGCTCCGGCCGGCTCGACGACCTCGGTCCCGCGCGCGCCTGCGCCGTCCTGCGCGCCGAGAAAGCGACGCTCTCCGGCTTGCGCCTGTACAACCCGTATGACTGGGGCGGCTATCTCGACGACGTTCTTTATCCCGATTATCGGGTCTTCATCGACGGGCGCTATCTCTTCGCGGGCCTGCTCGCTCGCATCGACTCGATCAAAGACGACCCGATCCGGTGGAAGCGTCTGATGGACGAGGAGGACATCGGCGTCGCGCTGCTGATCAACAACGGCCACGTGGTGCGCTGGCGCAACGTCATCTTCTGGCGGGCTTTCGACGCCTTGGCCTACCCGCCCGATGAATGGGCGCTGATCTATTGGGACTCGCGCGCGCTGATCCTCGTCCGCCGCGACAAAGTCCCGGCGGAGTGGCTCGAGCCGCGCGAGTTCCGGCTGATCCGCCCCCACGATCTGCGCAACCTGGGGCTGCTCGTCGTGTCCGGCCAAGTCGCGCTCAAGGACGTCGCGGCGGAGATCGCGCGCTATCACCGCGAGATCGGCGACCCCAAGCAGGACCTGATCCTCGACGCCTGGTTTTCCGAGTTCAAGAGGGGGCTCGGCAAGGACGGAGGAGCCTGATGCGGAGGTCCTGGCGCCGTTTCGTCGCCGCCGGCGTCGTCGCGGCCGCGGTCTTCATCGCGTACTCGAGCTCGCTGCTCAACGGCTTCGTGGGCGACGACCACATCTATATCGAGAACAACCCGTTCGTGCGCGACCCGGCCAATCTTCGGCTGCTCGTCGATCCGAAGTTCTACCTCGAAAAGCACGGCATCTTGCTGTCGAGCCGTCCCGTCTTCTTGGCGAGCCTGATGATCGATCGAGCGCTGTGGGGCGCGGTTCCCGCCGGCTACCACGCCACGAACGTCGCGCTGCACGCGGCCAACAGCGTCTGGGTCTTCGCTCTCGCGTCCGCGCTGGCGCTGCCTCCTCCCGCGCCCCTTTGGGCGGGAATCTTCTTCGCCGTCCATCCGATCCAGACCGAGGCCGTCGACGTCGTCAGCTTCCGGCCCGATCTGCTCGCGGCGTTTTTCCTTTTCTTCGCGTTGTGGCTTTACGTCCGGGCGCGGGGCAAACGCCCGCCGGGCGTCGCCGCGCTGATCGTCTCGTCGGCGGCGCTTTACGGCTTAGGCTTGTTGTCCAAGGAAATGGCGGCGACGCTGCCGCTGCTCGTCGTCCTCGTCGAGGTCTTTTTCCCGGAGCCGAAGGGCCGGCGCGGACGGCTGGCCGGCGCCTTGGCCGCCTACGGCGTCGTGGCGTGCGGCTACCTGGGATTCTGGATCCCGCGCTTTCGCTACTCCGACGCCCGGGTGGGCGGAGCTTTGTCCGCGCTCCTCGACCGCTGGGCCGCGCCGTTTTGGCCGTCGCCGGGCCAGGACTGGTCGCGCTTGGCGCCCGGCCGAGCGCGGGTCTTCGCGCCGATCTCGTGGGAGTGGTCGGCGCTCCACGCCGACCGCCGGGCGTGGGTTCTGACCGTGATCAAGTCCTTGGCGCAGGAGCTTCGGCTCCTCGTCTGGCCGTCGCCGCTCGTGGCCGATCGCGCCCCGTGGGTCGCCCGGCATTGGGCGGACCTCGGCGTCCTGCCCTGGCTCGAGGCGCTGCTCGCCGTCGCCGTCTTCGCCTCGCTCGGGCGGCGCCGCGCTCCGGCCGCGGCGTTCGGCGCGGCGTGGTGCTTGACGACCCTGCTTCCGGTCTCCAACGTCATCCCCTTATACAACCCGGTGGCCGAGCGCTATCTCTATTTAGTCGCCGCGGGCGCGGCGTTTTCCGCGGCCTGGGCCGTCGCCCGGCTCGCGCGCGGGCGCGGCGAGGGCGTCGAGAACCGCGTGTATCTGGCGGCCGCGCTCCTCGCCGCGGTCTGCGTCTGGCGCGTGCGCGCGCGCAGCGCCCAGTGGAGGGACGACCGCGCGATCCATCTCGAGACTCCGGCCGGCGCGCCGCAGAACGCGACGGCGAGCTTCGCGCGCGGCGGGCTGCTGGCCGATGAGGGCCGCTTCGCCGAGGCCGCCGAGGAGTACCGGACGGCCGTCGGCCGCAATCCGGGCTTCGCCGAGGGGTGGCTCGGGCTCGGCGCTGCCTACGGCGGCCTCGGCGCCGAGGCCGAGAGCCGCGCCAGCTATGAAAAGGCGCTCGAGCTTTCCCGCGGCAATCCCTTTTTGCCTTACGCGTGCTTCGCCTACGGCGCTCACTTGACGCGGGACGGCGATAAGGCGCAAGCCGAGCGGATGTACGAGCGCGCGGTGAGCCTCGAGCCCCGCTACGTCGAGGCCTGGGTCAACCTCGGCGCTTTGCTGCGAGACGAGGGAAAGTCGCGCCGCTCGCGCGAGTGCTATCTCAAAGCCGTCTCCCTCGCCGATCCCGGCGACGGCGTGCCCGATTATTCGTACGGATTGCTGCTCGAGAAGATGGGTCGCTCGAGCGAAGCGGCGCGGGAATTCCAAGCCGCCCTCGCGCGCGACGCGTCGATGAAGCCCGCGCACCTCGGCCTGTCCCGCGTCTACGCGCGCCTCGGCCGGCGCCGCGAGGCCGCGCGCGAGTTCGCGCTCGGGTCCATCGTCGTCGAATCGCGGGCGAAGTAAGTATAATTGGCCCGTGATCAAGTGTCCGGCGTGCGGCATGGACGCTCCGGACGAGGCGGGCTGGTGCGACTTCTGCAAGGAGCCGTTTCGCAAGAAGCCGGCTCTCGCGTCGATTCCGGCTCCGGCCCCTGAATCCAAGGCGAAGCCCGGCCCGGACGATCCGGCCGTCCAGGCGGCCCTGGCGCGCGTGGCCGACGAGCTCCGCAAAGACTCGGCCGGATTGGCGGTGCCGCGGGCGCCGTCTTGGTTTCGGCCGGCGGCTTATGCCTTCACTCTCGGCTTGCTGGCGCTGACGGCGGTGTTGGTCGTCATGACGATCTCCCGAGCGCGCCAGATGGCGCCGGCGAGCCAGGACCAGTCGGGTCTGCCCGGCGTCGCCATGCCCGTCCCCAAGAGCCCTTAGCCTCGTCGCGTCACGAGCATTCCGAGTAGCCGCAGTCCTTGCAGCTCGGCCCCGAGCAGCCCGACTCGTGCGCGACGTTCGACGAGTAGCACTTCGGGCAGAACTCGGCCTTGGGCAGCGGGACCACCTCGATCGGATTCTTCAGGCCTTCCTGCTCCTCGAGCCAGCCGGTCTTCTTTAAGTGGTCGCGCAGCGCGATGGCGATCGCGTGCGCGATCGAGTTGACCTTGCCGTCGCCGAAGCCGATCGGCTTGTCGCCCTTGACCGAGTTCAAGTGCTTGAGGATCTTGACCGGGTCGCCGCCTTCGCCGAGGTATTTCGAGATCAGGATGCCGACCAGGGACGTCAACGCCGAGATCTCCGTGCCCAGGGGAGGGATGTTCGAGAAGACCTGGTAGGGCCCGCGCTCGTCGTAGTTGATGTGGACGTGCAGGGGTCCGTAGCCGGTCTTGATCTGATAGTACTCCGAGGACACGCCGAAGGCCCGCGTGGGGTCGCGCCGCTTGGTCTTCGAGGGCGTCGACGCGAGGTTGAGGACTTGCTGCGCTTTCGAGCCGTCGCGGTAGATCGTGATGCCCTTGCAGCCGAGATCGTAGGCCAGCTGGTAGGCGCCGCGCACGTCGTCGACGGTCGCCGCGTTGGGCAGGTTGATCGTCTTCGACACGCCGTTGTCCGTGAACTTCTGAAAGGCCGCTTGGATCCTCACGTGGAAGTCGACCGACACGTCGTGGGCCGAGGGGAACAGCCGCTGGACGTCGGCGGGGACCTCCTTCAAGCCCCGGACGGACTTGTGGTTGTCGCTGACGCGCGACCAGAGGTCCTTCTCCGAGAGGCCCCAATAGTCGTTGGCCGCGGCGATCTCGCGGAACAAAGGATTCACTTCGAAGAAGACGTCCTGGGCGGCCGGGGGCTCGCCCTTCTTGATCGCGTCGAGCGCCTTCGCGTTATAGCGGGTATAAGCGATCGCGAAAAAAGGCTCGATGCCCGAGCCTTGCAAGCCGGCGGCGATGGCGATCGTGCCCGTCGGGGCGATCGTCGTGCGCGCGCAGTGGCGGGGCCGGCGCTCCTCGCCGCGGAAGAACGGGCTTTCGGGGTCGTAGACGGAGTTTTTCCAGTTAGGGAACACCGAGCGCTCCTCGGCCAAATCCTCGGACGCTTTCAACGCCCCGTCGTTGATCGCGCGCATGATCTTCTCGGCGAGCTTGAGCGACTCCTGCGAGTCGAACGGCACGCCGAGCTTGACGCAGGCCTCCGCGTAGCCCATGACGCCCAGGCCGATGCGCCGGTTGCCCTTGGCCATCCGCTCGATCTCCGGAAGCGGATAGTTGTTGACCTCGATGACGTCGTCCAGGAAGCGCACGGCCAGCTGGACGGTCTTCGCGAGCCGTTTGAAGTCGAGCTTGCCGGACGTCAAATCGCCCTCGACGAAGTTCGCGAGGTTGATCGACCCGAGGTTGCACGGCTCCCAAGGCAGCAGCGGCTGCTCGCCGCACGGGTTGGTGCTCTCGATCTGTCCCAAGGCAGGCGTCGGGTTCGAGCCCGAGTTGTTGATGCGGTCGATGACGATGAGACCGGGATCGCCCGACCTCCATGCGTTCTCGACCATGAGGTCGAAGATTTCTTTCGCCCGCGCTTTGCCCACGGGCTCTTTCGTGCGCGGATTGATCAGATCGTATTCACCGTCGGCAACGACGGCCTTCATGAACCGCTCGTCGACGGCCACCGAGACGTTGAAGTTCTCCATGCACGCGGACGCGGCTTTCATCGTGATGAAGTCCTTGATCTCCGGATGAGTGTAGTGGAGGATGCCCATGTTCGCGCCGCGCCGCGTGCCGCCCTGCTTGACCACGTCGGTCAGCTTGTCGAAGAGCTGCATGAACGACAGCGCGCCGGAGGCGACGCCCTGCGTCTTCTTGACGATGTCGCCCTTGGGACGCAGCTGCGAGAAAGAGAAGCCGGTCCCGCCGCCCGACTTTTGGATCAGCGACTGCGCGGCCAACGACTTCGTGATCGCCTCCATCGAGTCCGGCACGGGGAGCACGTAGCACGCCGAAAGCTGCTGCAGCTCGCGGCCGGCGTTCATCAGCGTGGGGGAGTTCGGCAGGAAGTCCCAGCGCCGCATCATGTCGTAGAACTGCGCCGCCCAGGCCGCGACGAGCTTGCGCGCCTCGGGCACTTTCTCCGCCGCGCGGGCTAAATTTTCCATGAGACGGACGAAATTCGCCTCGCGCGCGGACGAGTCGGCGCCGTTCTCGTGGAGCAGTCGCATGACCGCGGGCTTGCCGCCCGGGCCGGCCGTCGTCTTGCGCTCGCTCTTGACGCCCTCGAAGACGCCCCAGTCCTCGGCGCGCGGGTCGTTCATGAGCTCGGCCAACGCGACGTTGCGCGCGACGCCCATCAGCCATTCCTCGACGGAGGCGGCGTCGCGCAAGTACTTATCCTTGATCACCTTGAGCTGGTTTTCGGTGACGGCGGCCTCCGGCAGCGAACGGGCGTCGGACGCGGCTTTCTTCATTCAGCGCTCTCCTGGACGGGCGGGAAAATGATGCGGGATCGAGATGCGCGGTCTCCTTCCAGTGTAACAGGGAGGCCTGGACTTGTCAAGGTTTAAAAAGATAATAGATGACATTAGAAGATACTAAATAATCTCAGGTGGAAGCGCTCAGCGCGCGGCTTGCAGCAGGGTGAAGGCGCCCCGCGCGGCGCGCAGGCGGTAGCGCGAGTCGGCGCGGACGGAGGCGGTCAGGCGCGCGTGCGCGGCGGCCGGATCAGGCCCCGGCGTCTGCCCGGGGACGGCCCCGTCCTCGAGGAGCACGAAGGCGGGGCCTCTCGCCAAGCCGGCGGGGAGCAGGGCGTAAAGCCGCTCGCGGCCCTCCAGGTAGGGCAGGGCCGTATCGGTGGCCGCCACGGCGGCGTCTTTCGGGATGAGCGCGAGCACCGCGCGCAGGTCCTCGGCGTTGCGCAACGCGCCGGGTTCCGGAAACAGCACGCACGTCAGCGTCGAGCGCTCGCCGAGGGCGTGGGCCGCCAGCGAGGCCGCCGCCGCCGCCGCGCACAAGCCGGCGCGGGCGCGCGGGCGGGCGGCCAGCCGCGCGGCGCCCTCGATCGCGGCGAAGAACAGGAAGGGCAGGCAGAGCGCCGTCCAGGCCGGCGTGAAATCGGCCAGCAGCCAGCGCGGCGTCAGGAACAGCGTCAGGCCGGCCACGGGCGCGGCGGGCAGCAGCCAAGCCGCCGCGCGCAGGGGCAGAAACAGCAGCGGGGCAAACAGCTTGAACGCGTACCAGGCCTTGCGCGCCTGCAGCGCGTTGAGGCAAAGGCGCAGAGGATGGGAGGCGGCGTAAACCGCCGCCGAGCCGAGCGTCGTCGGGCTCTTAATAGGCAGCTCGAGCGGGCCCAGGACGTTGAAGTTGCCGAAATACGGCTGGATCACGGCGACGGCGGCGATGAAATAGATCCCCGCCGCGCCGGCCAAGCTCCACCCCAGGCGCCTGCGGCCGAGCGCCAGCGCCGCGAAGACGCCGATGCCGGCGACGACGAGAGCCGTGGCTTCGTCGCAGGCGGCGGCGGCGAGCGCGGCGAGCGTGAACCATCCGTCCCTGCCTTCATCCAGCGCCCAGAGGGCGGCGATCAAGAACGGCACGGGAAAGATGCGCGTGCCGTAATAGCCGTTGAGCAGGCAGTCCGTGACGGCCGGGTGCAGCAGGCAAGCGGCGGTCAGCAGCAGCCCGGGCCGGCGTCCGAGGCGCTTCTCCGCGGCCAGGCAGAGCGGGACGGCGGAGGCGGCGAAGAGCAGCGTCTGCGCCTGCGAAAGCGTCTCGGGCCGCGGGAAGAGCGCGTAGAGCGGGGCCAGCAGCGCGTGAAAGAAGGTCGCGTGCAGGGCCAGGATCGAGATCGGGTCGCCGTGCAGAGACGTGCGCATGAACGCTCCCCGCAAGGTGAACCAGAGCGCCTGATCGTATTGCGCGCTGTCGAAACCGCCCGTCATCGCGAGCGCGAACTGCCGCCGCTTGACGGCCCAGAAGAAGGCGGCGAACGACGAGCAGAAGAGGAGCAGGGCCGCGCGCGGGGGGCTGCGCACGCGTCTAGGACGGCCTCGGGCCGAGCGGGCCGCCCTCGACGTAGAGGATCTCGTTGATGCAATCGCAGTGGGCGAACGGGCAGGGCTTGGGCCGGTCCCAGAAGGCGAAGGACTCGTCGAAGAAGCTCCCGACCTTGACGCCTTGGGCGCAGCGCGTGACGTCGCCGTTGCTCTGCAGCCGCCCGTACAGCCGTCCGGCGTTGCAGGGCTTGCCTCGCGTGCTCGCCCGCTCCAGCTGGTAATCGACGACGAGGGCGGGATCGACGCGCGAGCTCGGGCTCGGCGCCCCGGCCGCGGGCTTCTCGACCGCGGGGCGCTCGCCGCCGCCGCGGATGACTCCGTCGAGGTAGGCCTTGGCCTTGGGCGTGTAAGCTTCGGGGTAGAGCCGGCCCTCGAGGCGCCCGCGGAAGGGCTGGACGCCGACGCCGATGCCGCGGCGCGCGAAGGCGTCCAGCAGCGCGGGAAAGCCGGAAAGGAAGGACGGATAGGCCACCATCGAGACGTTCGCGTGGAAGCCCGCCCGGCGCAGCGCCTCGATCTTGCCGATGAACGCGTCGGGCCTCGGGACGTACTCGGGATGAAAGCTCGCGGCGATCTCGACGCGCCCGGCCGGGACGCGGCCGATCAGGACGGCCGGGTCCCAGCACAAGTTGGTCGACACGACGACGACGTTGCGCGCGGCGAGGTCGGCCAGGATTTTGACGAAGCCCGGATAGGTGAAGGGCTCGCCGCCGGCGATGTCGACGCGCGCCGCGCCGTGGCGCGCGTTGAACCGGCGCCAATGCCCGATCCATTCCTCCGGAGAGAGATAGCGGTTGTCCGGCGCGAAGCTGTCCCAGGCCCCGTGAAAAAAGCAGTAAACGCAGTCGTAGTTGCAGGCGATGTGGATGTTCCAGGACAAGTGGACGGCGCAGGGCGCGTTGGTCTCGAGCGGATGCGGCGGATTGGGCGCGGGCGCCGCGACGCGGGCCGAAGGCGCGGCGCCGGCCGCGCGGCGCCGCGCGCGCTCGAGCTTCGCGTCGAGGGCTCGGTCCGCGCGCCATTCCCACAGCCGCCTCGCGGCGGGGTGGGCGCGCAGGCGCAGCAGGACGAGAAGATCGGCGGCGCGCCGGCGCAGCTCGTCCCGGGAGCGGATGCTTCGCAGCCGCGCGAGCACGAAGCGGGGGTCGAGCAGGAAGCTCAGCCGGAAAAGCCGCGGGTCGCCGCTCTCGAGGTATCGGCGCTTGGGCGAGTCCTCGGAGCTCATGCCGGCGCGCGCTCCAGATAACGGGAGACCGCCGTCGCGACGTCGCCGAAGTAAGCCTGGCGTCCCCGGTCGAGATAGAGGGCCTTGTCGCAGAGCTCCTCGACGAGCCGCAGGTCGTGGGAGACGACGACCAAGGTCCGTCTTTCGGCCTTGAAGCGCGCGAAGACCTCGGCGCACTTGGTCTGGAAGACGCGGTCGCCCACCGAGAGCATCTCGTCGAGAAGCACGATGTCGAGATCGGCGTGGGCGGCCACGACGAACGGCAGGCGGATGCTGTAGCCCGCCGAAAGCTCACCGTAACGCGCGTGAAGATAGGGCTCGAGGCCGGCGAAGGCGATCATCTCCGGAAGGCGCTTCTCGAAGACGCGGCGCGGCACCCCTAGCAGCGCCGCGCACAACCGCATGTTGTCGAGGACGCTCAGGCGCGGCCGCAGTCCCGCGCCGAGCTGAAACAGCGGGTCGATCTTGCCGCGGACGAAGACGCCGCCTTCGCTGGGGCCGAGGATCTGGGCGAGCAGCAGCAGCAGCGTGCTCTTGCCGGCGCCGTTCGGGCCGATGACGCCCAGCGCCTCGCCGCGCTCGAGCTCGAAGTCGATCCCGCGCAGCGCCCAGAGCTCCCGGGTGGGCTCGGCGCCGGTCAGCGCGCGGCGGCATCGGGCGAGCACCGTGGGGCGCTCGCCCGAGGCGGCGATCGTGAAGCTCTTGCCGAGCCCTTCGGCCTTGAGCGCGATCATACCATCAGCCGGTCCGCGATGCGGTGCTCGCGGCGCCTGACCGCGGCGACGCCGACGGCGCAGAGAGCGGCCGCCAGCCCGAGCAGAAGGCCCAGGACTCGCAAGTCGGGAGTCGCGTGCTCGATCAGGCACGACCGCGCGGCGGCGATGATCTGGGTCAGGGGGTTGAACCGCAGGACGGCGCGCCGGCCCTCGCTGATGATCTGCATCGGGTAGAAGATCGGCGTCAAATAGAACGCCGCGAAGACGAGCACCTCCCAAATCCGGTCCATGTCCTCGAACTCGACGGAGAGGACGGCGAGCACGAGGGACGTTCCCGCCGTCAGCAGGGCCAAGGCCGCGGCGATGCCCGGGAGGAAGGCCCAGGTCCAATGAGGAGGCCGCCCCAGCGCCGCCGCGAAGACGAGCAGGACGGTCGTTTCCATCAGGGAGGACCAGCAGACCGCCGCGACGGCGGATAGGACGACGATCTCGCGCGGGAAGCGGTAGTTGAGCACGAGAGCGCGGCCGCGGCGCAGGCTCGTCATGCCGTAGGTGGTCGCTTTCTGGAAGAAGTTCCAGCCGACGATGCCGACCAACAGATAGATCGCGTACTGGTCGACGGCGCGTCCCATCCACTTGGTGAAAAGCCCGTAGAGGACGGCGAACATGAGCGCCGGGTGCAGCAGGGTCCAGACAAAGCCCAGCGCCGTGCCTTGGTCGCGCAGCTTGACCTCGGCGCGGGTCATCTCCCAAAGCAGCTGCATATAAGGGAAAGGCCTTTCCATCGACGGCGATTCTACCAAAGCCCGTTGCCTTTCGCCCGGATTTTTGTTATTATTATCCGCTATGTACGCGATCATCGAAACAGGCGGAAGGCAGTTCTGGGTCTCCCCGGGCGAAACGATCCGGGTCGAGAAGCTCGAGGCCAAGGAAGGCCAGGAAATGAAGTTCAACGCTCTTTGGGCCGTCGACGACGCCCAGAAATCCAGCCGCAAGGCGAGCGTCACGGCCGAGGTCGTCGCGCAAGACCGCGGGCCCAAGATCATCGTCTTCAAGAAGCGGCAGAAGAAGGCTTACAAGAAGACGCGCGGCCACCGGCAGTGGCTGACCGACCTCAAGATCAAGTCGATCTCGATCAACTAAGAGTCTCCCATGGCACACACCAAAGCACAAGGCTCATCCTCCAACGGCCGCGATTCCCACGGCCAGCGTCTCGGCGTCAAGATCTACGGCGGCCAGGCCATCCTGTCCGGCCAGATCATCGTCCGCCAGCGCGGCACGAAGTTCCTGCCCGGCGTCAACGTCGGCCGCGGGTCGGACGACACGCTGTTCGCGAAGGCCGACGGCGTCGTGACGTTCGAGTGGTCGAGCAAAGACAAGAAGCGCGTCTCGGTCTACCCGGCGGCCTCCGCTAAGTAGTCCCTTCCGTCTCGCGAGAGCGGACCGCCTCCATGAACTTCATCGACAAGGTCCGCGTCTATGTTTCCGCCGGCGACGGCGGCGACGGCTGCCTGTCCTTTCGCCGCGAGAAGTTCATGGAGTTCGGCGGCCCCAACGGCGGCGACGGCGGCAAGGGCGGCGACGTCTGGCTCGAGGCGGCGCAGCAGTTCTCCACGCTGCTCGACCAAGCCCACAGGCCGCACATCAAGGGCCACCCCGGAGAGAACGGCAAGGGGGGCAACAAGACCGGCGTCGGAGGCGTCGACATCGTCGTCTACGTCCCCGTCGGGACGGTCGTCTGCAAGCACGGCGTGCTCGTCGCCGACCTTCACAAAGCCGGCGAGCGCTACCTCGCGGCCCAAGGCGGCCGCGGCGGCCGCGGCAATCTCTCCTTCAAGACCCAGAAGAACACGGCGCCGCGCGTCTGCGAGAAGGGCGCCCCCGGCGAGAAGATCACGCTCGACCTCGAGCTCAAGCTCATCGCCGACGTCGGTTTGGTCGGCTATCCGAACGCCGGCAAATCGAGCCTTCTTGCGCGACTGTCCGCCGCGCGGCCGAAGGTCGCCGATTATCCTTTCACCACGCTGTCGCCCAACCTCGGCGTCGCCTCGCACAAGGGCGTGCACTTCGTCGTCGCCGACATCCCGGGCTTGATCGAAGGGGCGCACGCGGGCAAGGGGCTCGGCGCCGACTTTTTGCGTCACATAGAGCGGACTCGATTTCTCGTCCATCTCGTCGACCCGATGGGCTTCTCGGGCGTCGACGCCGTGTCGGGCGTTTCCAAGATCGAAGCCGAGCTCGTCGGCTTCTCCCGCAAGCTCGCGCTCAAGCGGCGCCTGCTCGTCGTCAACAAGATGGACCTGCCGGAAGGCGAGGCCGTCTTGAAGAGGCTGCGCGCCAAATACCGCGCGCGCAAGCCGTTCGGCATCTCGGCGGCGACCGGTCAGGGACTTTCCGAGCTGCTCGACCGCGTTCTGCTCGAGCTTTCCAACTCCCCCGCGGCCGAGCCCTTCGCGCCGGTCGGGCGCGACGAGCGGATCGTGCGCGTCGAGAAAGGCTTCGACGTCCGGCCGCTCGGCGGGGGGCGCTACGAGCTTTCGGGCTCTTTCGTCGAGCGCGCCTCCGCCATGCTCGAGACCTCGCTGCCCGAGGCCGTCGATCGCTTCCAACGTTCCTTGAGAAAAATCGGCGTCGACCGCGCTTTGAAGCGCGCGGGCATCGAGAACGGCGATCTGGTCCGCTGCGGCTCTTTCGAGTTCGAATGGAAGGACGGACCCTATAAGAGGCTGCCGCGCGTGCACAGCAAGCGCACGCGCATCGGCGTCGGCAAGACCAAGTGAACACGCTCAAGGATTTCGAGGCGCGCGTCGAAGATCCTTCGGACGTCGGCGCCGGCCACCGCTTCTGCCAGGACTTGGCGCGGCGCCATTACGAGAACTTTCCCGTCGCATCGAGGCTTATGCCGCGCCGGCTGCGCAAGCACGTGGCGGCGCTCTATGGCTTTGCCCGGATCGCCGACGATTTCGCCGATGAAGCGGAGTATGAGGGCGTGCGCCGGGAGCGCCTGCTCGACTGGCGCCGTCAGCTTTCGGAGGTCGGCGAGAAGCCCGCGACTCATCCCGTCTTCGTCGCTCTCGGCGACACGCTCCGGACTCTCGAGCTGCCGAAGCAGCCCTTCGACGACTTGCTCTCCGCCTTCCTTCAGGACACCGAGAAGAAGAGATACGCGAGCTTCGACGAGGTCAACGACTACTGCCGCCGCTCGGCCAACCCGGTCGGGCGGATTCTCCTCATGATCCACGGCTATCGCTCGGACGAGCTTTTCCGGTACTCCGACGCGATCTGCACCGCGCTGCAACTCGCCAATTTCTGGCAAGATTTGGCCGTCGACTTGAAAAAGGACCGGATCTACATCCCCGAGGAAGACTTCAAGACGTTCGGCTACTCCGAGGCCGACATGCGCATGGGAGTCGTCAACGATCGATTCCTCAGCCTCATGAAGCACCAGGTCTCGCGCACGCGCGCGCTCTTCGAGGAAGGGAGGCCTCTGCCGGCCAAGCTGCGCTGGCCCTTGTCGATGGAGATCACCCTCACCTGGCGCGGCGGCCGGGAGATCTTGCGCAAGATCCGCAAGCAGGGCTTCGACACGTTGACCGCGCGCCCGGCGCTTTCGAAGTGGGACTGGATTCCGCTCTTTTTCCGTTCGCTCAGCGCTCCATGACGGCCGCCGCTCAAAAGACCGAGCGCGGCTCGAACTTCTTCCTGGGCTTCTTGTTCCTTCCTCGCGCCAAGCGCGAGGCCCTTTCGGCGGTCTACGCCTACTGCCGGCTCATCGACGACATCGTCGACGACAACGTGCTTCCCAAAGACGAAGCGCGCCGGATGCTCGACTTTTGGCGGCTCGAAGTCGACCGGCTCTACGCCGGAACGCCCACGCATCCGGTGAGCCGGCGGCTCGTCGAGCCGGTCCGGGCCTTTCGTCTGGCGAAAGAGGATTTCCTGGAGATGATCCGCGGCTGCGCGATGGACCTCGAGGAGTCGCGCTACGAGACCTTCGAGCAGCTCGAAAGCTACCTCCAAGGCGTGGCCTGCTCCGTCGGCCGACTTTCCATTCAGATATTCGGCTACCGCCACACGTCCGAAGCGGATATCCGCGAGTTCGCCCGGCTCTTCGGCTACGCGTTCCAGATGACGAACATCATCCGCGACGTGGGCGTCGATCTCGAGCTCGGGCGCGTCTATCTGCCCGAGGCCGACATGCGCGCCGCGGGCTACTCGCGCGAGGCCCTCGTCCGGCGCGAGCAGACTCCGGCGTTCGACGCGCTCATGGAGAGGCTCTACCAGCGCACCGTCGGCTTCTATCGCCGCGCGCGCAACCTGGTGGATTTCCGCGACCGCCCCGCGATGGTCCCGGCCGAGGTCATGGCCCACGTCTACGAGGCGCTGCTCGAGGACATCCGCGCGGGCGGCTTCAAAGTGCTTTTCCAAAAGCAGTCGCTCTCGCCGTGGCGCAAGGCGCGCCTGGCGGGCAGGGCGTGGCTCTACTGTCATGGCATCCATTCGCTGTGACGCGTTGATCCTCGGCGGCGGCTTCGCGGGCTTGTCCTGCGCGAGCGCCCTCGCCGAGAAAGGCGCGCGGCCGGTCGTCCTCGAGAAGAAGCCCCATCTGGGCGGCCGGGCGTTCTCGTTCAAGGACCCCGAGTCCGGGGAGATCGTCGACAACGGGCAGCACTTGTTCATGGGCTGCTACCGGCAGACGCGCCGGTTCCTCGAGCGGATCGGCTCATCGGAGCTGCTCTCGTTCGCGCAGCGCATACGCGTCGACTTCGCTGATGTAAACGGACGACGCGACGCTCTCGTGTGCCCGACCGCGTTCGGTTCTCCCGCGCACTTCGCGCTCGGCATCATGGGACTGCGCGGCCTGTCCCTGTCCGACAAATGGGGCCTCGTGCGCCTGGACCGCGCGCTGCGCCGCATGCAGCGGCGCGGCGTCTCCGCGGAGCTCGATAAGATGACGGTGCGCGACTGGCTCGGCTCGCTCGGCCAGTCGAGGCGCATTCAGCAGCGGCTGTTCGATCCGATCGCGCTCGGCGCGCTTAACGACGATCCCGGCGTGGCGGCGGCGACGGGGTTCGCGCAGGTGCTTCTCGAGATCTTTTTCAACGACACGGCCTCGTCGCGCTTCGGGCTTTCGCGGGTCGGCCTCTCGGAGCTCTACACGGAGCAGGCCAAGGATTACGTCGAGAAGCGGGGAGGCTCGGTGCGGCTCTCCGCGAAGGCCGCCGAGCTGCTCTATGAAGGAAGCCGCGTGGCAGGCGTCCGCCTCGAGGGCGGCGAGGAGCTGCGGGCGGAAAGAGTCGTCTCCACCCTGCCGCCGTGGGACCTCGCCAAGCTCGGCTTAAAAGGGGCGTGGGAGGGGCTCAAACCCGCGCCGATCGTGAGCGTGTCGTTGTGGTTGGACCGCCCGGTCTTGTCCTCAGAAGAGGATTTCATCGGGCTGCTCGGCACCGAGACCCAGTGGGCCTTCAACAAGACTAAGATCTTCTCCAAGAACGGCGGGGGTCAAGTCGTCGCGCTCGTGTTGTCCGGCGCCCACAAGCACATCGGCCGGGACCCGAAGACGTTGAAGGCCATCGTCGAAAACGACCTGGCCGCCTGCATCCCCCGGTTTCGCGAGGCGAAAATCTTGCGCTGGAAAGTCGTCAAGGAGCCGTTCGCGACGCTCTCGCCCGTCCCCGGCAGCGACGCGCTGCGTCCGGCCTCGGACGCCGGCCCCGAGGGCTTGCTTTTCGCCGGCGATTGGACCCAGACCCGCCTGCCGGCGACCATCGAGAGCGCCTGCGTCAGCGGCCACGCCGCGGCCGAGCGCGTCTTGGGCTAGCTCTGAGCCTGCGCCTGCGGGACGTACTCGAGCTGCAGCGACACGCGCGCCTCGCAGCCGCAGGGAATGCCGGAGCCCTGGCGCTCGGCGCACGGAACTCCGAACTCGGCCGACGGCGCGGCGGCCGCGACTTGCTCGGTGATCTTGAGGCTGAAGTCGAAGGTGCCGTGGCCGCACATTCCCGGGCAGGGCTGCTTGAAGATCGCGGGATCGTTCGGGGCGAGCGAAAGCGTCTTCTCGTCCAACGGATTCTTGCGCGCGTCGAGAAACGTCACGCGCATGTTTAAGCGCTTGACGTTCGGAAAGCGCGCGCCGACGACGCCCGCCATGCGCACTTGGCTCTCGGCGCGGGAGGCTTTTTCCTGCCGCTCCTCGTTCTTGCTGACCGTCTTTGCGCGCCGCTTCTTGAAGTAGGCCATGCCTGACTCTAGCAGTTTTGCCGCTACGCGCGCGTGACGGCCTCGCGCCAAAGTCGTAGGCGCTCGGCGCGCTCGCCGCGCGCGCGCAGCCTCGGAAGGAACGCGCGCTGCGCCTTCCAGATCCGGCGGATGTCCGACTCGGTCTTCCAAAGGCCGACGCCCAAGCCCGCCATGAACGCGGCGCCGGCCGAGGTCGTCTCGATGATCGCGGGCCGCACGCACGGCACGCCGAGGAAATCCGCCTGCATCTGCATCAAGAGGTCGTTGGCCGCGGCGCCGCCGTCGACCTTGACGGAGGTGATCGCGCGGCGCAGGTCCTTTTGCATCGCGAGGAGCAGGTCGACGTTCTGCAGCGCCATCCCTTCCAACGTGGCGCGCGCGAGATGAGCCCGTGTGGTCCCCCGCGTGAGCCCCGTTATAACGCCCCGCGCGTTCGGGTTCCAGTACGGCGCTCCGAGGCCGGTCAGGGCGGGCACGAACTGCACGCCCGCGCAATCCGGCACGGAGCGGGCGAGAGCCTCGATATCTTCCGAAGAAACGAACAGTCCGAGTCCGTCGCGCAGCCACTGCACGGCCGCGCCGCAGACGAACGCCGCGCCCTCGAGCGCGTAGGTCGTCTTGCCGTCGCGCTGCCAGGCGACCGTCGTCAGGCACCCCGAGAGGCTCTCGACGGGTTTTGCGCCCGTGTTGAGCAGCAAGAAGCTCCCGGTGCCGAACGTGCACTTGGCCTCTCCGGGCGAAAAGCACGCTTGGCCGAAGAGCGCGGCCTGCTGGTCGCCCGCGAGGCCGGCGATCGGGATGCCGTCCGGCAGCCCGGGCACGCGGCGCGTCGTCCCGAAGACGCCGACGCTCGGACGGATCTCCGGCAGCAGCGCGCGCGGGACATTAAAGAGCGCGAGCAGCTCGTCGTCCCAGCTCAGCGTCCGCAGGTCCATCAGCAGGGTGCGCGAGGCGTTCGAGGGGTCGGTGGCGTGGACCTTGCCGCCGGTCAGCCGCCAAAGCAGGAAAGAATCGACGGTGCCGAAGGCGAGCTCGCCGTTTTTAGCGCCGCGCTCGAGCCCGTCGACCTCGTCCAGCATCCAGCGGATCTTGGTCGCCGAGAAATAAGGATCGAGCACGAGGCCGGTCTTGCGGCGGACTAATTGTTCCTTACGGGCGTTCTTGAGCTTCTCGCAGATGTCAGCGGTCCGCCGGTCCTGCCAGACGATCGCGTTGTGCGCGGGCTTGCCGGTCGCGCGCGACCAAAGAAGCGTCGTCTCGCGCTGATTGGTCACGCCGATCGCCGCGATCCGGTCGCCGCCGACCTTGGCTTCCGACAGCGCCTGGCGTATCGCGGCGAGCTGCGACCGCCAGATGTCCTCCGGGTCGTGCTCGACCCAGCCGGGCCGAGGGAAATGCTGGCGGAAGTCGCGCTTGGTCTTGGCGAGCACGCGCCCGGACGCGTCGACGACGGCGGCCGCGCTGCCCGTCGTCCCTTGGTCGAGCGCGAGAACGCAGGTCGTCGCCATTCCGCCGCGATTCTACAAAATGATACTATCGCCGCGGAGGGAACAATCCATGCTCAAGCCCGATTCCTGGATCCGCAAGATGTGCAAAGAACAGAACATGATCGATCCCTTCGTCGATCGCCAGGACGGGCACGGGAAGATCTCTTACGGCTTGTCTTCCTACGGCTACGACATCCGCGTCGCCGACGAGTATAAGATCTTCACGAACGTATACGGCGCCGTGATCGACCCGAAGGCCTTCGAGCCGAAAGCCTTCGTCGACCACAAGGGGCCGACCTGCATCATCCCGCCGAACTCGTTCGCGCTCGCGCGCACGGTCGAGCGCTTCAAGATCCCGCGTAACGTCCTGGCGGTCTGCCTGGGCAAGAGCACCTACGCCCGCTGCGGCTTGATCGTCAACGTGACGCCGCTCGAGCCGACGTGGGAGGGTTACCTCACGCTCGAGATCTCGAACACCACGCCTCTGCCGGCCAAGGTCTACTCGGGCGAGGGCATCGCCCAGCTCCTGTTCCTCGAGGGCACCGAGGTCTGCGAGACCGCTTACGCGGACCGCAACGGCAAGTACATGAACCAGGTCGGCGTCGTGCCTCCGCGCATCCTCGAGAAGCGCTAAGGCGTTGATCCTCGCTCTTCTCGCCGCCGCGTCTCTCGTCTTCGGCGCCGACGACTCGCACAAAGCCCCCGTCTCGACCGCCGGTCCGTCGTCTTCCGCGCAGCGCCAAGCCGAGCTGGCCGAGATGTGGCAGCGCGGCTTGCTGGCGGCCGACAGCGGCTCATACACGACGCAAGACGAGGAGCTGCTGGCGCGGATCCACCTGGCCGAGACCGCGGGCGCGCTGCGGTATTTGCGCGCGCGCGGGACGCTCGACGGCTTGGCGGTCGAGATGAAGACCAAGACCGGGCGGCGCTCGCGCCTGACCAAGGCCGGGTATGAAAAATGGCGCATGCTCAGAAGCCAGGACGCCTTGGCCTTTTTCCAATCGAAGGACATAGGCGCCGTCGACGCCTTCAAGCTCAAGGACCTCGAGGGCCGGCCGCTCTTCGAGAAAGACGGGCAGCTCAGCGAGCCCGGCCAGACCGTCCTCAACCTCGTCATCGCCGATCTCGAGGCGCACTGGGTCACGGCTTCCGGCGAGGTCCTCGGCAACAGACCCCCACCCAAGCGTAAAACGCCGTAGGCAGCGCCGGATTCTGATGCGCCAAAGTAGTTCGTTGCCTCTTTGCAACGCGCGCGCGTTGCTTCAAAGCAACGAACTGAAAAAGGATCAGGGAAGCCCGGTGTTTGCTAGAATCGCCTCATGAGATTGCTCGCCCTCGTCGTCCTCGTTTTACTCGCGGCTCCGTTGCAAGCCGTCGAGCCGCGTCACGCCGACCACGAGGCTTTGCGCGGCATGCTCAAGACCGTCACGGACGCGCTCAATACGCGCGATCTCGACTCGCTGGATCCTTTATTTAGGGAAAAATTCTCCGTCGTGACCGTCGATCAGAAGCGGTTCACGAGCCTGCACGAGCTCAAGAAATACTTCACGGCTTTTTTCGGCGGCGAGCATGCGTTGCTCAAGAGCGTCGAGTTCCGGCCCCAGGCCGACGAGCTCACCGATTTCGTCTCGCCCGACGTCGGGATCGCCCACGGGACGTCCAAGGACCTCTATCACTTCGCCGACGGCGACACCCGCGAGATGGCCTCGCGCTGGAGCGCCGTCGTGGTCAAGGAAAAGGGCGCTTGGAAGCTCGCCAGCCTGCACGTGGGCGTCGACCCCATGGACAACCCCATCCTGGCCGCCGCCAAGGGCGCGGTCGGCAAGGCCGGCGTCATGGGCGGCCTGCTCGGCGTCCTCGCCGGCTTCCTGCTCTGCAAGGTCGTCGGTCCCCGCCGCGCTTGAACGCCGACGGGGGATTTGGTACTATTTCTATTCCTATGCCGCAGAAAACCTACATGCACAAACCGCAGCAAGCCGGCGCCCAACGGCGCTGGCATTTCCTCGACGCTAAGACGGCGACCCTCGGACGCATCGCGACCAAGGCCGCCACTCTTCTTCGGGGCAAGCACAAGCCGACCTACACCGATTTCGTCGATTGCGGCGACTTCGTTGTTATCACCAACGCCAGGCAGCTCAAGCTGTCGGGCAACAAGATGACGCAGAAGTTCTACTTCAGCCACTCGGGCTACGCCGGCGGCGCGAAAGTCACGCCCGTCGCCCGGGTCATGGAAAAGGACCCGCGAAAGGTCGTCTACCTCGCCGTCAAGCGGATGATCCGCAACAACCGCCTGCGCGGCAAGCAGCTCGCCCGATTGAAGATCTACCCGGGCGACAAGCATCCGCACGCGACGGCCCCTGTTTCTCAAGGGAAGGCTTCTTAATCCATGGCTAAAACCAACACTCAAATCTGGGCCACCGGCCGGCGCAAGACCTCCGTGGCCTCGGTTCGCCTGATTCCCAACGGGGAAGGCAAAGTCCTCATTAACTCCAAACCCGTCGAAGTGTACTTCCGCGGGCAGGACCACCAGAAGCGCGACGTGATGGCCCCGATCAACGTGATCGACGGCGCGAAGAAGTTCGACTTCGTGCTCAAGATCGTCGGCGGCGGCACGAGCGGCCAGGCCGGAGCGGCCCGGCACGCGATCTCGCGCGCCCTGGTCAAGGTCGACGAGAAAAACCGCAAGCCCCTCCGGGCCGAAGGCTTCCTGACGCGCGACCCCCGCATGGTCGAGCGCAAGAAGTCCGGCCAGCCGAAGGCGCGCAAGCGGTTCCAGTACTCCAAGCGTTGATCGGCCCCATCCCCTAATCCTCATGGAAAAAGGGATGGAAAAGATCAAGATCAGGGGCCTCGCGGTCATCGCCGCGGGGCTCCTCGGTCTTTGGGGCTTCGTCGTCGCGCTCAAGGGCCTCTTCGACCTCTTCGTCGGCGAGCCCGACGCCAACCTCTACTCCTCGTATAAGTGGCAGTTCGTCACGCAGGAGCAGTGGCTGCGCTACGGCGGCTTCGAGCTGGCCTATGGCCTCGCGTGCGCCGGCATCGCGTATTATTTGTGGCGCTACGCCCGCTGCCTGCCGGAGGTCGTCGAGCGCAAGCGCCCGGAGCCGCCTTTCGAGCTCTTCTCTTAATAAAATGATCAGGGCGGGCTGCTGCGGCTTTCCCATCGCGCGCGCGCGCTATTTCACCGAGCTCGGCGCCGTCGAGATCAAGGACACCTTCGAGAAGCTGCCTCGCATCGCGACGGCCGAAAACTGGCGCGCGGACGCGCCCAAGGACTTCGCGTTCTCGATCCGCGCCTGGCGCGCGATCACGCACGCGGACGAAAACGACGTCTCCTCGCGCCGCCGGGGCGCGACGGGCTATTTCAGGCCCACGCCCGAGGTCGGCTTGGCATGGGACGCGACGCGCGCTTTCGCGACGGCGCTGGGCGCGCGCTTCGTGTTGTTCGAGACGCCGCCGGCCTTTTACGCCGACGCCGACCATCTGCGCGACATGTACCGGTTCTTCAAGGAGATCCGGCGCGACAAGCTCACGCTCGTCTGGCAGCCGCGGGGGCGTTGGAACGAGGACTTGGCCGGCCGCGTCTGCAAGGATCTCGAGCTCGTGCCCGCCTTCGACCCGCTCGAGCGCGCGACGAAGGCGCCGCGCGCGCGCGTCAATTATTTCCGGCTCCCGGGCGCGCCGCACGCCGACGCCGCGCTCAAGGCGCTGCGCTCGCTGTGCGAGGGCGCGCCTTCCTACGTGTTCTTCATGGGGCGGGAAGGCTTCGACGAGGCGCGGCGCTTCGCGCGAGGCTGACCATGTGCGGCCTTTGCGGTTTTTTCAGCGTCTCGGGCGCTCCGGCTGACCGCTCTGCCGTCGAGCGGATGACGGCCGCGCTCGTCCACCGAGGCCCCGACGACGAGGGGTTCCATTTCGACGGGCCGGCCGGCCTCGGCTTTCGGCGCCTGTCGATCCTTGATCTCGAGCGCGGCCATCAGCCGATGCTCTCGGACGATGGGCGGCTCGCCGTCGTCTTCAACGGCGAGGTCTACAACCACCTCGAGCTGCGCAGGCTCCTGCCCGGCGCGGCCTTCAAGACGCACAGCGACACCGAGACGATCCTCCGCCTCTACGAGAAAGAAGGGCCGGACGCGTTCAAGCGCCTGGTCGGCATGTTCGCCGTCGCGGTTTGGGACTCCCGTAAGAACGAGCTCACGCTGGCGCGCGACCCGCTCGGCATCAAGCCGCTTTACTATTCCTTCGACGGCAAGCGCCTGCTTTTCGCCTCGGAGCTGCGCGCGCTGATCGCGGGCGGCGTCTCGCGCGCTCTCGACCACGCCGCCGTCATCGACTATCTCTCGTACGGCAAAGTGCACGCCCCTCGCACGATCCTGCGCGACGCGCTCAAGCTCCCTCCGGGCAGCCTTCTTCGGCTGTCGCCCTCGGGCCTCAAGGTCGAGCGCTATTGGAAGCTGCCGCGGCGCGCGCCGCTCAAGATCGGCCTCCGGGAAGCCGAGGACGTCCTCGACCGCGTCCTCTCCGAGGCCGTCAAGGGCGCGATGCTCTCCGACGTGCCGGTCGGAGCGTTCCTTTCCGGCGGCGTCGACTCGAGCCTGATCGCGGCCTACATGGTCCGGCACGCGGGCAAGGAGCGCGTGCAGACGTTCTCCGTGGGCTTCTCGGGCGCGGACTCCGGCGTCGACGAGTCGGCGTGGGCGAAGAAAGTCGCCGCTCATCTCGGCACGGAGCATCACGCGCTGACGCTTCCCGCGACGGTCCTCGAGAAGCTCGAGGATTCGATCGGCCTCTTGGACGAGCCCATCGCCGACTCGGCGATCCTGCCGACGTATCTCTTGGCCAAGCACGCGCGTGAGCGCGTGAAGGTCGTCTTGACCGGCGAGGGCGCCGACGAGCTCTTCGCGGGCTACAACCGCTACAAGGCCGCCTGGGTCAACGAGAACTTGAAGCGCCTTCCGTCGCCTCTGCGCGGCCTCGCCGCGCCGCTCGCGCGGCGGCTGGGCAAGGGCCAGGTCTTCGACTCGCTGCCTATGGCCGGCGCGCGGGATTGGGCCGAGGCAACGGCGTCGGCGCGGCCCGACGACCTGCGCGCGATCCTTCGCCCGGAGTTCTGGGAGGCCGCGAGCGCGCTCGATCCGCTCGAGTGGCTCAAGGACCTCGAGCCGCCGATGGAGCGCTTGAACGACGCTCTGGCCTTCGACCTGCAGACCGTCCTGTGCGACTCGCTGTTGATGAAAGCCGACAAATCGACGATGCGCGCGAGCCTGGAAGCGCGCGTGCCGTTCTTGAACGCGCCCGTCGTCGAGCACTCGGCCGAGCTGCCGGCGAGCCTCAAGATCCGCTACTTCAAGGGAAAGTACCTGCTGCGCAAGGTCGCCGCGCGCTATCTGCCGTCCGACGTCGTCTGGCGCAAGAAGCACGGCTTCATCGTGCCCTGGGAGGCCTGGGTGCGCGATCCGAAGAACGCCGCGGCCGAGCGTCTCTTGAGCGCGCGTTCCGAGATCTTCGACCAATCCCGGCTGCGCCTGTTCCGCGACCAGCTCGCGCGCGGCAGCCGCGACGTCGAGGCCGGCCTCTTCTTCCGCGCGCTCGTGCTCGGGCTGTGGCTCGAGTCGATCGAAACCCCGGCCACCGCCCGATAAGTTAGAATCGGTCCGTGGCCGCCCCCGAACCTCTCCGCAGGCACGCCGAGACCACGGCTCAAGTCCTGGCCGCGGCGCGCGCCAAGCTCGGCGACCCGAAGGCGGCGACGCCGGCGCGCCCGGCGCGCAAGGTCGATGAGTCGCTGCGCGGCTCGCACCGCGTCGCCGCCGTCGCGCTCTTGGACGCGGCCGACGAGGCCGTCTGGGCCGCCGAGGAGGCCTCGCGCCACGAGCTCGCGATCGACGACGAGCTTGTGAAGTTCTCGGCGCGGCTCAGGGACTCGGCGCTCGCGCTTTCGCGCGCGCTCGGGCTGTCGGGCGAGGAAGCCGCCGCGCTGCTCGTCGAGGCCAAGAAGCAGGCCTCCGTCGCCGAGCTCCACCACCGTTCTCAAAGAAAGAAAGCCCACGATGACCCGCGCTTCGTCGACGGCCTCAAGCGCGAGGGCGTGGCCAAGCGGCTGTCGGACTGCGGCGAGGCGCTGCAAAAAGCGATCGACGCCGCGGCCGAGGCGTTGGCGTCGTGAGAACGGCAAAATTTGTACAATCCCCGGCGATGAGGCTTCTTCTCCTGATCTTGCTGCTGGGTCTGAGCTCCGCGCAGGCGGCGCCCCGCGCGAAAGCGAAGAAGCGCGCCAAGCCCGCCGCCGCCGGCGCTCCCCCGATCACGATCGACGTGTTCCACACCAACGACATCCACGGGTGGATCATGCAGCGGCCGGAGGAGTATGACCCCGCCCTCGCCGGCCGCATGATCGGCGGCGCCGCCGCGCTGTCGAGCTACCTGAACGCGCGGACCGGTCCGCGGCTGCTCCTCGACGCCGGCGACTGGTTCCAGGGTACGCCGGAAGGCAACGGCACCGAAGGCGACGCGCTCGTCGAAGTGTTCAATCTGCTGCACTACGACGCGGTGGAAGTCGGCAACCACGACTTCGATTTCGGCGTCGACAACCTCAAGCGCCTCGTCGGAAACCTCAAGATGCCGGCCCTCGGCGCGAACGTCTACGAGATCGGCCGCAAGAGGAAGCCGGATTGGCTCAAGTCCTTCGTCATCAAGGAGGTCGCGGGCGTCAAGGTCGGCATCTTCGGCCTGCTGACGACGAACATGCGCAACCTGAGCCTGCCGGACCTCTACCGGGGCCTGGAGTTCCGCCGCGAGGTCGATGAGGCGCGCGACGTCGTCTCCCTTCTGCGCGGCGCGGGCGCCACGGTCATCATCGGCGTGACTCACGTGGGCTTCGAGTCCCCCGAGCTCGGCAATTTCGAGGGCGACCAGACCATCGCGCGCGAGGTCCCCGGAATCGACCTGATCGTCGGCGGGCATACGCATACCTTTCTTACCAAGCCGTTCCGCGAGCCCACTCACGGCACCTTGATCGTGCAGGACGGCACCGGGCTTTCCCGCGTCGGCGCCGTCACGTTGACGATCGATCCCCAGACCAAGCGCGTCATCGCCTCGACGGGCTCGCTCGTGCGCCTGTGGATCGACGAAGCGGGCGTCGACCCCGAGGTGACCAAGGCGCTCAAACCCGAGCTCGACCGCGTGGCGAAGATCTACGACGTCGTCGTCGGAACGGCCGCCGACACGCTGTTGCGCAACCGCGACGGAGAGGCCTCGGTCGGCGATTGGATGGCCGACTGCGAGCGCGCCTATTCCAAGACCGACGTCGGGCTGCAGAACGGCGGCGGCATCCGGGCCGATCTTCCGAAAGGGCCGATCACGCTGCGCAGGCTGTTCAACATCATGCCTTTCGACAACCGGGTCGCCAATCTCACGATGAGCGGCAAGCTGCTGCGCGAGGTCTTCGATCACGGCGTCGACAATCACAAGGCCTTCATGCAGATCTCGGGGGCCGAGATGAAATACGATCGCGAGGGTCCGGACGGAAGCCGGGTCGCGGACATCACCGTCGGCGGCAAGCCGCTCGATCCCGAAGCGCGCTACACGCTGTCGACGCTCGACTTCTTGGTCCGCGGAGGCGACGGCTACACGCCTTTCGACCGCGCCGAGAAGAAAGAGGTCGAACCGACGCTGGTCCGCGACGTGCTGAAATGGTGCGTCGAGCGCGAAAAGACCGTCGTCGCGCCCAAGGGCGGCCGCATGCGCCCCATGGAGGCTTCGAGTGGTTCTCAAGAACGCGCGCGCTAAAGTCGAGCACTACTGGACCAACACCAAGAAGCTGCTCGCGGCCATGAGCGTGTGGGGCCTCGTCTTCTCGCTCGTGACGATCTGCGGGCTCGGCGTCGCCTTCGACTACGACGACACGCTGGTCAACTCCGTCGACGCGTACCATAAGGCCTTCGCGGGGGCGCCGCAGGCGTACTCGCCCGAGTTCTGGTCGATCGTCAACAACGCTTACGACATCGAGAAGCCGAAATACATCCCTTACGGCCTCGCCTGGCTCTTCCGCGTCTGCGGCTTCAAGGTCGCCGTCATCACGAGCCGGCCTCAGATAGACGCCGACGGGCTCAAGAAGGAGTGGCGCCACCTCGTGCCGCGCGGCCGCTTTCTGTTCGCCTCGGACAAGACGGCCAAGCACCAGTTCCTCGCCAACGGCACCTACGTGCTGTTCTTCGGGGACAGCGACACCGACATCGAGGAAGCGCGCAAGGCGCACGTCTTGCCGATCCGCGTCCGGCGCAACAAGCGCTCGGTTTTCAAGGAAGATTACAACCCCGGGACGCTCGGCGAGCTCGTCATACCGCTGTCAGAATATTGATTGATTGCCGGCGGCCGTCTTGCTAGAATCTGAGCGTCGCAAGAGCGAGGATGTGGCCAAAAAGGCCACAAAGAGCCGATGAACCGTCTCAGAACCCCTCTGATCGCCGGCAATTGGAAGATGCACCTGACGCTGGCGCAGTCCGTCGACCTAGCCAAGGCCGTGCGCGACGGCTTGAAGAACCCTCCGGGCGAATGCGCCCTCTGCGTGCCCTTTACCTCGATCGCCGTCGTCGGCGAGGTCTTGAAGGGCTCGAAGGTCAGGCTCGGCGCGCAAGACTGCTATTGGGAGCCTCAGGGCGCCTTCACCGGCGAGATCTCCGCGCCGCAGCTGGCCGACGCCGGCTGCCAGATGGTCATCATCGGCCATTCCGAGCGGCGGCGCTTGTTCGGCGACACCGACGAGTGGGTCAATAAGAAGCTCAAGGCGGCTCTCGCGGCCGGGCTGACGCCGATCGTCTGCGTCGGCGAGACGCTGGAAGAGCGCGAGGCGCAGCGGACCTTCAAGGTCCTCCAGACGCAGCTCGAGGGCGGGCTCAAGGGCTTCGCGCCAACGGACGTTTCTAAGGTAGTGATCGCCTACGAGCCCGTCTGGGCCATCGGCACGGGCAAGACGGCGACGCCCGACCAGGCGCAAGAAGCGCACTTGTTCATCCGCAAAACCTGCAAGAACCTCTACGGCGAGGCGTTCGCAGCCGGACTGCGCATCCTTTACGGCGGCTCGGTCAAGGCCGACAACGTCGATTCGCTGATGGCGCAGCCGGATTTGGACGGCGCCTTGGTCGGCGGCGACAGTCTAAAGGCGGCTAATTTTCTGCGGATCATCCACTTTCAGGCGCCGGCGGCCGGGAGATAGATGGGCGAGCAGAACCCGGACCTCGCGAAGAACATCACCGAGGAGATCGCCAAGCGCCTCGAGCGCTCGAAGAGCCCGATCCCGATCGGCATCTCGAACCGGCATCTGCATTTAAACCAAGACGATTGGGATCAGCTCTTCGGCAAGGACGCGCAGCCGAAGAAGTTCCGCGACGTCAAGCAGCCGGGATTTTGGGCGGCCTACGAGACGGTGGCGATCGAGGGGCCGAAGGGCAAGCTCGACAACATCCGCCTGGTCGCGCCGCACCGCGCGAAGACCCAGATCGAGATCTCGAAGACCGACGCGCAGGTCCTGGGACTCAAGCCCCCGATCCGCGACTCGGGCGACCTCGCGGGCTCGACGGGCGTGAAAGTCATCGGCCCGAAGGGCACGATCACGATCAAAGAGGGCCTGATCCTCGCGCGGCGCCACATTCATTTCCATCCGCTGGAAGCCAAGGCGATGAACATCAAGGACGGCGAAGTTGTCCGAGTCAGGGCGGGAATCGGCGGGATCCGGGAATTGGTCTTCGAGCAGGTCTTGTGCAGGGTATCCGACAAGTTCTCGTTAGAGCTCCATCTCGACACGGACGAAGCGAACGCCTCGTTCGTCAAGAACGGAGACATGACGCACATTTGCTGAACGATTCAACAGCGGTGCCAGGCACTGATTTGAATTGTTCGTTGAAAAGTTCGCACGGAGGATAGAATGAACGCACTGGGAATGATCGAGACGCGCGGGCTCGTCGCTTGCGTGGAAGCCGCCGACGCCGCCGTGAAGGCCGCCGACGTGAAGGTCGTGGGCTATGAGAAAGTCGGAACCGGCTTGGTTACGGTCTTGTTCCGCGGCGAAGTGGCCGCCTGCAAGGCTTCTTGCGACGCCGGCGCCGCCGCAGCGCAGAAGGTCGGCGAGCTGATCGCCGTCCACGTGATCCCGCAGCCGCATCCGGACCTCGAGGGCAAGATGCCGATCTCGCTTCCCGAGACGCTCAACCGCAAGCGGTAATCGCGAGGATTCGCCGTGATCTTCGCGCGAGTCACGGGCAACGTCGTCTGCACGCAGAAAGACGAGAAGCTCGTCGGAACTAAGCTCATGCTCCTGCAGCCGGTCGATCTCGGCGGGCAGGCGAAGGGCAATCCCATCGTCGCCGTCGACGCCGTCGGCGCCGGCGAGGGGGAGATGGTGCTCGTCGTCCAAGGGTCCTCCGCCCGGCAGACGTCGCGCACCAACAACACGCCGGTCGACGCCGTGATCTTCGCCATCGTCGACACGGTCGAGCAGCACGGCAAGAAGGTCTTCGAGAAAGCCAAAGATGCAGTCTGAGGAAATCGCCCGCATCGTCGGGGAAGTGCTCAAGCGCCTTGAAAGCCAGGGCGCTTTGGGTCAGATCGGCGTGGCGACGGCGCCCGCTCCTTCCTCCTCCGACGGGGTCGTCTTCGAGACGGTCGACGCCGCGGTCAAAGCCGCGGCCAAGGCGCAGGAAGTCTTCCAAGAGCTCGGCCTCGAGAAGCGCCGCGAGATCATCAAGGCCATGCGCAAGGTCTCCATCGCCAACGCCGAGCGCATGGCGAAGATGGCGCGCGAGGAGACCGGCATGGGCCGGTGGGAAGACAAGGCGCAGAAAAACCTCATCTGCGCGCTGCGCACGCCCGGCCCCGAGGACTTGCAGTCGAAGGCCTTTACCGGAGATAAAGGGCTCACTCTGGTCGAGTGGGGCCCTTACGGCGTCGTCGCCGCCATCACGCCGTCGACCAATCCCGTCGCCACCATCATCAACAACGCGATCTCGATCCTCTCCGCGGGCAACTCCGTCGTCTTCGCGCCGCACCCGGCGTCGGCGAAATGCACCGTCGAGATGATGCGCCTGCTTTCGGGCGCCATCGAAGCAGCCGGCGGGCCGAAGTCGCTGATCACGACCGTCGCCAAGCCCACGCAGGAGACGACGAGGCAGCTGTTGGCTCACCCGGGCACCAAGGTCAACATGGTCACGGGCGGCCCCGCCATCGTGAAGGTCGCGATGACCGTCGGCAAGACGTGCAAGACGATCGCCGCCGGCCCGGGCAACCCGCCCGCCGTCGTCGATGAGACCGCCGATTTTCCGAAGTGCGCGCAGGACATCATCTTCGGCGCGTCCTTCGACAACAACGTTTTGTGCACGGCCGAGAAATCGGTCATCGTCGTCGACCAGGTGAAGGAAAAATTCCTGGCCGCGATGCGCGCCGACCCGCGCGCCTTCGAGCTCAAGGGCGCGCAGATCGATCAGCTCGTCAAGCTCGTGATCAAAGAGGGCGGCAAGGGCTGCAAGGACCCGGTTTTGAACCGCGACTACGTCGGCAAGGACGCGGCCGTGATCGCGAAGGGCATCGGCCTCGATGTCCCGGCTTCGACGCGCCTTCTTTGGTGTGAAGTCGGCAACGATCATCCGCTCGTGTGGACGGAGCAGCTGATGCCTTTCTTGCCCGTCACCTCGGTCAAGGACGTCGACGCCGCCGTCGAGCTCGCCTATCACGTCGAGGGCGAGAACCACCACACGGCCTCGATGCACTCGCGCGACGTGGGCAACCTCACGAAGATGGCGCGGCGCATGCAGTGCTCGATCTACGTGAAAAACGCGCCGAACCTCTTCGGCCTCGGCATGGGCGAGGGCTACGCGACGATGTCGATCGGCACGCCGACGGGCGACGGCCTGACCAAGGCCAGCCACTTCGCGCGGCCGCTGCAGTGCTCGCTCGTGGGCTTTTTTAGGATCGCGTGATGAAATACGCCAAGCTCGGCGACACCGGCCTCGTCGTCTCGCGCCTTTCTTTGGGCTCGATGACCTTCGGCTCCGGCCAAGGCGCCATGGGCGGCATCTGGAAGACGCCGCAGAAGGACGCCGACGCCATCGTCGGCCGCGCCTTGGACGCCGGCGTCAACTTCTTCGACTCCGCCGACGGCTACGCGGGCGGCGAGTCCGAGGAGATGCTCGGCAAGGCGCTGGGCGCCAAAAGGATCGAGGTCGCGATCTGTACGAAGGGCGGCTTTCGCACGCCGGCCCCGGGCCTGATCCGCGCCGGCCTGTCCGCGCGGCATCTGCTGATGCAGGTCGAAGGCAGCCTCAAGCGCCTGAAGACCGACTATCTGGACGTTTACGTTTTGCATCGCTTCGATCCTTACACGCCGCTCGAGGAAACGCTGCGCGCTTGCGAGGACATCGTCCGCTCGGGCAAGGCGCGCTACATCGGCTACAGCAATTGGCCCGCTTGGCGCGCGGCCGAGGCCGTCGCGACGCAGCGCGAGCGGCGCTGGACTCAGTTCCGCGCCGCGCAGATGTACGCGTCGATGGTCGGCCGCGACGTCGAGCACGAGACGGTCCCGTTCATGCGCTCGGCGGGCGTCGGGATGATGGTCTGGTCGCCGCTGGCCGGAGGGTTCTTGTCCGGGCGCTACACGCGCCAAGACCCGACGGGCGGCAAGGGACGACTGGTCGATTTCGATTTCATCCCGATGGACAAGGAGCGCGGCTACGACCTCGTCGACGAGCTCGCGCGCCTGGCCAAGGCCAAAGGCTCCTCGCCCGCGCAGCTCGCGCTCGCCTGGCTGTTTTCCAAGGACTGGGCCACGACGATCGTGCTCGGCGCGAGCAAGCTTTCGCAGCTCGACGACAATCTCAAGGCTGTCGACGTCCAACTCTCCGATAATGAATTGAGGAAGTTGGATGCGATGACGGCGCCCGCCGCTTACTATCCCAACTGGTTCAACGAAAAGACCGCCGACGCGCCGCTGCGTCAGGCGCTCGGAGTCTAGGAGCCCATAACATGCTCGCCAACATCGCCGTCGGCCTTCTCGAATCGAACTCGATTGCCAAGGGCATCGAGGCCTCCGACGCCATGTGCAAGATGGCCTCGGTCAAGCTCGTGAAGACCTCGATCATCGCGCGCGGGAAGTACGTGATCCTGATCTCCGGACCGGTCGGCGAAGTAGAGTCGTCGCTGCGCGCCGGGCGCAACATGCTCGGCAAGACGCTCGTCGACGAAGTGCTGATCCGCAACGTGCACGCGCAGGTCCTCGGCGCTCTCGAAAAGCGCGTGCCCGTCGAGAAGCTCGACGCCGTCGGCATCGTCGAGACGAAGGAAGCCGTCGCCACGGTGCTCGCGGCCGACGCCGCGGCCAAGGCCGCGAGCGTCCACGTTCTCGAGGTCAAGACGATCGTCCCCGGCGGCAAGGGCTACTTCACGGTGACCGGCGAGGTCGGCGCCGTGCGCTCCGCCATCTCCGCCGCCGTGCAGGCGATCAAGCCCGAGCAGCTCGTCAGCCAGGTCGTCATCGCGCAGGCCGACGCGCAGCTGCTCGCCACGGTGGGGAAGTGAAAGAGGTGCCTGGCACTCCTTTCAACTCATGAAGATCGTCATCGGCTCGGACCACGGCGGGTTCCAAGGCAAGGAGTTCTGCAAGAAGTGGCTGCAGAAGGCCGGCCACGAAGTCGCCGACTTCGGCTGCTATTCCACCGACGCCGTCGACTACCCCGACGTCGCGCAGCTCGTCGCCGAGGCGATCGTGCGCAAGGAGTACGAGAAGGCCGTCTTGCTCGACGGCTTCGGCGGCGCCGTGTGCCTGGCCGCCAACAAAGTCCCCGGCGCGCGCGCCGTGGCGGCGTATAACTCGGTCTCCGCGCGCTTCGCGGCCGCGCACGACGACGCGAACATCCTTTGTTTGGGCGGCAAGACCCACGGCGAGGTCGCGCTGGCCGAGATGCTCCAGGTTTTCTTCGGCACGCCTTACGAGGGCGGCCGCCACGACGGACGGCTCCAAAAGATCACGCAGATCGAGAGGAAGTACTCGCGGTGAAGCTCGCGCAAGTGATCGGCCGCGTCTTCTGCGCGCGGCAGGACCCGGCCATCGAGAAAAAGACGCTTCTGCTCATCCAGCCGCTGCGCTGGGAGGACGAGTCGCCCGTGGGCGATCCGATCGTCGCCTGCGACGCCGTCGGCGCGGGGGCCTCGGAAAAAGTCTACTGGGTCGCCTCGCGCGACGCCGCGGTGGCTTTCAAGGACGCCCCGCCGGTAGACGCGGCGGTTGTGGGCATTATAGAGGGGCGTCAAGCGAAGGATTTTCGTCACGCCGGCGGCTCGCGGCAATGATAAAATGTTCATAGGCGAGGTCATCGGAAACGTCTGGGGCACGCGCAAGCACCCGTCGGTCGCCAACAAGCGCCTGTTGCTCGTGCGCCCGATCGACCCGCTGACTGAAAAACCGTTGGGCGACGCGACGATGGCTCTGGACACGTGCGGGTCGGGGCCCGGAAGCGTCGTGCTCGTGATGGACGAAGGGGGCTCGGCGCGCGCCGTTTTGAAAGACGAGGCCGCGCCGGTGCGCACGGTGATCGTCGGGATCGTCGACAGCTTGATTTCGGGCGGCAAGGTGAAAAAATACTAATGCGCCAAAATATATCCTTATGGCGCATAGTACGCTGGAACGGAGTGGAAGCGTATGCGTGAGCAAGAGCTGCGCAAGATCGTCGAGGAGATCGTCTCGATCCTCGCCCAAAAAGGGTATCTGTCC
>CAZRIP010000021.1:0-36331 GCA_964600165.1 uncultured Elusimicrobia bacterium | reverse complement strand
GTTAATGGACAGCAAGAAGACGCTGAATGGCGAATATTTCCTGGCGGCCGCGATCCCCAAGCCCGAGGATTTTCCGACCGCCGCGTCGCCCGAAAAAAACGAGCTCCAGCTGGTCGCGAAAAACGAGACGCTCGCGCCCGGGCAAGAGCGCGATTACGAAGTGCCGTACTTCATCGGCGCCAAGAGCCAAACGAAGCTGCCCGCCTACGGCGCCCATCTCGAGCGCGCGATCGACCTCGGAATTTTCGCGTGGTTCGGGCGCAAGATCGTGTGGGGGCTCTTCAAGCTCTACGGCGTGACGCACAACTGGGGCTGGTCGATCGTCACCATCACGATCTTGATACAAGTCCTGCTCCTGCCGCTGACTTACAAGAGCCTGCAGGCGACGATGGCGATGAAGCGGCTGCAGCCGGAGATCGCCAAGCTCCAGCAGCGCTACGGCAAGGACCCGCAGCGCCTCAACACCGAGATGATGGATCTTTACAAGAAGCACGGCGCCAACCCGATCGGCGGCTGCCTGCCGATGCTGCTTCAAGCTCCCATCATCTACGCTCTGTACCAGGTCCTGCGCGTCTCGTGGGAGCTGCACGGGTCGGGCTGGATTTTCTGGATCAAGGACCTTTCGGCCAAGGACCCGTTCTACATCCTGCCGCTCGTCATGGGCGGCCTGATGTTCCTGCAGAACCGGATCAATCCGCCGTCGGCCGATCCGTCTCAGCAGCAGATGATGATGTTCATGCCGGTCATCTTCACCGTGATGTTCATGAATTTTCCGTCGGGCCTCGTGCTCTACTGGCTGACGAACAGCCTCGTCAGCACCGTGCAGCAGCTCGCGCTCAAGGGGCATTTCGAGCGGCGGGCCCCGAGGCGCTGACTTGGGAGGAAAGATGGAATCGATCGAAAGCGAAGGAAAGACCGTCGCGGAAGCCGTCGAGAAGGCGCTCGAGAAACTCGGGCTTCGCCGCGACCAAGTGGAAGTGCAGATCCTGCAGGAAGCCTCTTCCGGCTTCATCGGCATCGGCTCGAAGCCCGCGAAGGTCCGGATCACCGAGAAGCTGTGGGGCGAGCCGACGGCCGCGTCGGCCAAGCCCGCGAACGCGCCGGCCGCCGGACGCAAGCCGATCCAGCGCGAGGAGGCCTCTAAAGCCTCGCCGCGGCCGGAGCCCGTGGTCCGCCAGCCGTCCCGGCCCGCGCCCGCGCCGGTGCCGGTCAAGCGCGTCGACAAGCATGCCGAGCCGCCGGTCGCCGTGGACGCCAAGGCCGCCTGCGCGAGCGCCCAGGAGACGCTCAAGGAGCTCGCCGGCCTCATGGGGCTCAAGGAACTCTCTCTCAGCACGTCCTTCGACGGACGGCAGGAGCGGGTCAAGATCGTCGTCGAGGGCTCGGACGCCGAGCGTCTCATCGGGCCCGAGGGACGCACGCTCGAGGCGCTGCAATTTCTCTCCACGCTGATCGTGGGCCGCAAGACCGGCGCCCCGGTCGCCGTGCTCATCGACGCCCACGGGTTCTGGGAGAAAAAAGAGCAGGAAGCCCTCGCGCAGGCGCGCCGCGCCGTCGACGAGGTCAAGTCGACGGGCAAGCCTTGCCGTCTGGCGCCGATGGAAGCCCCCATGAGACGCCTGATCCACCGCGATCTCGCCGATCATCCCGACGTCGAGACCTCGTCGGAAGGCGAGGGCTCCTGGCGCAAGATCGTCCTGCGGCCGCGAAAGAGCTGACGTGGACGTCATCGCCGCGATCGCCACGCCGCCCGGCATCGGCGCGCTCGGCGTGCTGCGTGTGAGCGGCGGCGGCGGCCTCGAGGCGGCTCGGCGCTTCTTGAGCGCGCGCGGCGGCAAGTGGGAGCCGCGCGTCGCGACCCTCTGCGACGCGCGCGACGCCTCCGGCGAGCCGCTGGACGAGGCCCTCTGCGTTTTCTTTCCCGGAGAAAGCAGCCCGACCGGCGAGGATTTAGTCGAGGTCTCCGCGCACGGCTCTCCGCTCATCTTGGGCAGGATCCTCGAGGCCGCCGTCGCCGCGGGTGCCAGGCCCGCGCGGCCGGGGGAGTTTTCCCAACGCGCCTTCCTCAACGGCCGGCTGGACCTCGCTCAAGCCGAGGCCGTCTGCGACCTCATCCGGGCCCGCACCGACGCCGCGCGCCGCGCCGCGCTCTCGCAGCTGCGCGGCGGATTATCCCGGGAGCTCGCGGCGACGCGCGCGCCCCTCTTCGAGCTTTTGGTAGAAGTCGAGGCGCGGCTCGACCATCCCGACGAGGACCTTCCGGGCGTGCCGCCCGCGCGCGCGAGCGCGCTCGTCTCCGGCGCGATGTCCGCGCTCGAGCGCCTCGCCGCGTCCTACGCGAAAGGCCGCGTGCTCTCCGACGGCGCCCGCGTCTGCCTGATCGGGCGGCCGAACGCCGGCAAATCCAGCTTGCTCAACGCGCTGCTCGGCCGCGAGCGCGCGATCGTCTGCGCGCAGCCGGGCACGACGCGCGATACTCTGGAGGAGCCCGCCGAATTTTCGGGAGCCCCGGCGCTGCTCATCGACACCGCCGGCCTAAGGGAGTCGTGCGTCGACGCCGCCGAGAAGATCGGCCTCGAGCGCGCGGAGGCGGCGCTCGGCTCGGCCGACGTCGCGCTGCTCGTCATCGACGGCTCGCGCCCCGAGGACGAGGAAGACCGGCGCGTCCACGCCCGCATCCGCGCCGCGGCCGGACGCCTGATCCCCGTCGTCAACAAGGCGGACGTCCTCGACGCTTGCTGGGAAAGGCAGCCGGACGCGCTGCGCGTCTCGGCGAAAGCGGGCACCGGAGTCAGGGAACTCGAACGAGAGCTGGCCCGCGCGCTGGGTCCGGCCGACGACGCGACGCTCGTCACCTCGGCGCGCCATCACGACGCCTTGTGCCGGGCCGCCGGCGCGCTCGGCGCGGCGCTGGAAACGCTTTCGACGCCGCGCTGGGAGGACCGCTTCGCGCGCGACGTGCGCGACGCCCTCGACGCGCTGGGGGAGATCGACGGCGCCGTCACGACGGAGGACCTGCTGGGCGCGGTGTTTTCGCGCTTTTGCGTCGGCAAATGAAGAGAACCTCCAAGAAAAAAAGCTCCAACAAGAAGCCCGCGACGCTGCGCGTGCCGAAGACCCCGATCACGGACATCACGCCGGAGCAGCAGATCATCGGCGCGCAGTTCCTCGGCAAGGTCAAGGAGTTCTTCTCGAAGATCGGCGTGGCCACGCTCGTGTTGGAGAGCCCGCTCGCCGTCGGCGACACCGTGCGCGTGAAGGGCCACACGACCGATCTGACGCAGCGCGTCGAGAAGCTCGAGGTCGACCACGCGGCGGTGCAAAGCGCCGCGGCCGGCGAGGGCGTCGGCCTGCTGCTGGCGGACCGCGTCCGGCCTGGAGACGCCGTATACAAGCTCTAGCTTCTCCTCTCCCGGAAAGCGCGAAGCTCGAGTCCGCGCGGGCGGCGCGCATGGCGCTCGGGGTGCTGCTGTGCGTCAACCTCGTCAACTACCTCGACCGGCAGGTGCTCTACGTCCTCTTGCCGCTGATCCAGTCGGACCTCGGGATCAACGACGCGAAGGCGGGCTGGCTCGCGTCCGCGTTCATGATCGTCTACATGATCGCGGCCGCGCCGGTCGGCTATTGGGCGGATCGCGGCTCGCGCAAGGCGTTCATCACGCTCGGCATCGCGCTGTGGAGCGCGGCGACATTCGTCTCCGGGCTCTCTCCCGGCTATCCGTCGCTTTTCGCCGCGCGCGCGGCCGTCGGCATCGGCGAGAGCTGCTTCGGCGCGCTTTCTCCTTCATTCGTCGCCGAGCATTTTAGGCCGTCCAAGCGCGGCTCGGTCCTGGCGCTCTTCTCGATGGCGATCCCCGTGGGCAGCGCGCTCGGCTACGTCGCGGGCGGGGCGATCGGCCAGCGCTTCGGCTGGCGCAGCGCGTTCTTCATCGTGGCTATCCCGGGCTTGTTGCTGGCGGCCCTGGCGTCCCGGATCAAAGATTGCCGCGGGGACGTCCGTCCCGAGCCCTCGGCCAAGGCCCCGGTCGCGGCGTACCTGGAGCTCTTCAAGACGCCGAGCTTCTCGCTCGTCACGCTCGCGGGCGCGGCGATGACCTTCGCGCTCGGCGGCTTCGCCGTGTGGATCCCGAGCTTCTATCACCGCGCCTTCGGCCTCGGCGTCGGCTCCGCCGGAACGCTCTTCGGAGGCGTGACCGTCGTCTCCGGCGTCGCGGGCTCGCTCGCCGGCGGCTGGCTGTCGGACTGGGCTTTGAAGCGCACGACAAAGGCGTACTTCCTCGTTTCCGGCCTCGGGCTCTTCCTCGGGATGCCGTTCGCGATCCTCGGGCTCTCGGCCGCCACGCTCAAGGGCTCGGTCGTCGCGATCTTCCTCGCCGAGCTGCTGCTCTTTCTCAACATGGGCCCGCTCAACGCCATCATCGTCAACGTGACCGAGCCCGGCGCGCGCTCGATGGCTTTCGCCGCCAACATGTTCATGATCCACGCGCTCGGCGACGCCGTCTCGCCGGCGATCATCGGCCTTTGGTCGGATTGGATCGGGCTTCGCCCGGCGCTCATCGGCGCCTGCGCCGCGCTCGGCGTCGCGGCGGGATTCTGCTTCTGGGGGATGCGCCATTATGACGCGGACGCTCGGTACGCCTGAACGGACGTTCGCCTTAGGCTGGGCCGCCCTGCGCTCGCCTTCCCGAGCGGCCGACGAAGCCCGCAAGCCGGGCGGCGCCGTCCCGGCGCTCTGGGTCTACTTGGCCTTCACCGTCGGCTACCTGCTCTTCTTCTGGCTCAAGCCCTTCGACTTTCCGGACCGCAACGCGCCGTTCCCGCGCGAGATGCAGGGGCTGTGGTTTTGGTTTCGCGTGATGCTCTGGCAGCCGCCGCTCGAGCTCGCGTGGATGGCCTTTCTCCTCGGGCTGGTCGAATGGTTCCGGCAGGGCAAGCTCGGCGTCCGGATGGTCGTCGGCGTCGCTTGGACCGCCTTCCCTTTCATATTGATGGCGGCCTATCGCGACGCGCCGAAGGCCGCGTTCGCCGCGGGCTCGGCGGTCTGGATCGGGCTGTTCATCCCGCTTTGGAAGCGCGCGGCGACGTCCGATTGGAAGCCCCTCGTCGTGCTGATGCTCGCGCTCAACGCCATCGGCATCGCGCTGCTCGCGCCGATGGCCCTGGCCGTCGCCATCGACCAGCCCGGCTTCTTCACCTTCAGCCAGGCGGTCGGCGGCCTTTGGATGCTCGTCGCCGGCGCGCTCGCGCTGCGCAAGCTCTCGGGCCTGCGCCTGCCGCGCGCGTTCATGGCGGTGCTTTTTTCCATGTTCCTGCAGATCGCCTTCGCGTTCACGCTGCACCTTCTCGGCCTCGTTCCGAAGGAGATCCTCAAGGCCCTGCTTTATGCTTGATAAGGACGTTTATCCGAAACGCTACGACGTCCTCGTCGTCGGCGCCGGTCACGCGGGGCTCGAGGCCGCGCTCGCGGCGGCGCGCATGGGGCGCGCCACGCTGCTCCTGACGCAGAACCTCGACACGATCGGCGCGATGTCCTGCAACCCGTCGATCGGCGGCGTCGCCAAAGGCCAGCTCGTGCGGGAGCTCGACGCCCTCGGCGGCGAGATGGCGAAAAACACCGACCGCGCCGGCCTGCATTACAAGACGCTCAACATGAGCAAAGGCCAAGCCGTGCGCTCCCCGCGCGCGCAGTGCGACAAGAAGCTCTACGCGCTGTCGATGAAGGAAGTGGCCGAGTCCCAGGAAAATCTCGACGCGCGGCAAGATGAGGCCGCGGGCCTATGGATCGACGGCTCGCGGCTGCGCGGCGTGATCTCGAAGCGCGGGACGCGCTACGAGGCCTCGGCCGTCGTGCTCACGACCGGCACGTTCCTCGACGGCCTCGCTCACGTTGGCTTGCGCTCCTTCCCGTCGGGCCGGGCGGGCGACCAGCCCGCCGTCGGACTTTCCGCGAGCCTGCGGGAGCTTGGATTGGCGACCGGCCGCATGAAGACCGGCACGCCGCCGCGCCTCCACGCGCGCTCGATCGACTATTCGCGGTGTGAAGAGCAGCCTTCAGACGCTCCGCCGGAGCCCTTCTCTCACTTTACCGAGCGGGTGGCCAATCCCCTGCTCTCCTGCTACATCACCTACACGAGCGCGCGCACGCACGAGATCATCCGCGAGAGCCTCGACCGCTCGCCGCTCTACTCCGGCGTCATCAAGTCGATCGGCCCGCGCTACTGCCCGTCGATCGAGGACAAGGTGGTCAAGTTCCCGCACAAGGAGCGCCATCAAGTCTTCCTCGAGCCCGAGGGCTTCCGCACGAAGGAGGTCTACGTCAACGGGCTGTCAACGAGCCTGCCCGAGGACGCGCAGCTCGAGCTCGTGCGCAGCGTGCCGGGCCTCGAGCGCGCCGAGATCATGCGGCCCGGCTACGCGATCGAGTACGACTACTGCCCGCCCACGCAGCTCGCGCCGACGCTCGAGACCAAGTCCGTGCCGGGCCTCTTCTTCGCGGGCCAGCTCAACGGGACGACCGGCTACGAGGAGGCCGCGGTCCAGGGTTTCGTCGCCGGCGTAAACGCGGCCCTGAGAACCCTTGATAAGCCGCCGCTCGTCTTGTCCCGGGACGCGGCCTACGCCGGCGTCTTGATCGACGACCTCGTGACCAAGGGCGTCGACGAGCCGTACCGGATGTTCACCGCGCGCGCCGAGTTCCGCCTGAGCCTGCGCGCCGACAACGCCGATCTGCGCCTGCTCGAGACGGGCCGGCGCCTGGGCCTCATCGGCGACGAGTTCTTCGCGCGCTTCGAGCGCTATCGCGAGGCCGTAGGGGGGAAGGAGTTTGCCGACGCCGAGCTCGCGCCGTGGTCGATGAGCAAGGCGCGGGCGCAGCGCGAGATCCAGGATTCCTACGCCGGCTACGTGCTGCGGGAGCGCAAAGCCGCGGAAAAGCTGCGGGCCGCCGACGCGATCGCGATCCCGGAAGATTTGGACTTCGCCGCGGTCGGCGCGCTGCCGCCCGAGGCGCGCCAGAAGCTCGCGCGCGTGCGGCCGCGCACGCTCGGCCAGGCGGGCCGTATCCCCGGCGTGACGCCCGCCGACGTCCAGATCCTCTGGGTGCTGGCCCGCCGCGCCGCGCGCTGATGCAGGAAGCGCTCGACGAGCTCGGCGCGTTCGCGGCGGCGCGCGGCATCGAGTTCACGCCCCACAAGCGCCGCGCCGTCGAGGAGCGCGTCGGCGCGCTCGTCGAGTACAACAAGAAGACGAACCTCACCGCCGACCAAGAGCCGGAGGCGATGGTCCTGCGCCACGTCGCGGACGGCTTCGCGGCCGTGCCGATCTTGAAGCAGCTCGTAGGCGAAGAGCGCCCGCGCCTCGCCGACGTCGGCTCCGGCGGAGGCTTCATCGGCTTCGGCTTGAAGATCGCCTGGCCCGAGGCCGAAGTAACGCTCATCGAGGCGCTCCAGCGCAAGTACGACTTCCTCAACCTCGCCGCCATGCGCGCCGAGCTCAAGGGCCTGCGCGTCGTGCGCAAGACCGTCGGCAAGGGCGCGGAGGGCCGCGAGAAAGACTTCGCCGCCGTCGTCTCTCGCGCGCTCGCGCCGCTGCCGGAGGCCCTCGCGCTCACCGCGCCGCTCGCGCGCGCGGGGGGCTTGGTCGCCGTCTACCAGTCGGAACCGCTCGCGGCGATCAACGCGCCGGGGCTCGAGCCGCTGCGCTGCGCGTCTTACCGTCTCCCGTCCGAGGATAAGGACCGGTTCCTCGCGATTTTTCGCCGCGCATCTTGAAGCAATCCGCCACGTGGCGGATAATCCAAATGGCGAGGCTGAACTGGATCAAAGCTAGCATCGACCGTCGCATTTTGTATATTAGACCGTCATGCAGATGCTCAACCGGTACTTCGCGCCGTTCGCGCTGATCCTCATCCTGTCCGCGATCTACTTCAGCGAGCCGGAACCCGCCGCGTACAAGCTTTCGCTCGGCATCCTCATCGCCTCGATCGTCGTCAATTGGTGGGTCGCCAAGAACACCTACCGCTACATCCACTGGGCCAAGCAAATGAAGGTCCTGCAGGTCTGGCTCGACTATATTTGGGCCGTTCCGTTGTTCTGGCTCCTCCAGCCTTTTTGGGGGCCGATGTGGCTGCTGTTCGTGATGGCGCCCGCGACCGCCGCGCTGACGATGGGGCGCTGGCACACGCTCGGCGTCGCCTTCGTCTCCGCGGGCACGATGCTCGGCATCTACTGGTATCGCGGCGTCTTCGACGGCGGCCCGGCGGCCGGCATGGCCTGCGTGCACGCGACCTTCATCATCGTCTTCTCGCTCTTCATTTACGGCCTGGCGCAGACGGCTTTGCGGATGCGCGACGCTTCGCTCTCATAAAGGGCCGTTACCGTTACCCCGCCAGCCTTGAAATTCCGGCCCGTTAGGCTACACTACTAGGAATGGACGTCGTCCACCGGCTGCGCATCGTCATCTGGGTCCTGATCCTCGGGCTTTGGGGGATCATGGTCTACCAGTTCCTCGGCGACGAGGAGGCCGATCGCAAGGAGAGCCGGATGGCCTCGATCGGCAATCCCTATAAAGGCATTCCTCTGCCGGAGGCTCCGCCCGAGCCGACGGCCTCGACGCCTCCCACGGTCGACTCCCCGAGCGCCGATCCGCTGACGCTTGCGCGGCAAGCGGCGCTGGCCGCGCAAGCTCTTCAAGCCAGGCCCGAAGAGGCCGCGCCGCCGCCGGGACCGGCCGGAAGCCTCGATTATGTCAAGCCGCTGCCGCCGTCGATCAATCCGCCGGCCCCGCGGCTCGCCTCGCGCCCGCGGCCGCAAGGGCACGGCGGCAGGCTGCGACACGAGCTCGGCTTGCGCAACCCCGATCCGCCGATCCCGCCGGGGTTCGTCAAGACGATCACGCGGCACTTCAACATCTATTCCGAAGGCGACCCTCCGTCCGAGGATTTCCTCGGGCTGCTCGAGAACCTGCACGGCAACCTGATGCTCGACCTGGCGGCCTTCTCGCCGTGGGCGGACGACCAGCGCGTCTCGATCTTCCTCTTCCGCAGCCAGCAGACCTATCGCGAGGTTACGGGCCGCCCGGCGTGGTCGGGGGGGGCGAGCTCCGTGCCCAAGCGCAAGGTCTACGTGTACGAGAGCGAGGAGCTGCCGAGCATCCTCGCTCACGAGCTCACGCACATCTATTACGACGGGTTCTATCTCGACGGGCACGCCGACCCGCTGTGGCTGAGCGAAGGGATGGCCACGCTCGTGCAAGTCGAGCGCGGCCTCGCCGCGCCGAACTGGCTGCTCGACAACATGAAGACCTTGGAGAACGGCGGGGGGTTTCCGATCGAGCAGCTCATGGCGGTCACGACGACGGCGGACCAGAGCGACGAGCAGGTCAAGCTCTGGTACGCGCAATCGTACAGCCTCGTGCGCTTCTTGATCCGTTCGCAGCACAAGGCGAGTTTCTATAAATTTTCGGAATACTTGCGCGAAGGGAAAGATCCGACGCAAGCTCTCTACCGATCGTACGGCATGCCGTTCAACCGATTGAAAGCGCTCGAGTACGCGTGGCGCTACGAGCTCGCGAACTCCGCGTCGCGTCAAGTTTCGCGCTCCGAAGCCGACAATTTTTAGCCCCCCTGTTTAGGGTCGCTCCTCCGACGAGAAACCTCTCCTGAATCCGCGCGCGGATTTCCGCGCGATTTTTTTCGCCCCCTTGACAAAACGGACCTCAACCTCTATACTCGCTTCGCGGTGGGGGAAAGTGGGAAGAAATACCAAAGAGTGTTTGAAAGTGGGAAACCAAAAACAAAATGACTCTGCTGATCGGACGATTCGAGTACGCGCTGGATCCCAAGAATCGTCTCAGCGTTCCTCCCAAGTTCCGCGAGGCCTTGGCGAAGGAGAATGGCAACTCCCTTTATTTGACGAGCGGACTGGAGGGCTGTCTGTATTTGTTCCTGCCCTCTCAATGGACCAAGCTGCTGGAGAACGATTTGCAGGCTTTCTCGCTGCCGAACAAGGAGCAGGAGCGCGCGTTCAAGCGGAAGTTCTTCGCCGAGGCCGTGGAGGTCGAGGTGGATTCCGCCGGGCGCGTCCTGGTTCCTCAATACCTCAAGGAGCACGCGGGGCTGAAGGCGAAGGTCCTCGTGCAGGGCGCGGGCAAGCGAGCTGAGATTTGGGACGCGAAAAAATGGGCTACCTACAACAAGTCGAAGGTGGAGCCGGCTTACCGGCTCGTCAGCAAGAGCCTCGAGATCTAGGGCCCGTCGCGCGTCGCCACAAGGGTCCGGGACTCCTGGCGCTCGCCATGTATTCTGAAGAATCTGAACCGACGTATTCGCATCAGCCGGTCCTCCTCGCGGAGGTGCTGGACCTGCTGATTACAGACCCGGGGGGCTTGTACCTGGACGCCACCCTGGGGCTCGGCGGTCACGCCGAGGCCATCCTCCGCGCGATTTCGGCCCAGAGTAAGATGATGGGGTTGGACATGGATCCAGAAGCGCTTGCCCGAGCCAATACCCGGCTCGAGCCCTTCGCCGGACGATTCCGGTCGATCCAAGCCAACTTCAGAACCCTGGGCCAAATTTTGGAGCTAGAGAAGTTCTTTCCGCTCGCGGGCGCGCTCTTCGACATCGGCGTCAGCTCGCTGCAGCTCGACAAGGGCGACCGCGGCTTTTCCTTTATGAAGGAAGGGCCTCTCGACATGCGGATGTCGCCCGAGAACCCGCTCACCGCCGAGGCGATCGTCAACCGCTGGCCCGAAGAGCAGATCGCTCTCTTGATCAAGGAGTACGGCGAGGACCCCAACGCCAAGCGGATCGCTCGCGCCATTTGCGCGCGCCGCGAGCAAGAAGCTTTCAAGACCACGACCGAGCTCGCGCACGCGATCGAGAAGGCCGCGCCGCGGACCGGCAAGATCCATCCGGCCACCAAGACGTTCCAGGCGCTGCGCGTCGCCGTCAACGCCGAGCTCGAGAACCTCACGCGGGGGCTCGAAGCCGTCCTGCCTTACATGCAGCACGGAGGCAGGGTCGCCGTCATCACTTTCCACTCGCTCGAAGATCGCATCGTCAAGAAGCTGTTCGCGTCCTTCGTCGAGCAGGGCTTGTGCCGGTACGTCGGCAAGGCGGGAGGGGCCGTGACGCCCTCTCAGGCCGAGCTCGACGCTAACGCAAGGGCCCGGAGCGCGAAACTCCGGGTCGTGGAGAAACTGTGATGAAATCCAACGTCATGGTCAGGGGCTCGGGCGCGGGTTTGGCGGCCGTCATCCAGATCGACACGACGATCGGATTCTTGGCGGACCGGCAGCAGGTCATCGATTTGACGCGGGTCTCGCCCGCGGCGAGCGCGAGCTTCGTCTGGAAGCGCGTGTTCCTGCGCGGCAAGGGAGGCCCGAGGCACTAAGATTTTGCCGGCCGCCCACTCGGCGGGGCGGCCGGCAACTGATTTGAGAATTTGGCGCCCGCCTACTCGGCGGGGCGGGTGCCACTCAACTTGGCGAACGCCTACTCGGCGGGGCGTTCGCCAATTATCTCGGGCCGGCCTCCCACTCGGCGGGGAGGCCGGCCCACCAATCTCGGATGAAAGATATATAATCGGATCGAGCTGACGATGACCTCCAAGAACGCTCTAAGGATCGCCGGCGTGGCCCTGTTCGTCCTCGCGCTCGCCTGGCAGCAGATCGAGGCGACGCGGCTGGGCTACGCCGTCGAGAAATCGCGCCGGCAAGAGCACATCCTTCGCGGCCGCATCGGCGCGATCCAGCTCGAGCTCGAGCGCAGCCTCTCGCCCGCCCAGCTCGCCTCGCAAGCGCGCGCGCGCCTGGGCATGCAGCCCGCGTCGCCCGACGCCTTGCGGATCCTCGGCGAAGGCTCGGAAGCGCCGGCGCAGGTCACGTTCCTGCGCCGCCTCCTGTCCTGGGGGGAACGCGTGCTGCCGCGCGCCTCCTCGCTCGACACCTGAGCGCGGCTTCATGGACACCCGCCTGCGTCTGGCCGTCGCGGCCTTCATTTGCCTGCTGCCGCTCGTCCCGCTGACGGCGCGGCTGGCCCAGCTTCAAGTCATGCAGCATCGCGCGCTCGAGACGCGCGCGAGCGACGAGTTCTCGCGCAGCTCCGAGGAGGTCGTGCCTCGGGCGGACATCCTGGACCGCAACGGCAACGTCCTCGCGCAGTCGATCCCCGTCTGGTCCTGCTTCGTCGACCGGCGCATGGCGCCCGACGTCGAGCCGCTCGCCGCGAGGCTCGCCGCGATCATCCGCGTGCCGGCCTCCGAGATCGCGCGCCGCATCCGGGCCGAGAAGCGCTTCGCGTGGGTCAAGACGAACCTTTCTTACGAGGAGGCCTCGGCGATCGGCCGCGCTCGCCTCGAGGGCGTCGGCGTCACCGCGAGCCAGCAGCGCTTCTATCCCAACGGCGACCTCGCGCGCGGCGTCCTGGGGCAGACCTCTTCCGAAGGCCGCGGCGTCTCCGGCGTCGAGCTCGCCTTGGACTCGAGCCTTTCGGGCAAGCCGCGCAAGCTCAAGGTCATCCGCGACGGCGCCGGCAAGACGATCTTCAAGGGCGCGGAGGAAGACCCGCCGGCGCCCGAGCCCGTGAGGCTCACGATCGACCGCAACGTGCAGTTCTTCGCCGAGGAGGCGCTCGGCGAGGCCGCGGCCAAGTACTCTATAGGGAGCGGCGTCGTGGCGGTGCAAGACCCGAACAACGGCGAGCTTCTCGCGCTGGCGAGCTATCCTCCCGATCCGCTGCGAAACGCCGCCGTCCAGGACACCTACGAGCCCGGCTCGACGTTCAAAGCGGTCACCGTCGCCGCGGCGCTCGAGGAAGGCGCGATCGCGCCGGCCGACACGTTCTTCTGCGAGAACGGCTCCTACGAGCTCGCGCCCGGCGTCGTCATCCACGACCACGAGGCAGAGGGGACGCTCGACGTCGCCGGCATCCTCGAGCATTCGTCGAACATCGGAGCCGCGAAGATCGTCGCCCGCCTGGGCGCGCTCAAGTTCTATCGCTACGCCCGCGCTTTCGGCTTCGCGAACAAGACGGGGCTCCCGCTGCCCGGCGAGACCGCCGGCGAGCTGCGCCCCTTGTCCGACATGAACAAAGTGGCCCTCGCGGCGGCGGGTTACGGCTACGGCATCGGCGTGAGCCCCTTGCAGGTCCTCGGGGCCTACAGCGCGATCGCCAACGGCGGCACGCTCTGGGAGCCGCTGCTCGTCAAAAGCCAAAGGCCGGCGCGCGTGCGGCGCGTGGCCTCGGAGCGCACGATCAAGACGCTTCAGGGCATGCTCGAGGGCGTCGTCGAGCGCGCGGCGACCTCCGCGAAGATCCAAGGCTATCGCGTCGCGGGCAAGACGGGGACCGCGCGCCGGCTCGACCCAACGACGCATCGCTACTCGCAGACGTCCTATAACGCCTCGTTCGCCGGCTTTCTGCCCGCGAGCCGGCCGCTCTGGACGATCCTCGTCGTGATCGAGGACCCGAAGGGACAGTATTACGGCGCCCAGGTCGCCGCCCCGATCTTCGCGCAGCTCGGCAAAAGGCTGTTGACCGTCAAGGGCGCGCGGCCGGACGCTCCCGCGACGCTGCGCCTGGCGGCGGCCGGTAAGGCCGCGCGCTGACCGTGCCCTCGCTCGCCGAGCTGCTGCGGGGAAGCGGGCCGACTCAAGTATTCGGGCGCTCCGACGTCGAGATCAAGGGCCTGCGCCACGACTCCCGTCACGTCGTCCCGGGCGATCTCTTCTTCGCGCTGCCGGGCGCCAAGACCGACGGAAACCGCCACGTCAAGGACGCCTGCGCGCGGGTCGCCGTCGCCGTGCTCAGCGAGCTCGCGCCGCCGCCGCCGCCCGCGGCTCTCGGCGCGGCCTGGGTGCAAGCGCCGGACTCCCTCGCCGCGATGGGCGCCGTCGCCGACGCCTTCTTCGGGCGTCCCTCCGAGGCCATGAAAGTGATCGGCGTCACGGGCACCAACGGAAAGACCACGACTACTTATTTCTTGGAATCGATCGTGACCTCCTGCGGCGGCCTGCCCGCCGTCGCGGGCACGGTCAATCATCGCCTGGGCGGCCGCGTCCTCGAGAAAGCGGCCAACACCACGCCGATCTCGCTCGAGCTCCTGCGCCTGTTCGCGCGCTTTCGCGACGGCGGCGCCACGCACGCCGCCATGGAGGTCTCGTCGCACGCTCTCGCTCTCAAGCGCGTCGAGAAGATCGCCTTCGACGCCGCCGTCTTCACGAACTTGAGCCGCGACCATCTCGACTTTCATAAGACGCAGGACTCTTATTTCGAGGCGAAAGCGCATCTGTTCGAGCTCTTGTGCCGCGTCGACTCGCCGAAAAAGACGCGCGTGGCGGCGCTCAACGCCGACGACCCGCGCGCCCCGGCGCTCAAGCGCCGCTGCGTCGACTGCGACGTCGTCTTGTACGGCCTCAAGGGGGACGGCCTCGACCTGACGGCGCGCGACCTCGACCTGCGCTTGGACGGCGCGAGCTTCACTCTGGATTTCCGCGGCAGACGGACGCCGGCGCGCGTCGCGCTCGCCGGCGCGCACAACGTCTACAACGCGCTCGCGTCCGCGGCGGCCGCGCTCGGCCTCGGTATGCCCGCCGAGGGCGTCGCGACGGGGCTCGGCGCGCTTCGGGCCGTGCCCGGGCGGCTGGAGCCGGTCGAGGCGGGCCAGAAGTTTCACGTATTCGTGGATTACGCTCACACCGACAGCGCGCTCGAGACGGTCTTGGGCCACCTGTCGAAGCTGCCCCACGAGCGCCTGATCACGGTGGTCGGCTGCGGGGGGGAGCGAGACCGGACCAAGCGCGGCCCGATGGGCGTCGCGGCGTGCGCGGCCAGCGATATCGTCTTTCTGACGAACGATAATCCCCGGGGAGAAGATCCTCTGCGGATCCTCGACGACATCGAGGCGGGCGTCAAGCAGAGCGGATTGAAAAATTATAAGATTCTGCCCGAGAGGGCGGAGGCCATCGAGGCCGCGATCGCCGAGGCCCGCGAGGGAGACGTCGTCCTCATCGCGGGCAAGGGCCACGAGGATTACCAGATCCTCAAGGACCGGACGATCCACTTCGACGACCGCGAGACGGCGCGCGCGGCCCTCGCCAAACGATCATGAAGCTCGACACGACCTGGGGACAGCTCGCGCGCGCGGCCGGCGGACGCCTGATCAAGGGCGGCGCCGACGACCCCGTCGAGTCGTTCTCCACCGATACCCGGCAGCTGCAGGCGGGCCAGGCGTTCTGGGCGCTCAAAGGGCCGCGCTACGACGCGCACGTGCTGCTCGACGCGGCGCTTTCCGAGAAAACGTCCGGCTGGATCGTCGAGAAGGATCGCGCGATCGCCGAGACTCCGGCGCACGTCGTCGAGGTCACCAACACGCTCAAGGCGCTCCAGGCCTTCGCCGCCTGGCACCGCTCGCGCTTCGAGATACCAGTGGTTGGCATTACCGGATCTAATGGGAAAACAACCACCAAGGAGATGCTGCGCAGGATCTGCGAGATGTGCGGCCCGACGTGCGCGTCGCCGGGCAACTGGAACAACCAAGTGGGCGTCCCGCTCTCCGTGCTCGAGATGACGTCCGAGCACCGCTACGGCGTCTTCGAGCTCGCCGATTCGCACCCCGGAGACATCGACGAGGTGGCGAAGGTCGCGCGCCCGACGCTCGCCGTGCTCACCAACATCGGCCCCGACCATCTCGAGTTCTACGGCGGGATGGAAGCCAATTTCAAGACGAAAGCCGAGCTCATCGAGAACCTTCCTCCGGAAGGGCTCGCGGTGATCAACGTCGACGACCCCTGGCTCGCCGGCCTCGAGCCGCGGCTGGGCGCGCGCGCGATCACGTTCGGCATGAACCCGCGCGCGAAGGTCAGCTTCCCCAAGGATCGGGAGCTGATGATCGACCGCCACAAAGTCGACGTCAAGCTGAGCTCCTTCGGCGAGCTCAGCCGCTACAACGCCGCCGCCGCCGCCGCCGCCGCCCACGCTCTCGGCATCCCGCTCGACAAGATCCGGGGAGGACTGGAGAGCTACCGTCCCTCGGCGATGCGTTTGGAGAGGCTCAAGCACGCCTCGGGCTGCGAGATCGTCCTCGACGCTTACAACGCCAATCCCGCGTCGATGAAAGCGGCGATCGACGGTTTCAGGCAGGAGTTCTCGGGCAAGAAGCTCGTGCTCGTGCTCGGCGACATGAAGGAGCTCGGCTCCGGCTCCGCCAAGTTCCACGCCGAGCTCGGAGAATGGCTGGCCACTTTGCCTTTGCACGCCGCTTATCTCGCCGGCCCCGAGATGAAGCCCGCCTACGAGGCGCTCGAGAGGGCCAAACCGAAGTTCGCGACGGCCTACGGCGAGACTCCCGGCGCGTGGGCCGCGAAGCTGCGCGCCGAGCTCGGCCCCGATCGCGCGCTCTTTTTCAAGGCGTCGCGCGCGATGCGCTTCGAGACGATCCTGGAGGCCCTCGAGTGCTCTACGCGCTGACCTCGCTGCGGGATCTCTGGAGCCCGCTCAACGTCTTTCAATACATCACCTTCCGCGCCGGGGGCGCGGCGCTGACCGCGCTGGCGCTGTCGCTGCTCCTTGGCCCCGGCCTCATCCGCTTTCTGAAAGCCCGCAAGGTGGGACAAATGCAGCGAGCCGACGGCCCGGCGACGCACTTCAACAAGCAGGGCACGCCGACGATGGGAGGGCTGCTGATCTATCTCGCCGTCGCGTTGTCCGGCCTGTTGTGGATGCGGCTCGACGACCGCTTCACGTGGGTCATCTTATCCGTGGTGACCGTGCTCGCCGCGATCGGCGCGTGGGACGACTGGCTCAAGCTGCGCAAGCGGTCCTCGGCCGGCGTGTCGTCCCGCGGCAAGTTCCTCATCCAGATCGCCGTCGGCCTGGGCGTCGCCTTCTACCTCGCCGTGCATCCGCCCAACGCCGGCTTCGCGACCTCGCTCAACGTGCCCTACGGCAAGGAGCTGTTCCTCGAGCTCGGCCCGCTCTATTTCGTGCTGGCCGCCTTGATGGTCGTCGGCTCCTCGAACGCCGTGAACCTGACCGACGGCCTCGACGGCCTGGCCGCGGGCTCGATCATCTTCTGCGCGATCACCTACGGCCTGTTCGCCTACCTCGCCGGCAACGCGAAGTTCGCCTCGTATCTGCGCATCGTCCATGTCCCCGGCGCCGGCGAGATCGCGGTGTTCTTGGCCGGCGTCGTCGGGGCCTGCCTCGGGTTTCTCTGGTTCAACGCCTATCCCGCGCAGATGTTCATGGGAGACACCGGCTCGCTGTTTCTTGGAGGCGTGATCGCCGTCGTCGCCCTCTGCGTCAAGCAGGAGCTGCTGCTGCCGATCGTCGGCGGAGTCTTCGTCGTCGAGACGCTCTCGGTCATCCTTCAGATGGGCTCCTATAAGCTGCGCAAGGGCAAGCGGATCTTCAAGATGGCCCCGATCCATCACCACTTCGAGCTGAGCGGGATCGAGGAGCCCAAGGTCACCGTGCGCTTCTGGATCGTCAGCATCGTCTTGATGCTGGCGGCGCTCGCCTCGCTCAAGATCCGCTGATGCGATTCGACCCGAAATCGCTCAAGGGCAAGAAGGCGGGCGTGCTCGGTCTCGGGAAATCCGGCATCGCCGCGGCGCGCCTGCTCGCGTCCAAGGGCTTCAAGGTCTTCGGCTCGGACTCCCGCCCGCGCGCCGAGGTGGGGAAGTCGCTCGGCAAGCTCGCCTCGAAGATCGAGTGGGAAGGAGGCCGGCACAGCGAAAAGCTCCTCAAGCGAGCGTTCGTCGTGAAGAGCCCCGGCCTGCCGCCGGGCCTGCCGATCCTGCAAAAGCTCAAGGAAGCGAAGGTCCCGGTCTTTTCGGAGCTCGACGTCGCCCTCGCCTTCACGAAGGCCGACGAGGTCGTCGCGGTCACCGGCACCAACGGCAAGACCACGACGACGGCCCTGACGGGCGCCATCTTCGGCAAGCGCGCCGTGGTCTGCGGCAACATCGGCACGGCGATCTCCGACGTCGCGCCGAAGGCGGGGCGCAAGGACGTGCTCGTCGTCGAGGCGTCGAGCTATCAGCTCGAGGACAGCGTCTATTTCCGCCCGAACGCGGCCTGCATCCTCAACATCACGGCCGACCATCTCGATCACCACGGCAGCATGCAGAAATACATCGACGCCAAGGCGCGCGTCTTCCGCGACCAGCAGCGCGGCGACACCTGCGTGTTCAACGCCGTCGACCCTCTGACCTACAAGCTCGCGCGCCGCTGCCAAGGCCGCCGGCTCTTCTTCGGCCACAAGGGCGGTCACGCGCACGCCTGGGTGGACGACGGCAAGATCGTCTGCCGCCTGCCGGGCCAAAAAAAGGAGGTCAAGCTCAGCCCGCCGAAGCTCCCGGGCGAGCACAACCTAGAGAACGCGATGGCCGCGGCGCTGATGGCCCTGTCGCGCGGCGTCAAGCCCGCCCGGATCCAAAAGGCCTTCAAGTCCTTCAAGGGCGTCGAGCACCGTCTCGAGGAAGCCGGCACGTTCCACGGCCTGCGCTGCGTCAACGACTCGAAGGCGACGAACGTCGACTCCACGCTCGTCGCGTTGAAAGCCTTGGAAAAGGACGCCTCGCCGATCTTCCTGATCTTGGGCGGCCAGCACAAAGGCAGCCCTTATACGCCGCTGAGGTCTTTGATCGAGCGCAAGGTCAAGGCGATCCTGACGATCGGCGCCGCCGCGGGCAAGGTCGAGGAGGATCTGGCGGGGGCCGCCCCGATTTTTCCGTGCGGTGATTTGCGGACCGCAGTAGAGACGGCCTTCAAGATCGGCTCCAAGGGCGAGACGCTGCTCTTGTCGCCCGCGTGCGCGAGCTTCGACCAGTTCGAGAACTTCGAGGAACGCGGCCGGCTGTTCAAGGACCTCGTCAGGAGGCTTTCATGAGCGTCGAGCGCCGGCGCCACGACATGGACTACCCGCTTCTCGCGGCGGCGGTCTCCTTGGTCGCCTTCGGGATCGTCATGATCTATTCGGCCAGCGCGATCTGGGCCGAGCAGAACCTGGGCAGTTCGCTTTACTTCTTCAAGAAACAGATTATCTGGGCCGCCGTCAGCCTCGGCGCGATGACGCTCGCCAGCCGCTTCAATTACAACCGCTATCGAGAGTACGTGCTGCCCATCTTCGCGATGACGGTCGCCGCGCTCGCGGCGGCGCTCTTCTGCGCGCCCATCGCCGGCGTCAGGCGCTGGATTCGCATCGGGCCGATCGGGCTCCAGCCGGCCGAGTTCGCCAAGCTGACGGCCGTGCTGTTTCTGGCCTATTACCTCGACCGCAAGCGCAGCAAGCTCTCGTCCTGGAAGCACGGCTTGGTCGTCCCGCTCGGAGTCGTGTCGGTGCTCCTCTTGCTGATCAAGAAAGAGCCCGACCTCGGCACGCCGTCCTTGATGTTCGCGGTGGCCCTGCTGATGATCTTCGTCGGCGGCGGACGGGCGACCTACGCGCTCGGCGCCGTCGCGGCCGGCGCGCCCGTCGTGCTCTACGAGATCCTCAAGGTCCCCTATCGGCGCGCCCGGCTGCTGAGCTTCCTGCGGCCCTTCGACGACGCGCGCGGGGCGGGCTACCAGCTCGCCCAATCGATTCTCGCGGTGGGCTCGGGAGGCTGGTTCGGGAAAGGATTCGGCGCCTCGAAGCTCAAGCTCATGTACCTGCCCACGCCGCACACGGACTTCATCTTCCCCGTCATCTGCGAGGAGCTCGGCCTGCTCGGAGCGCTCTGCTTGCTGTCTCTCTTCGCGCTGCTCCTCGTGCGCGGCGTGCGCATCGCGCGCAAGGCGCCGAACCTCTTCGGGACGCTCCTCGCCGCCGGCATCACGTTCACGATCTGCCTGCAAGCCTTCTTCAACGTCGGGATGTCGATCGGCGTGCTTCCGACCAAGGGCATCCCTCTGCCGTTCATCTCGTTCGGCGGCTCGTCCTTGCTGACGACGCTCATCGGCGTCGGCGTGCTGCTCAACATCTCCCGGCAGTCCCATACGGAGCTCCTGAAGCGCCCGGAGCCAGCGTGGCCGAGCGACGCGCGCTGATCGTCGCCGGCGGCACGGGGGGGCATTTCTATCCCGGCCTGGTCCTCGCGCAGGAGCTGCGCGCGCGCGGCTGGGAGCCGCTCGTCGTGGTGAGAACCGGCGATCCCGCGCGCTCCGCGCTCGACGCCGCCGGCCTGCCGTAGGTCGAGCTCGAGCTGCGCGGCCTGCCGCGCTCGCTCAAGGCAGAGCTTTTCACTTTCCCTTTTCAGCTCGGCCGCGCGCTCGCGGCCGCGCGGCGCGTGGTCAAGGATTTCGAGCCGCGCGCCGTCTTCGGGACCGGCGGCTATCTGACCGTCCCGTGCGCGGCCGCGGCGGCCGCTCGCGGCCTGCCGCGCCTGGTTCATGAGTCGAACGCCGCGCTGGGCCTGGCCAACCGCGTCAGCGCCGCCATCGGAGCGAGACTCTTCTGGGGCCTCCCGCCCGTCGCCGGGCAGGGGGAAGTCGTCGGCACGCCCATACGCCCCGCGTTGTGGGACGCCCGCGATCAAGCCGAGTGCCGCCGCGAGCTCGGCCTCGAGCCTTCCATTGCGACCGTGCTGGTCTTCGGCGGCAGCCAGGGAGCGCGCGGGCTCAACCGCGAGGCGCCGGCCGCGCTCAAGGGCGAGCAAGCGCAGGTCCTGCATCTCGCGGGCCCGAAAGAGGCCGACGCGGTCCGGGCGGCGTACGGGAGCGCGAAGGCCAAAGTCCTTCCTTATTTAGAGAAGATGGAGCTCGCCTACGGCGCCGCCGATCTCGTCATTTGCCGCGCGGGCGCGAGCACGATCGCCGAGCTTTCCGCCCAGCGCAAGCCGGCGCTCCTCGTGCCGCTGCCGACGGCGGCCGGCAACCACCAAGAGATCAACGCGAGGGCCGTGGCCGCTCGAGGGGCCGCCGAGGTCGCGCTCGAGGCGGAGCTTCCCGCGCGGCTGCCCGGCCTGCTGCGCGATTTGCTAATTTCAGGAGAAGCCGCGCGGCGGCGGCGGGCGATGAGCGAGTCGTGGAGCAAGCTCGCGCTGCCGCCGCCCTCGCTCGCGCCCGGCCTGCTCGCGGACGCCTTCGAGTCCGCGGCGAAGAGATGAAAACGCCCAGGATTCTCGTCACCAACGACGACGGCATCGACGGCCCCGGCCTGCGCCCGCTGATCGCGGCGATGCGCCGGCTCGGCGACGTCACCGCCGTCGTCCCCGCGCAGGAGCGCTCGGCCGACAGCCATTCACTGACCCTGCACAAGCCGATCCGCGTGCAGCGCCGCGCCCCGGGCCTCTTCACCCTCAACGGCAAGCCCGCGGATTGCGCGCGCCTGGGCATCCTCGAGATCATGAAGGAGCGCGTCGATCTCGTCGTCTCGGGCGTCAACCGTGGCTACAATCTGGGAGAGGACGTCGTCTATTCCGGCACCGTGGCGGCCGCGCGGGAGTCGACGCTCCTCGGCGTTCAGGCGATCGCGTTCTCGCAGGACCCGGAAGCCGCCTCGTACAAGGCCGCCGTCGCCTTCGCGGGGCGCCTCGCGCGTCTCGTATTGCAGCGACGCCTGCCGCCGGGCGTCTTTCTCAACGTCAACGTGCCGGCCGCCGCGCGGCCGCTGCGCGCGGCCGTCGCCGTGCGGCTGGGGCGCAGGATCTACTCGAAAGAGGTCACGCAGCGCTCCGACCCGCGCGGCGGCGATTACTACTGGCTCGCGGGCTCGTCGGTGACGAGCGTCCCGGAGAAGGGGACCGACGTCGCCGTCGTCGCCCAGGGCCACGTCTCGGTGACGCCGCTCCACATCGACTGCACGGACCAGCCGGCGCTCGCGGCGCTCAAATCGTGGAAGCTCTAGCGCTTTGCGCGCTGCTGCTCGGCGGCGCGAGCGCGCAGCAGGCCAGCACGCAAGCCGCCGTCTCTTCTACTATAACCTTCACCGCCGTCGGCGATATCCGCCTGAATGGACCCGTGGGCGAGCTGATCGCCGCGCATGGAGCCGCCTATCCGGCCGCCAAGGTCAAGGAGCTCCTCGACGGGGACGTCGTGTTCGGCAACCTCGAGTGCGCGATAACCCAACGAGGCGGCAAGACGCCTAAAAAATTCAACTTTCGCGCTCCGCCCCGAAACCTGGCGCTGATTCAGGACGCCGGCTTCACCGTCGTCAACATCGCCAACAACCACGTCTGGGACTTCGGCCGCGACGGCTTCGAGGACACGCTCGCGGCGCTCAAGAAGCGCCGGATTCCTTACATCGGCGGGGGAAAGGACTTGGCCGAGGCGGATCGCGTGACCGTCTACGACCTCGACGGCTGGAAGCTCGGATTGATCGGATTCACGAGCACCTTCCCGCAAGAGGGCTGGGCCAAACGGCGCAAACCGGGCGTCAATTATTCCGATTTCGACCGGCTCGCCGCCGACGTGGCGGCGGCCAAGAAGAAAGTCGACGTCCTCGTCGTCTCGTTCCACGGCGGCACCGAGCTCGCCGAGCAGGAAAACGACATCCAGAAGGCCTTCGCGCACGTGGCCGTCGACAACGGCGCCGACTTGATCCTCGGGCATCATCCGCACGTGCTGCAGCCCGTGGAGGTCTACAAGGACAAGCCGATCCTCTACTCGCTCGGGAACTTCTTCTTCGTCTCGCCGAGCACCGGAACGAATTACACGGTCATCGCGAAGGCGGAGATCGGCAAGGACGGCGTGCATCGCGTCGATTTCACTCCGATCGACACCGACGGCGGACAGCCGTTCCCGGCGGGGCCGGAGGGTATCGCGCTCGCGAGGGCGGCGCTTGATCGGAAAGGAGCCCTGACTCAGTTCCCCGATCGATTCCGTATCGTCGAAGCCGGCAAGCCCTAGCTATCCACAAACTCGGCCCGGGCCAAGTCGGTGGATAAGCCGGGTTGAGCGGCCTCGGGCAAAAAGCTAAGATAACGCCCATGTCGCTGAGCGTGCTGCGCCGCGTGCCGTTCTTCGCCAAGCTCCAGACCGCCGACCTCAAGGAGGTCTACAAGATCTCCCGCATCCGCGAGTACGGGCCCGGCGAGCCGATCTTCGCCAAGGCCGCGTCCGCCGAGCAGATGTTCATCGTCCTGAGCGGCCGCGTCAAGATCTACACTCCGTCCTCTTCGAAGAAGCGCAAGACGTTCGCGTATCTGCAGCCCGGCGACTTCTTCGGCGAGATGGCGCTGCTCGAGGGCAAGCCGCGCTCGGCCTCGGCGGAGGCCTCCGCCTACACGAAGCTCCTGATGATCACCAAGCGCGACTTCCAGCGCCTGCTCACGCGCGATCACCCGCGGCTGTCGATCTACCTCCTCAAGGTCTTCTCCGAGCGGCTGCGGCGCGCCAACGAGGAGATCGAGGGCTTCCTCTTCAGGAACATCCTGGGCCGCGTCGCCAAGACCCTCAACGACCTCGGCAAGAGAGGGGAGAAGAAGCGCGGCGGCGTCGAGCTTCCCGAGCACTACACCCAGCAGGAGCTCGCCGACCTCGTCGGCACCACGCGCGAGCCGCTGACGCGCGCGCTCTCGGCCTTGCGCCGCGCGCAGCTCATCGACCACGTCGACGGGCGCTACTTCATCAAGGACCCCGACAAGCTCAACTCGCTCTGCCTCATCGAGGCTTGAGTCCCATGACCCCTCCATCCGAGAACGCTTTCAGGAATCACGCTTGCGGCTCGCTTTGCGCGGGCGACGAGGGCAAGACCGTGCGCTTGGCGGGCTGGGTCCATTCGCGCCGCGATCACGGCGGACTCTATTTCTTCGATCTAAGGGACCGCTCCGGCCTCGTCCAGGTCGTCGTCAATCCCGAGCAAGCCGACGCGTTCCTCGCGGCCGGAAACCTCGGCAGCGAGCACGTCGTCAGCATCGAAGGCAAGGTCGGACGACGGCCGAAGGGAACGGAAAACGCCAAGATCCCGACCGGAGAGATCGAAGTCTCGGCCGCGTCGATCAAGCTTCTCAACGCCTCCAAGACCCTGCCCTTCGAGATCGACGAGCACACGAGCGTCCACGAGGACTCGCGGCTCAAGTACCGGTTCCTCGACTTGCGCCGGCGGCGGATGCTCGACAACCTTTCGCTGCGCCATCGCGTCGCCATGGTCGTGCGCCGGGAGCTCGACAAGCTCGGCTTTCTCGAGATCGAGACGCCGATCTTGACGAAGGCGACGCCCGAGGGCGCGCGCGACTTTCTCGTGCCCGCGCGCTTGATCCCGGGCTCGTTCTTCGCGCTCCCTCAATCGCCGCAGATCTTCAAGCAGATCCTGATGTGCTCCGGCATGGAGCGCTATTTCCAGCTCGCGCGCTGCTTCCGCGACGAGGACCTGCGCTCCGACCGCCAATACGAGCACACGCAGATCGATCTGGAGATGTCCTTCGCCGAGGAAAAGGACGTGCACGGCGCGGCCGAGACTTTCCTGAAGGCCGTCTTCAAGGAAGCGGCCGGCGTCGACCTGCCCACGCCGTTCCCGCGTCTGGAATACGACGAGTGCCTGCGCAAGTACGGCTCGGACAAGCCGGACCTGCGCTACGGGTTCGAGATCGAGGACGTGACGCCTTTATTCAAGGACTCGGGCTTCAAGGTCTTCGCCGAGGCCGCCAAGAACGGCGGCGTCGTGCGCTTGATCCGCTGCGAGTCGGCTTTTTCTAGGGCAGAAATCGACAAGTGGACCGACATCGCCAAGGCCGCCGGCGCCAAGGGCTTGGCCTGGATCAAGTGGACCGCCAACGGTCCGGAGTCTCCGATCGCCAAGTTCTTGAAGCCCGAGGAACTCGCCGGCTTGAACGGCAAGCCCGGCGAATACCTTTTCTTCGCGGCGGACAAGCACGTCCCGGCCTCGAACGTGCTCGGCGCGATCCGCAAGGAGATCATCAAGAAGCTCGCGCCCGCGCCTTCGAAGCCCTGGAGCTTCCATTGGGTCGTCCACTTCCCGCTGCTCGAGTGGGAGCCCGAGGACAAGCGCTGGACCTTCACCCACAACCCGTTCACCTCGCCGCTCGAGTCCGAGATCTGGAAGCTCGACAAGAAAGAGGACCTGGCCAACGTGGCGAGCCATCAGTACGATCTCGTCTTGAACGGCGTCGAGCTCGCCTCGGGCTCGATCCGCAATCACCGTCCCGATTTGCAGAGGCAGATCTTCTCGCTGATGGGCTTCTCGCCGGAGGAGCAGCAGCGGCTGTTCGGCCTGCTGCTTTCGGCCCTCGAGTACGGCGCGCCTCCGCACGGCGGCTTGGGCCTGGGACTCGACCGGCTTTGCGCCATCTTATGCGGCGAAGAGTCGATCCGCGAGGTCATCGCGTTCCCGAAGACGGCCAAGGGGACCGATCCGCTGTCCGAGGCGCCGGGCCCCGTCAACCCGAAGCAGCTGCGCGAGCTGCACATCAAGCTCGACCTTCCGTCCGCGCCGCCGCCGGCCGCGCCCGCCGCGCCGGCGAAGAAGTAGCCGTTCAGGGCATTGCCCGCGCGACTGTTCGACGAATCTCAACTCACCCCGGGGTAAGTCGAAAAGCGCTCAGGCGCTCTTTCGTCCTTTAATAAGGACCCGGTAGCCGGGGCGCCGTTCTTGGAAGTACTTGATGGCGAGGTCGGAGATGGTGTCCAAGACCATCGTGTCCGCGAGCGACTCGGGATGGCGGGAGCCGCAGCGGGCGCAGACCCACTCGTTCTTGTCTAGCCCCAGCGGCACGGCGTCCTTCGCGCAGTGGGGGAGGCCCGGATTGACGCCCGTGATCTCCATCGTCTGGATCGACGCCGTGACGACGGGAAACCACAGCAGCTCGAAGCGCTCGACGCGGAACTCCGCGCGCTCGGGCTGCTCCTTGAGCTCGCGCAGCGCCTTCTCTGCCTTGCGCCGGGCCTCGACGGCCTTCCGCGTCTCGGTCTTCGCGCTGATCCATAGGGCGCACATGGCGCTCGCGACGATCGCGAGGCCGGCGTGCAGGCCGTCGACGTTGGGCACGGGCAGCGGCACGCGAAGAGTATAGCCCGCCAACACGTTCTTCACAAGCGCTCGCGTAAACGCGCGGCACAATCCTTTTGCGCGGCGATCATGGCCCGCGGGCGAGAACCTTTCTAGACTACGCGCGACCGTAGATCCCGCAGAGCCTGAGGAGAAACCCATGACCTTCAAACGCTCGTTCGCGTGGACTCTCGCCGCCGTCGCCGTCTTTTTGTCGGCCTGCGCGCAAGCGCCGAGCCGAGTGCATCGCGGACAGGTGGACGCCGTCCTAGACCAGCAGCCGGACGCAGGAAAATACTTCGTGACGATCGGCATCGGCGGCTCGGACCCCAAGCTCCAGTCCGACACGCAGCGCAAGGCCCTCGCGCGCGACGCGGCGATCGTCAAGGCGCAATACGAGATGCTGTCGATGATCAAGGGCGTGACCGTCAAGGGAGGCGTGAAGGTCGAGCGCGCGATGGAGACCGATTCCACGCTCGAGACGGAGATCAACGAGGCGATCAAGGGCGCCGAGATCGTCAAATCCGAGTTCACCGGGGACAACGGCTGCGTCGTGACGCTGCGCCTGCCCAAGTCGCGCCTCGAGCGCTACATGGGGGTCCAGTTCGAATGAAGGGCGCGGCGCTCGCTCTCGCGGCGCTGATCCTGCTGCCCGGCTGCGCGACGCTCTCGGAAGACGGCGACCGGGAGATCCAAGTCGAGGCCGAGGGTTGGACGCCCGCGGATCGGGCCGACGTCGTCTCGACCGAGCGGCGCGCGCTGGCCGACGCGCAGCGCCGCGCGGTCGAGAAGGCGATCGGCGTCACCGTGCGCGCGTCGACCAAGGTCGACGACGCGATCGACGTCAGGCAAAGCATCGTCGCGAATCTGGGCGGCACCATCCGGCGCTACCGCGTGCTCTCGGCGGGGCTCGACGGCGACGTGTATAAGGTACGCATCCAAGCCGTCGTGCTCTATCATCCGCAGGCGCCGTCGCCGAAGGCGTTGAAGGCGACGCGCTTCGCGGTCAAGCTCGCCAACGAGAAAGTCGCGGCCGCGATCCGCGGCGTGCTCGCCTCCTACGACTACCAAGTCGCGGAGGAAGAGAGCGCGGCCGACGTCGTCGTGACCGGCGTCGTCGAGACGTACGGGCGGGCCGACCTCAGGCTCGGCGGGTTTTACAGCTACCGCGCGAGCCTGAACCTGAGCGTCGTCGACGTGCGCACGGGCAAGGTGCTAGACCAGACGCAGGAAGCCTCGGCGGTGGACGTCGACGAGCGGACCGCCTGCGACATGGCGCTCGAGGAAGCGGGGCACGACGCGGCCCTGGCGCTCGTCTCGCGCTACGATCAATCGCAGGCGACGCAGGCGGCGAGCCGATGAGGCTCATGGCGGGCACGTGGAGCGTTGGGCCACCATAGGCCTCGACCTCGGCGGCACGAAGGTCTTGGCGGCGTTGTTCGATGATCGCTTTCGTCCGATCACGACGACGCTGCATCAGACCAAGCCCGAGGGAGGGCTCAAGCGCTTCGCGTCGAAGCTCGACGAGAGCGTGAGGAGCCTCTCCGCCCTCGCCCGCCGCCGCGGGCTGCGGCTGCGCGCGGTCGGGGCCGGCTGCGCGGGGTTCGTCGACTCCGCGACGGGCGTGCTGATGTCCTGCCCCAACATCCCGTTCATCGACCACTTCCCGATCGCCGCCCGCGTCGAGCGGCTCGCGCGCGCGCCGTGCGTCGTGGGCAACGACGCGCAGCTCGGCCTTTACGGCGAGATGACTCTCGGCGCCGCCGTCGGCCGCAAGAACGTCATCGGCATCTTCCTCGGCACCGGGATCGGCGGGGCGCTCGCCATCGACGGGAAGCTCTATCGCGGCGCGACCGGGCAGGCGGGGGAGATCGGCCACTACTTGCTCGACGCGATGGGGCCGCTGTCGGGCTCGCAGCGCCACGGGCTGCTCGACGACATCGCGAGCCGGCACGCGATCGCGGCCCAAGCGGCCTCGATGGCGGCCAAGCAATGGGCGCCGAGGCTTTTCAAGCGCGCCGGCGCCGACGTTCTTCAGATCCGCGCCGACGCGCTCGCCGAGGCGATCCGCGCGGGCGACGCGCACATCGAGGAGCTCGTCCGCAGCCGCGCGAGCATCGTGGGGCTCGTGCTCGCCAACTTCGTCAATTTCCTGAGCCCGGACATGATCGTGCTCGGCGGGGGGATGGTGAAATCGCTCGGCGGCATCATCGTGCCCGAAGTGAGAAGAAGCCTGCGCCGGCACGCGCTGCCGCCGATCGGAAGAGCCGTGCGGGTCGTGGCCGCGCGGCTCGGCGATCTGGCCGTCGCGACCGGCGCGGCCAAGTGGTCCGTCGATAAGCCGGTGGACGCGCGCGGGATCGGGCCTCGGAGCTGAAATGCTACCATCGGCCGATGTCATCCGAGGCGCTTTGGCGGACGCTCGATCCCGCGCTTCAGATCACGCGCTTCCAACAAGGCGGCGGTCCCCTGTCCTGGTGCACGGGCGCGGCTCTCGCTTCGGCATTTTGCCGCGATCGTCTCGCGCTCACCGCGATCGCGGCCTGCGTCGCCGGCACGTTCCTTTGGGATCCAGGCTGGCCGTTTCTCCCGCTGACGGCGATCGCCTGCTCGCTGCCCGCCGTCTGGCGCGCCGTTCGTAACCGAAGGGAGCCGGGTCGCTGCGCGGCGCTCGCCGCCGCCTCTCTATGCGTCGCGCTCGCGGTACGGGAAGCCGCGACGGACATCAGGCGGCAGCTCGCCTCGGAACGCGAGGCCGTTTTCGTCGGGGAGCGAATGGGACGAGGCGGCCTGCTCGTGACGCTCGACGAGCCCGAAAGGGGGTTCCGCAAGGCCCTCGATCCCCAAATCGAGCGGCAGGCCGCGTTCCGGCCGCGCGGCCTTCTATCGAGCCGGCTTCGAGGCGAGGTCGACGCGCGCCTGGCCGCGGGAGCGGTCGTTTGGCTGGCCTCCGATTGGGTCTTCCGGCGGCGCGACGCGTTCACGGAGGATGAGGACGACGAAGCCAGACGATTGATCGCGTGGCTCGAGCCGCTCCGGCTCGGCTCGCCCGAAGTCTCGCCGCAAGGTCTATACTATTACCCCATACTCTCCCGCGATGCGCCGCGCTGACGCCCTGACTGCCGGAGCCATGGCCCTGGGCCCCTGGGCTCTCACCGCGTGGCTTTCGCGCCGGGTCGTCACCGACTATTGGCACGGCCTCCTCACTTTGTCCAACGCCGTCCGGGTCGGCGGCGCGGGCTTGGACGTATTGCCTGCGACGGTGCGCCCCGCCGGAGCTTCCCTGCTCTTGGCCCCGATGCTCTCCGCCGTATACTCGCGTGGGGGACCGTTCGCCGCGCTGTTCTGCTCGCGCTTGGCGATGACCGGCTGCTTCGGGGCGCTCGTGGCCGCGACCTATCTTTTCGTCCGGCCTCGCGCCGGCCGAGCCGCGGCGGCCGCGGCGGCGATCTGCCTCGCCGCGGATCCCTTGGCGCTTCGCTGCGCCCCGTTCGCGCTCTTCGATATCGCGGCGGGACTCGCAAGCGTGGCCTTTTTTTCCGCCGCGTGGCGAAGCTCCGACGAGCCGACGCCGGGCAACCGCCGGCTGTGCGCCCTGGCCTACGCCGCGGCCGTCGCCACGCGGTTTCATCTCGCCATCCTGATCGTCGCGCCGCTGGCTTGGCGATTGGCCGAGGCGCGGCCGGGAAATCGCGCGGTGATCCTTCGTGATCGCCTGTGGCCGGCGCTCCTCGCCGCGGGAGGCGCCGCGGCCGTCGCGACCGTGTTCATCACCTTCAAGGTCAAGGCGAGCTGGGCGGACGCGATCGCGCGAACCTGGCGCTGGTCGATCTTTCTCGTCATGGAGAACCTCGTCCATCCGAGAAACCCGTCGCCGCGCTCGACCTACCTCATCGGCCTTGCCCGGGAGCTCGGGCCCCGCTGGTCCTGCCTGGCGCTCGCCGGCGCGGCCGTCTGGATCGTCAGGCGACGGAGAGAGGACGCGCGATTGGCGATCTGCCTCGCGACGCCGTTGACGTTGATGAGCCTGGCGATCGGCAACCGCGACCCCCGTTACGCCTTATGCTTCGTTCCGCTCGTCTACGCCGCGCTCGGCACGGGCGTCCAAGAAGCGCTGCGCGCGCTCGCGCCCGGAGCGCGTTGGCGCCCTCTCTTAGCGGCGGCGGCGGCCATCAGCTTGGCGCCGTGGCAGGCCGTCAGCGGAGCGTTGTGGGCTCTCGCCAACGATCCGGCCCTTCATTCCCCTATCTTCGCCGACTTCGCGCGCGAGGCCGCGTCGCTGGCGCCGGGGGACTGCATCGGCTGGATCGGGCGCGGCATCTCCATACCGGGCTCGCCGGAAGACGTCGCGATTTCCCTGCGCGGCATCTACGCCGGCGACCTGTCCCTCGCGTTCTATTCGCCTCGCCGCATCAAGGTTCTTGGAGGAGGCGAAAGCTCCGACTCTTGCCCGGTGTCGCTGATCGTCAGCGTGCGCCGTGGAACCGACGGCCCCCTCGCGCGGCTTTACAGGCCGCTGGAGCCGATCAATTCACCCAAGTGGCGCGACGCCAGCGTGACCGAGGATGGGATCGTCGCTCGCGGCGTGAGTCCTTGATTATTTCAATATCGCGCAAGTATCCTTGACCATCTGGAGCTCGAGCAGGTTGATCACTCCGTTGTAAGAGAGCGCCTGGGCTTCCTTCAAGGAGCTGGCGCAGGCCCGAGAGCGCATGTCTTTCTCGGCGCTGACGAGGTCGACCTCGGACTGCATCGCCTGTCCGCTTTTGAGGATGGCCTGGGCGATGGCGAGGCGGGACACGGTGTTGGAGGCCAACGCCTTGAGGGACGGATAACCGTAGCGATCGTCCTGGTTTTCGGTATTCCCGGCGTCCAAGCAGACCTTCAGCTCGAGGAAGGATTTCTCGGCCATCAAGTAGTCGTAATTATTCGCGATCCCGTTGTCGCGCGAGGCGGCCGCGATTTTCAACGCGTTCTGCGCCTGCTCGAGCGAGAAGTTGTTGACGCAGAACGCGGCGTGGGCGGCGGGCGCCATGATGCAAACGGCCAACAGCGACAACAGCGGTTTCTTGAGAGCCATTTTGATCCTCCTTATTTTGGATGCCGTCTTGCCCTCAGTGTAGGGCGTCGGACGGCGGCCATCAGGGGGCTCTCGGCCCGCGGCGTTCGAGCAATGGGCCGTCATGCGCCGCGTCAACGGATCGCGCGGCGTTCATGCGCCGCGAGAGGTCTTGCGGGGTTAAGCGAAGAGGCGGGTGACGCGGCCTTCGACGAGGAACATCGCCGAATCTTCCGCGCGCTCGACGTCGCCGTAAAGCGCCGACATGCTCACGACGTCCGCCAGGTGGGGCAGGTAGCCCGAAAACTTGCCTTCCGGCGCGCGCAGGAGCAAGTAGCGGGAGAACTCGACCTTGCCCGAGCGCTTCGCCCATTCGTTGCGGTGAGCCTGCAGGCGGGCGTAGACGGCGGCGGTGGCCGGCGTGACGGCCGGCGGCACGACGTAGCTTCCGGCCAGCGGGCTTTTCAAGCGGCCGCCTTCCGGCTTGACGAGCTTCGCGGCCTTGAGCCTGGCGAGCGCGGCCTCGAAGGGCTTGCCCGACGATCCCGCCATCTCCGAGAGCTCCTTCTTTTCGACCCAGCCCCTCGTGTTGCAAAGGATCACGTGGCAGGCGTAGGCGATCTTGTCGTCGGCCAGGACTTGGTATTGGGCCAAAGTCAGTTGGACGCTGCGCTGGCTGATGGCCTGGCGCGCGGCGTTCTCGGCCAGCTGCCAGCTGGCCGGCGCGGGATCGGGCGAGGCGATCATCACGGACTTGAGAAGCTCCTCGGAACCCAGCATGTCGTGGATGTAGGCGTAGACGAGCTGCCGCGCTCCCGGAGATAAAGGCGCCAGGCCCAGAGCGGAGACCACCGCCGTCAGGCGCGGACCCTGCGGGAGGCTCTTTCCCCGCTCGAAATTGAGGTAGTTGGTGAAGGAAAGCCCGAACACGCGCCTGCCTCCGCGCTGCTGAAAGAACGCGTAAGCCGTGGGAAACCCCTGCTCACGGCGCAAGCGGATCAGGGTCTGCGGAAAGTGGATGTTCTTGCCGGTCAAATGCGCCATCGCGAAAAAGTATGGCAAATCTGGCACCCGCCCACATGCCGAAAAAGAGTTACGCGGGCGACATGGGGCTCGACCTATCCTGCTGGGGTAGAATAGCAGAGGGGGTGAGGCATGACGACCAGAGGGGAAGCTCTTCGATATCGCCAGGAGCGATCGGGGCCGAAGAAGGACGCGCGCGCGCTGCGGCATCGCCGAAAACGCTCGGGCGCGTCCTTCTTGAGCCGGCGCAACCGCTCCAAGAACGCGTCGCGCTCGGCGCGTTCCTCTACGCGCTCCGGCCGCGGCGCGTGATCTCCGCGCTCGTCGGTACTTTGCTCGTCGCGGTCCTGGTGGCGGTCTTCGCGTTCCAGAACGGCGACCCCGTCGTCGTGCGCTTTTTCCACGCCGAGCTCCACGTCTCGCTCGGCCTGGCGCTCACGCTCTCGGCGGCCGCGGGGATGATCGCCGGCCTTCTCGTCTGCGCGGGCGCTCTCGTCAAAAAAAGCCTGACGATCTCGAAGCTGCGCAAGCGAGCCGCCGCCGGAGAGTCCACGCCGGCGCGTTGAGATGAGGAGCGAAGCGCCGCGCGCGCGACGGATCGCGGCGTCCGCGCTCTTGTTTTGGCTCGTGCCGGCGGGAGCGTGCCTCGGCCAGATCGATCCCCTGAAGCAAAGGCTCGCGGAGTTCGGGTGGGATCATCCCTTATCGGGCGCCGGACCGACGGCCGGCTACGCCTTTTTCTACTTGAACGAGCCGGACTACCTGCGCAAGGGCTCGGCCCTGCGGCTGGCCGTCGCTCCCGTCTATGCCGACGGCGAGTACGGCATAGGAAAGGCGCTGGGGCCCGATACCGACCTCGCCTTCGGCCTGGCCGGCGGGGGCTTCGAGCAGGATCACGCCGAGGTGCGGGACGGCCATTATTTTCGCGAGGAGTCGTTCAACGGCGACGGCGCCACGGGCTCGATCAGCGTCTACCACCTTTTCGACCCCGGCCGGATGATCCCGCTCAGCGCCGTCCTGCGCGAGAGCGTCCAATACTCGGACTTCGAGCGATCCCAATACACGGCCTCGGATTTCGTCCTGCCGTCCGATCACGTGACCTACATCACGCGCTTCGGCCTGCGTTTCGGCGGCGAGCGGCCGACCATGCCGCCCTCGGACGCTCTGGAGGTCTCCGCTTGGTACGAAGGGCGCATCCGCAACCATCAGGGCCCCTACGGCCTGTCGGGCGACCGAGTGCTCCAGCCCACGTCGCATTTCGGATGGCTCAAGACCGTGTTGGTGCACGTGCTGCCATCCGGTCGTCGCATGGGGCTCGGGATGTCCGCGGGCACGAGCGTCGACGCGGACCGCCTCAACGGATTCGCGCTGGGCGGGTTCCTGCCGCTGACCTCGGATTTCCCGAAGGACATCCCCGGCTACTACAACCAGGAGCTCACCGCCCGGCGCTTCATCCTTTTCTCCGGCCAGTACGGCGTGCCGCTCGACCGGGCGAAGCGCTTCATGGTCAACGTGTTCGGGGCGTTCGCCGTCGTATCCTACGTCCCGGGCCTCGAGCAGCAAGGACCCTCCAACTCCGGCGCCGGGATCGGCCTGCAGTACGAATCGGACAGCCACGCCTGGAACGTCCTTCTCGACTACGGCTACGGCATCAACGCCGAAAGATCCGGCGCCCGCGGCTCCCACAGCGTCGGATTGACGCTTCAGTTCGATCTGCTGGCGAAGAAGCACCCGCCGAGGCCGGCCAGCGTGGCGCCGCTGCCCGTATTCAAGCCGATCATCCCGGCCGTCCCGCTGCGCTAATTGAACTGGTGGACGCGCGGGAGATCGAGCAAGGGCCTATTCCTGCGCGCCCTAAAGGCCCTAGGCGGAACGAACGGCGCCAGCGTAAAATATAGCGCTCATGAGGCACCCGGCGCTCGGACTTGGGGTCTTCGCGGCGATGACCTTTTTTTCTTCCGCGCCGCGCGCCCAAACGCTCAAGGACGCGGCCGCGACCCGCGGACTTTTCATCGGGTCCGCGGTGGACGACCGCGCGCTCTCGGGCGACGTGGATTACGCGCGCGTGCTGGCGGAGCAGTTCAACATGCTCACGCCGGAAAACGCGATGAAATTCGACGCGGTCCATCCGCGCCCCGGCGCGACTGCGTCCAGTTATGATTTCTCGCGGGCCGATCGCGTCATGGAGTTCGCCGCCGCTCACCGGATGAGCGTGCGCGGACACACGCTGGTCTGGCACCGCATCTTCCCGCAATGGGCGGCGGCGCTGCCTCCCGAGCGGTTGAAAGAGCTCCTCAAGAACCACATCCAGACCGTGGCCGGCCATTTCGCGGGGCGAGTCTACTCTTGGGACGTCGTCAACGAGGCCGTCGACGACGACGGCCGGCTACGGACCGGCGCCTGGGCGAACGCGGAGACGCAGTACATCGCCGATTCCTTCCGCTGGGCGCATGAAGCGGACCCGAAGGCCAAGCTCTTCTACAACGACTACATCAACACCTACGGCCGCCGCGGCTTGATGGCCGAAAAGACCGAGGCGATCCTGCGCCTGCTCAGGGATCTCAAGGCGCAAGGCGTTCCGATCGACGGCGTGGGCCTGCAGATGCACCTGGCCTCCGCGCGCGATTACGGCGACATGCGCGGGTTCATCCATCTCTTCGCCGGCCTCGGGTTGGAGGTGCATATCACCGAGCTCGACGTGTCGTTGGTCAACGTGGACGCGGCGCTCGCGCGCGAGTTCGGCTTCAAGCCGTTCCCGCGCGATCTGAGAGACCAAGCCGCGCTCTACGCGCAGGGCGTCAGCGCATGCGTCTCGGAGCCCGCCTGCAAGGCCGTCGTCTTCTGGGGATTCACGGACAAGCACGACTGGCTGCCGATCTTCTTGCCCGCGATGCTCGACGAGCGCTACGCGCCGAAGCCGGCTTTCGAGGCGGTCCGAAAAGCGCTCCTCGATGAGCGGAAGGTAGGAAGCCTGGCCGCTGATCTGGCCGAGGGCCTAGCGTCTCACTAACGTCGAAATTGGTGGACGTGACAGGGATCGAACCTGCGACCTCTTCCTTGCGAAGGAAGCGCTCTCCCAGCTGAGCTACACGCCCGTCATGCTGATTGTAGCAAAAGAAGTTATTATTGGCGACCGGTCAGCCTGACTTCTTCTGCGCCTGCTGCTCTTTGAGCTTGCGCTTGATCTCGCGCAGCCCGCGGTGGTACTGGTGCTTGGCCTCGATGTGATCCTCGAGCGTCGCCGAAAAGACGTGCCCGCCCGTGTTGTCGGCGACGAAATAGATGGCGTCCGTCCGCGCCGGATGCATCGCGGCCTTCAAAGACTCCACGCCGGGATTGCAGATCGGCCCCGGCGGCAGGCCGTAATGGACGTAAGTGTTATAAGGGGAAGGGTTATGAAGATCGGACAACGTCAGGCCCTTCTTCCAATGACCGAGCGCGTACTGCACCGTCGGATCGGCCTCGAGGCGCATGCGGATGCGCATGCGGTTCAAATAGACCGCCGCGATCATCGGCTTTTCCTGGTCGAGGACGGCCTCGCGCTGGACGATCGAGGCGAGCGTCAGCAGCTGATGCAGAGTGAGCGCGGGCTTCGGGTTCGTGGAGTCGTACTCCGGCTGCATGTGCTTCTTGAACTCGCCCTGCATGCGCGCGGTCACTTTCCCCGCGGGCGAGTTCGGCTCGAAGATATAGGTCGTCGGGAAAAGGTAGCCTTCAAGCCGCTGCTCCTCGGCGAGCTTCATGAACTCCGAGGCCTTGCAGACGCCGTCCGCCTCCAGGCGCTCGGCGATCTGGCGCGCCGAGAAGCCCTCCGGGATCACGACCCTCACGCCGTTGTTGGGCCCCGCCTCGAGCTGGGCGAGCAGCGCGGGAAGCGGCATGTTGCGCTTGAGGCGGTAGCTGCCGGGCTTGAGCTTGCGGTCGGTGCCGCTGTATTTCGCCGCGACCCGGAACAGGATCGACGAGGGCACGACGCCGTTTTGCTTCAAGATGCGCGCCGTCTGGTGCGCGGACACGCCCGGCGGCAGCGAAAGCTCCACCGCGCCGCCCGGGGTAAACGCGATGAAATACGCGGCGGCGCAGCCGGCGGCGAGCAGCAACGTCGCGAAGACGGCTTTTTTCATCCGCTGAAAGCGGGATACTCTCCGAAGACGGTCTTGAGCGCCGACGTGACCTCGCCGACGGTCGTGTAAGCCTCGACCGCCTCGAGGATCGCGGGCAGAAGATTCGTCTCGCCGCGCGCCTCATCTCGCAGGCGTTTGAGGCAAGCCTCGACTTTCTTGTTGTCGCGCGTCTTCTTCAGCTTCTTGAGCGCCGCGACCTG
>CAZRIP010000020.1:11080-36464 GCA_964600165.1 uncultured Elusimicrobia bacterium | reverse complement strand
GTCGGGACCGCCGCCTCGCGGCGGATCTTCTCGGCGAGCGGCACTTGATAGCCCGGCCCGACGGGGATGCGCGCGCCCGGCACGGCGCCGCCGCTCGAGCAGTCGATGAGATCGACGCCCTCGGCCTTGAGGCGGCGCGCGAGCTCCACGCTCTGCTCCACGTCCCAGCCGCCCGCGACCCAATCCGTCGCCGACACGCGCGCGAACATCGGCAGCGCCTCGGGCCAGGCCTTGCGCGCGGCGCGCGCGGCTTCGACCGCGAAACGGACGCGGTTGTCGAACGAGCCGCCGTAGCGGTCCGTCCTTTTATTGACGAGCGGCGACAGGAACTCGTGCGCCAGGTAGCCGTGCGCGAAGTGGAGCTCGACGACCTCGAAGCCCGCGTCCTTGGCGCGGACGGCGGCGGCGGCGAACGCGGCGACGGCGTCTTGAATATCCTTTTCGGTCATCGCGCGCGGCTTGGGGTAATCCGCGTCGAAGGGCTCATCGGTGGGGCCAAGCGGCGTCCAGCCGCCCGCGTCGACGGCGGCGCTCCGCCCGCGGTCCCACGGCACGCGCGTGGAGGCCTTGCGCCCGGCGTGGGCGAGCTGGATCGCCGGCGCGGCGCCCTGAGCCTTGATGAAGCGCGCGACGCGGCCCCAGGCCTCGGCTTGCCGGTCGTTCCAGAGGCCCGAGTCTCCCGGCGAGATGCGCCCCTCGGGAAGGACCGCCGAGGCCTCGGCCATCACGAGGCCGGCGCCGCCCGCCGCGCGGCTGCCGAGGTGGACGAGGTGCCAGTCGTCCGCCATCCCGTCGACGCAGGAGTACTGGCACATCGGCGAGACGAAGACGCGGTTGCGGAGCGTGAGAGACCGCAGCGTGATCGGGGAGAAAAGGCGGCTCACGCGGCGATTCTACTATGTCCGGACGTAGTCTGCATCCGCCACGTGGCGGATGATCCAACTCTTGTCGGCAAGAGTTCGCTCAGGCTTTCGCCATAAGCTCGGCCAGCTCGGAGAGCACGCCGTCGCGCAGGCTCTGCGGCTGCAAGCGCAGCGCGCGCGCGGCGAGGTCTCGCGCCGGGCCGTCCAAGCCCTGGCGGAACTCGAGCTCGCCGGCCTGGAGCACGGCCAGCACGGCGCCGTCGCGGTAAAGCAGGCGGTTGCCGCGCGTGGCGGGCACGCGCGCGCCCTTCGAGATGATGCCTTCCAAATTCAACGGATCCGACGCGGAGACGACGAGCCAGCGCGGCTCCTCGCGCGCGCGGCGCAGCTCCTCGACGGCCTCGGGCAGCGCGTATTGCTCGCCCGCGACGCCGAAGACGAAGCGCCCGCCGCGTACTTCTCCGCGCGCTTCCATGCGCCTCAATAGCGGCACCATCTCCCCCCACCACGGCGCGGCGGCCTCGCGCGTCACGAGGTCGCGAAAGACCACGCCGTAGCGCCGCAACAGCTGCCAGCACCACTGCTGCAATCGCTGGTCGGGCGAGGCGGCCGCGTAGCGCCCCGGAAAAAGCGTCCAGCGTCCGCTGCGGCCAGCGCCCGGCACGCGCGGCGCGCGCCAGCGCGAGTTGCGCCTTTGCGCGGCGGGCCGCGTCAGCACGAGGCCGCGCAGCGCGGCGAAGCCGTCGGACGTGACGGCGCCCAAGGCCGAGAGCTCGCTCAACGCCTCGCGCGCCTGCGAGGGCAGGAGCTTGGCGGCCTCGGCGGCGTCGTCGAAGAACAGCGCGCCGTTTTTGACCAGCGCGGCGTAGACCGTCGCCGCCGCGGGGCTCATGTGGACCCGCGCCGGATCGGCGCGCTCGGGCGGCAGCACCCAGCCCAAGTCCTGGCGGAACGCCAGCGCGATGGGCGCGACGCGCGTGAGCGACGCGGCCGGGCCGTCTTCGGCTCTTTTCGGCTGGCGCAGGCGGCCCCAAACGAGCTCGCCCGAGAAGGAAAGCGTGTCGAGCCACTCGGGCTGGTACTTGCCGACGCGCGCGGGCAGCACCTCGGCCTCCCAGGCGGCGGCCGGCAGCTCGAAGCCTTGCAGCTGGCCGACGGCCTCGTAAAGGCCGAGCCGCCCGTCGCGCCGGTCCGAAGGAGCGAGATGGTGGTATTCAGACAAGTAGCGCCAGAACGTCTCGGGCGGCACGGGCCGCACGCGCTTGCGCGCGCCGTCCAAGGTCAGGCGGTGGACGCGCGCGAGCAGGCGGCGCTCGCACCACTCGACTTCCTTGACGGCGGGATCAGTGAAGCGGCCTTGCAGCGCGAAGCCCTCGCCCTCGAGCGCGGACAGCGCGGACTCCGCTTGGGAGACGCGCAGGCCGAGCTTGCCGGAAAGCTCGGAGGCCGTCGTCGGCCCGACGATCTCCAATCGGCCGCGGACGAGCGCTAGTAACGCCTCGGTCGACTCGACGGTCTTCTCCAGCGCGGCGGGCAGCGAGAGCGCCTGCGTGATCTTGGCGTCGGGAAACAGCGCGCGGATCAGCGGCAGCCGCTCCGCGGCGAACCACAGCGTTCCCGTCGACGCCGCTCTTCCGGCGGAAACGAGCTTCTCGAAGTGGCGCTTCCATTCCCCGCCTTCTTCCGAAGGGATGGCGACGGCCGACATCAGCGCGTCATGCAGCTCGTGCTCGTCGCGCGCGAGCGGCCAGGCGTCCTCTTTGACGCGCGCGACGGCGTCCGGGTCCAGGCGCGCGAGGTCTTGCGCGTCCTCGGGCGAGAGGATGCGCCGCACGGCCACGGCGCGCGCGCGGCGCTCTTCCAGCGGCGCGTCGTCCAAGAACGCGTAGGGGTTCGCGTTCAAGATCTCGTGCGAGAACGGCGAGGGCTCGCGCGTGTCGAGGCCGACGAGCTCGACCTTGCCGGCCTCGACGTCGCGCAAGAGGCCCTCCCAGCGCGCCACGTCCATCGCCTCGGTCAGGCAGTCGTGCAGGGTTTGGGCGACCAGCGGATGGTCCGGGATCGGCACCTCGGGCGGGCGGTGCTCGAAGCAGGCGGTCTGCAACGGAAAGACGGCGGTCAAAAGATCGTCGGCGCGGAAGCGCTGCAACGGCGGCGGGACCTTCTTGCCGCCGCGCATCCGCAAGACGGCGAGCGCGCGCGTGACGTTCCAGCGCCAGCGCACCTGGAACATCGGCGCGGCCAGTAAGGCTTGCACGAGCGTCTCGCGCGCGTGGTCCGACTTCAAGAGCTTAAAGAGCTGCTCGACCGGGAAACTGTGCTGCACGCCCATCGACAAGACGACGCCGTCGTCGTCGGCGCTCGCCTGCAGCTCGAAGTCGAAGGTGCGGCAGAAGCGCTTGCGCAGCGCGAGGCCCCAAGCGCGGTTGACGCGCGCGCCGTAAGGCGAATGGACGACGAGCTGCATGCCGCCCGTGTCGTCGAAGAAGCGCTCGAAGAAGACCTTCTTTTGCGTGGGCACGAAGCCCACGGCGGCCAGCTGCGCGGCGACGTAAGAGTAGGCCTGCTCGGCGGCGAAGCCCTCGACGCCGGTTTCCCGCTTGAGCCAGTCCGTCGCCGCGGTCTGCCCCTTCTTGGCTTGCTCGGCCAACTCCTCTCTTAAAAAAGAAATTTCCGAGGAGAGTTCGATCGTCCGGCTCGGCGCCTCGCCGAGCCAGAATGGGATCGTCGCCGCCGCGCCCCGCGCGTCGCTGACGAAGACGTTGCCGCCGCGCACGGCGCGGATGCGCCAGGACGTGTTGCCGAGCAGGAACACGTCGCCCGCCATGCTCTCGATGGCGAAGTCCTCGTTCACGCTGCCGACGAAGGCGCCGTCTTCCTCGGTGACGACGCGGTAATCGGCCGTCTCGGGAATCGCGCCGCCGGAGGTCAGCGCCGAAAGCCGCGCCGCGCGCCGCGCCTTCAGCTGCTTGTTGATCGCGTCGCGGTGGAGAAGCGCCCCGTCCTTGCGCCCGCGCGCCAGGCCCTCGCTCGCGAGCTGAACGACGCGGTCGAAATCCTCGCGCTTCAAATTCCGGTACGGCCAAGCCTTAAGAAATAGCGCGTAGAGCGCGTCTTCGTCCCAGTCTTGCGCGGCGACCTCGGCCACGATCTGCTGCATCAGGATGTCGAGCGGCGCCTCCGGCGGCTCGACGGAGTCCAGGCGCCCCGCGCGCACGGCCCGCAAGATCGCCAGCGCCTCCAGCAGCTCGTCGCGCGTCAGCGCGAAGAGCCGGCCCTTCGGGATCGCGCCCAGGCGGTGGCCGGCGCGGCCGACCCTTTGAAGAAAAGTGGCGATCGAGCGCGGCGAGCCGATCTGGCAGACGAGGTCGATATAGCCGACGTCGATGCCTAGCTCGAGCGACGCCGTGGCGACGATGGCCTTGAGCTTCCCTTCCTTCAAGCGCGACTCGGCGTCCAGGCGCAGCTCGCGCGACAAGGACCCGTGATGGCTCGCCACCGCGCCCTCGCCCAAGCGCTCGGTGAGCCGAAACGCCACGCGCTCGGCCATGCGCCGCGTGTTGACGAAGACGAGCACGCTCCGGTGATTCTTGATCAGCTCCTCGAGCCGCGCGTCCACCTCCGCCCACTGCTCGTTCGAGCAGACGGCGCCGAGCGGCGACGGCGGGACCTCGACGGCGAGATCGAGCTCGCGCTGGTGGCCGATGTCGACGATCTTGCACTCGGCGTCGCGGTTGCCGACGAGGAGGTGAGCCATCGCCTCGATCGGCTTTTGCGTGGCCGAGAGGCCGATGCGCACGGGCGGCTGGGCGCAAACGGCCTCGAGCCTCTCTAATGAAAGGGCCAAGTGAGCGCCGCGCTTGTCGCGCGCCAGCGCGTGGATCTCGTCGACGATGACGGTCTTGACCGACGAGAGCAGCGGCCGGGCCTTCGGCGAAGTCAAAAGCAGATAGAGAGACTCGGGCGTCGTGACCAAGATGTGCGGCGGACGCTTGAGCATGGCCGCGCGCTCGTGGGCCGGCGTGTCGCCGGTGCGGACCAGCGCGCGTATCGGAGGCAGCAGCACGCCGGCCTTGCCGGCCGCCTCTTGGATCTCGGCCAGCGGCGCCTCGAGATTGCGGCGGATGTCGTTCGAAAGAGCCTTCAGAGGCGATACGTAAACGACCTCGACGCGGTCCTCGAGCCTTCCGTCGACGCCCCCGCGCACGAGGTCGTTGATGCACGACAAGAACGCGGCCAGCGTCTTGCCGGAGCCGGTCGGCGCGGCGATCAGCGTGTGGCGGCCGGCCGCGATATGCGGCCAGCCCAGGCGCTGCGCGTCGGTCGGCGCGCCGAAGCGCGCGCGAAACCAAGCGTCGACGACGGGATGAAACGGGGTCTCGGACATCTGTACGACGTCAGTATACTACGCGGCGCAGGGTCTTCGCCAGGGCCCGGGCGAAGAAGAGAAGACCGGCGAGGACGACGACGCGCGCGAATAAGGGCAGCTTGCCGAGCGCGCCGTCGGGCCGCAGCGTGTTGAGCAGTGGGTGCAGCGAGAATTGCCAGGCCGTCGCCTCTTGGATGCCGAGGTTGAACGACCCCGGCCAGGTGAGATAGGCGCCGAGCGCGTGCGTGACGATCGAGAACGCCCCGGCGGCGGCCCAAACGGCGAGCAGATGCTTGCGGCGCACCCAGTCCTCGACGCCGGCGGAGAGCAGCAAGAGCACGGTCGCGAGCATGGCGAAGTAGCGCGGACCAAACGTCATGCCGGCCGTCCACGCGCGGAAGTGCGAGACGAAGAACCAGTAGCCGAGGCAGGCGAGTATAAAGCAAACGCCGAGGGCGCGCTCGTCTTTCTCCTTAGAAAAGGCGGCGGCGAGGCCGAAGAACGCCGCGGGGCAAAAGAAAATCAGGCCGCGCGTGGGGCTGGCGAGCAAGGCGAAAAAGGCCTCGGTCTGGAACGGGCCGAAGCCGGAGAGCTGGTTCGCGGTGCCGGGCTCGGCGAACTTCCCCGTGTAGTAAAGCCAGTACGAGCCGATCAAGGCGATGGGGCCGGCCGCGCCCAATATAAAGCGAAACAGCGTCTTCGGTTTGCGCCACAAGACGTAGAGCCCGGCGGCGACGGCGAAGAAGACGCTGTCGCCGCGCGCGGCCAAAGCCACGCCGCAGCCGAGGCCGGCGATGAAGCCCGACCAGTCCTTATTCGTGGCCAATCCCCAGAAGATCAACGCGGCGCCGAGCTGCGTGGCGCCGTGCTGGAAAAGGGCTTGGCTCGAGATGCTGAAAGAAAACGTGCCGAAGGCGTAGATGAGCGTCGTGGCGAGTGCCCAGCCTTTAGAAGCGCGCGCGGCGGCGGCTCTATAGAAGACTATTACGGAAAGCGTCACGAGGCAGGAGGCGGAGAGCTTCGACATGTTGTGCAAGAACGTCTCGGTGATCGGGGCTTTGAAGAGAACGGGGATGATGTAGAACGGGATCGCGAGGATGCCGGTGAAGATGGGGTGGAATGAGAGCCGATGCGGGCCGACGTCGACGATGAAGTCGTGGGATTTGCCGTCGAGCCACGGAGAGATCACGTCGTTCATCTGCAGCGTGTGGTATTTGAGAACTTCGATGGGGAAGAGGCTGTTGGTGATGTCGTCGCCGCCGTGCCATCTAAAAGTAGACAGATAGGCGGCGAGGGCGGAGAGCGCGCAGAAGGCGGCGGGGTGTTTTTCCCAGGGTTTGCGGTTTGATTTAAGGAAGAGCAGGAGCCAGGCGGACGCCGAGGCGAGGAAGGCCGGAGTCCAGGCGGTGCCGCCGGTGATGAGGGCGGCGAGCAGCCAGAGGAGCGAGAGCGCGAGGGCGGATTGGGACGCGCGGAGCACGGGGGATTTTAGCGGTTTTAGGGGACTGGATTATCACGATCGGGTTAGCTTCCGAGCGATCAGCTCCCGCAGATTCACGTGATCCAGCGTTTTGGCTCGAAGGTCAGGGACTTTCGCCGATGATCGAGAAGACCCGCCGTCGCGGCTAGAGTCCGCGGCGACCCCAGAACCGATCCCACCAGTTCGTCACCTTGTGCCGCACGCGCACGAACTCCGAATTGAGCGAGCGGTTTCGGATCGTGAAGCCTCCCAAGGCGGTCCCGACGGTGACGAGGCCGTTGGGCTCGGCGAAAACGGACTGGACCTGGGTGCCCAATCGGTCGTCGTCCCAGACGGGGCTGGCAAGACGGATTCGCGTGTTCGTCTCGACCGTCAGGGAAGCGGGGTCGACGGTATGCAGGAAGCCGATCTTAGAGTTATTGAACATCGCCACATCGTCCACGGACGCGATGAGCAGCTTCCCCCGCCGCGGATTCCACGCGATGTCCGAAACGGAGCGCGGGAGGCGGGTGACGGGCGGGACGAAATCCTTGTGCCTGTCGACGGTCTTCGCGTTCAGGTCGATCGTAATGAGATCTGCGCCGGAGCCCACGAACAACCTCTCTCCCACCACGAGGGAGGGCGCGACGTGGCCAAAAATAGAGAAGCCGGACAAGGCCGGATTCGAGAGAATTTTGGCGGTCTTTCCGCTCCGCAGGTCGAGCTCCCAAAGCTCGCCGCCGCGAACCGGGACGTAGTACGCCTTTTGAGCGGATTGACTCACGGCAAAGGTCGCCAGCTCGTCCGTCCCCGCCGGCTTGAACGTCAGTTCCTCCTTCGCGCGCTCGGAAAAACCCTTCTCCACTCGGTAAACGCCTTTGCTGGACTGATAGTAGAGATAGCGCTCATCGCCGCCGAGGATGCGGATCCCGCGCTCAGGCCTGCTAGGAATAGGCAGCGTAAAAGATCGCCCGGCCGCGCGATCATGCTTCACGATGGACGTCGTCGTCCACGCATTGCCCGGCCCCTGAGTTTGGTGCACCGCGTACACCGATCCGGCGTCAGCCCATACCGACGGGACCCTGGTGTCGGAGTAGCCGCGATAGCTCCATGCCTCGAAGGGGTAGAGCTGGATCGCCGCCCCGTCGAAGAGCCCAACCGTCGACTCATCGACGAGCTTGCGACGCGCGGCCAAGCTCGAAGGCCAAGCCTTCCCCTCGCCGTGCGTCTGAAACACCCCGACCCCGCCCGCGAAGTAGCTCGCGTCCACCGCCGGGGCGGGAACAGGAGCCGCCGCGACGACGTCGCCCGTTCCCAGAACTCCCGGCACGAGCGCCGGCACGACCATCGCGGGAACGAGAGTGCTCGCCGCCTGAGCCGACATCGGGCCGGCCAGCGGGGAGACGTTCGGCAGCGTCAGGCCGACGACGTCGGCGACATCGGCCGAAGCCGCGAACCGCGCGGATAAAAGCAAAGAGAAAGCGCTTAAAACGGCCACGGCGTTCAGTGGATGTCGCATGAAGCCAGAATATAAAAACTCGCGCGGCCCCGCTTAGGACCTCGGGGCAACGAGAGCGAGACAGTCGACCTACGCGGATTAGGTCCGTTCCCTCAGTCGTCCATCCTGAGGTGCAACGATGACGACTATTTACGGAATCAATTGCGAAAGCCTATCGAACCGGATCGATTTCTTGAGATGAAGAGACAATTCGATCCCGGAGAGACTTTTTCATCCACGTTCTACGAATACATTCGTTAGCGGGCCAGCAGACGGATGCCGTCATAAAGGAACAAAACCCCGCGCCCCGGTGTCGTGAGTACGTGCCCCGCCCCCTCTTGGCGTTGCTGCTCGCCGCGCACCCCGCGTTCGCCGCGAACTTGAAGACCGACATCGTCGTCTCCACCAAGACCGTCACGCCCCCGCCCATCTCCTGGCGCGTCAACGACGGCGAATCAAAGCCCACCGTCGGCGCCAGCGGCGGCATCTCCGAAGGAAAGCCCTTCGAGATGTCCCTCTGGGCCGCCGGCGGAGCCGTCGCGGGCAGCCTCGCCGGGCCGTTCGGCGCCGCCGTGGGCGCGGGCGTCGGCGCGCTTTGCGGCCTCGCCTACTCCGTCTTTTTTGTAGATTCCCATCATGGACCCGATCAAGCACTACGAAGCCAAGCTCGCGTACGAGATCGACGCCTACGATCTGAATGAAGGAATGCGCAACGGCGAAAAAATCGTCGTGATCGACGCGCGCTCGCCGGAAGCCTACCGCAAGGAGCACATCACCGGCGCTCTGAGCATCCCCCACCGAACCATGGACGCCAAGACGACCAAAGGGGTCGACAGGAAATCCTTGGTCGTCACCTACTGCGACGGGATCGGCTGCAACGCGTCGACGAAAGGCGCGCTCAAGATGGCGCGCCTGGGCTTCACCGTCAAGGAGCTCGTCGGCGGCCTCGAGTGGTGGAAGCGCGACGGCTACAAGACCAGCTGATTGAGCTAGGCCCTTCGGCCTTCGGCCCAGTCCATAAGCCTCAGGCGCGCGCGCGCCCTGGACGCCATACTTAAAACGATGAGGCAGATGGCCTTATTCGTCATTTTGGCGTTGCCCACGCGCGCGCAGGAGCGCGTCATCCCGCGCCTCGAAGCGCCGCTCGGCGCCGAAGGCCTCGCTCCCATCGCGCCGGCCGCCCCGCCGCGCGGCGCGTCGGACGTTGAGGACGTCGCGAACTTAACGCCCGCGCTCGAGGCCGCGCTCGCCGCGCCGATTCCAGCCGCTTTGGGCGGGACGGCGGCGAGCGCGACGAAGAGCCAGCGCGAGTGGCCTCGCGTCTTCACCGAGAACTTCGCCGCGCCGAAGGACCATCCCGCGACGCTCCATTACTTGGATATGGTGGCGCAGCTCACGGACTCGTGGCGCTCCCCCTTCGACGGCGCGACGCTCAACAAGGCTCAACTGGAGGCCGCCGAGGCCGCGAACGTCGCCGTCACGCGGCCGAACCAGGAAGGCGGCGTCCTCGTCATCCCCGGCGGGGACGGCAGCGCGATCAACCGCTGGGCGCGCGGCCTGAAGCGGAACATGGGCGTGACCTTGCTGTGGAGCCCGCTCGCGAACAAGCAGGAAAACCGCATCGCCGCGTTCGAGCCGAACGGCGGCTGGCTGTGGGCCGACGACCTCGGGCCGCTGCTGACCAAACCCAATTCCTCGCTGCTGCACGAGTTCCTGCACGCCTACGTCGACCGCGGCAAATACGCTCGGCAGCTCGCGCCGTTGCGCGTCAATTTTTACAAATCGAGCCGGGCCTCGTTCCCCAAGGCGGACGTCTACGCGGACGCGCGCTACGCCAAGGGCGAATCCTTCCGGTCCGACGAGATCCTGACGAACTTCCACACGATCTATCACCGGGCCAAGGGCATCGCCGAGGAATACGGCAAGACTCCCGGCGACTGGACGGGCTCCTCCTTCGACGACGCGCCGGCCGAGGTCCGGCGTCTGATCAACCGGATGGAGACGCCGCTCTTTCTCTCTGAATCCGTGGAGGAGATGTCGGACGGCCTGATCGACGGCGTGCGCGATCTGGCGAAGGCCGGGCTCCGGGAGAAGAAGTTCGAGAAGAGCTACGGCCGCCTAGAGGGCTCGATCCCCTATGTCGGCGAGGTCGAGGAGAACGCCGAGAAAGACCACGGCTTCTACGAAGCGATCCTCCGCGACGGCGAGAAAGACCGCCTCACCGTGCGGTTCTTCACGCGCGGGCAGTTCGCCGCGAGCAATAAAATTTTTCCGGTGCTCATCGGAAACGGCCAGTACGGCGTCCGCGTGGATTTCGCCCTCGACAAGGTCCTGGAGCACGACCTCGACGATCCGGCGTACCAGGAGCATCTGGCGGTGAGCGCCGCCAGCGTGCTCGCGCCCCGCCTGGCCAAGCTCGTCGACGTCAACCAGCGTCTGTGGCTGCTGCGCAAGCGCCTGAAAACCCTTCAGGCCGCGGGCAAGCGGCGCGTCGACCTCGCTCTCGTGCGCGAGATCCGGGACACCAGCAAGGCGGCCTTCATGGCCGTCGCCAAGTATTTCATCCGCCAGCCGGCCTTCAAGTGGCCGCGCTGACCGTCAGTGGCCCTCGGCGGCCGTGCGCGCCACGGCCGCGTGGGCCGGCGACACCTTCACGTGCACCGAGGCCGCGATCGACCGGCCGTAGCGCAGCGCCACGCGCGCGCCCGGCTTGAGATCGCCGGCGTCGATCGACTTGTCGTCGCCACCCTTGGTCAGCCGCGCGTCCGCGCCGAGGACGAACGTCCGCGTGACCCCGTCGTCGCCCTTGAGCGCGAGCAGCCATAACCTCGGGTCGAACGACACGACCTTGCCGTAGACCTGCTTCAACGAGCCCCCCGGCGACGCGGGCAGCGTCCGCGCGAAGGCCGGGGCCGCGAGCAATCCTGACAACGTCACGAGCACGGCGCTCAGTTTGGCCATGCCGATAGTTTAACCCGGGCGCACGGCCCGGGAGGCTGTCGGCCGCGTAACTTTTATTAGCCTTCGTCATCCGCCGCGCGGCGGATGGCGATCTCGACTATCGCCGGCGATAGCTCAAATCTCAACTGTCTCCGGAGAGAGTTGAGCTTGCCTTTAGCGGCCGCCCCTGGGCAAATCCCCCCGCTCCCGGTATACTGGCGTCGGATGGCCTTGATCGAGCTCGCCGGCATCACGCGCGATTATATCGTCGGCGGGGAGACGCTGCGAGTGCTCAAGGGCGTCGCGCTGACGATCGAGGAGGGCGAGTTCGTCGCCATCATGGGCCCGTCGGGCTCCGGTAAGTCGACGCTCATGCAGATCCTGGGGCTGCTCGACCGGCCCACGCGCGGCAGCTACCGGCTGATGGGCCGCGACGTCTCGAACCTCTCGGACGACGAGGGCGCGGCGCTTCGTTCCCGCACGATCGGATTTATTTTTCAGATGTTCAATCTGCTCAAGCGCACGAGCACGCTGGACAACGTCGCGCTGCCGTTGATCTACTCGGGCTCGCAGAACAGGGAGGCGCGCTCGCAGGAGCTGCTCGAGCTCGTCGGCCTGGGCGACCGCCTCGACCATCATCCGAACCAGCTCTCGGGCGGGCAGCAGCAGCGCGTGGCGATCGCGCGGGCGCTGGCGAACAAGCCGCGCATCCTGTTCGCCGACGAGCCCACGGGCAACCTCGCGTCGGACCAGGCGGACGAGATCTTAGGCGAGCTCCAGCGCTTGAACGAGACCGGCATCACCATCATCATGGTCACGCACGAGCCCGACATCGCCGCTCACGCGAAAAGAGTGATCCGCATCAAGGACGGCGTCGTCGTATCCGACGAGCTCAACGGCAAGCGGGCTTTATCCACCGTTTCATCCCGGCCGCGGGCGGAGACTTTTTCTCGTCAACTGATCGCCGGCGCGGAGGACACAAGCGTCGCCGAGCTCAAAGAGTACGCCTTCTCCGCCTTCCGAGCGATGTCCGCGAACCGCTTACGCAGCTTTTTATCGATGTTGGGCATCCTCATCGGCGTCGCCGCCGTCATCGCCATGCTCGCCATCGGCGCCGGCGCGCAGAAATCCATCGAAGCCCGCCTCGCGAGCTTAGGCTCGAACTTGATCATGCTGTTCCCGGGCTCCCCCGCCACGAGAGGCGTGCGTGGCGCCCCCGGCGACTACAACCGCATCACGCTGGAGGACGCCAAGGCGATCCGCGGCCTGCCGCACGTCTCCGACATGTACCCGGAGGCCGAGGCGAACGTGCGCGTCGTCTACAACGGCAACAACAACGTCACCGAGATGCAGGGCGTCACGCCCAACTACGAGGCGATCCGCAACGCCACGCCGTACGCGGGACGCTTCTTCACGGAGCGCGAGAACCTGGAGCAAGCGCGCGTCGTCGTGCTCGGCCAGACCGTCGTCGACGAGCTCTTCGGCGCCGAGGACCCGATCGGCAAGGACATCAAGCTCAGCTTCCAGGACTTCAAGGTCGTCGGCGTCGCGCCGATCAAGGGCTCGAGCGGCGGCGGCGACCAGGACGACATGGTCTTCGTGCCGATCAACTCGGCGATGAAGCGCGTGATCGGGACGATCTACCTGCACGAGATGGCGATCGAAGCCGACGCGCCGGACTCGATCGCGACCGTGATGGACGAGATCACGGCGCTCATGCGCCACCGCCACCGCCTGCCCGACTACAAGGACAACGATTTCACGCTGCGCAACATGGCGGAGATGCAGGCGACGCTGCAGGAGACGACGCGCACGATCTCTCTCCTATTGGGTATCGTAGCCGCCATTTCGCTGTTGGTCGGCGGCATCGGCATCATGAACATCATGCTCGTCTCGGTCAACGAGCGCACGCGCGAGATCGGCTTGCGCAAGGCCTTGGGCGCCACGCGCGCGGCGATCATGATCCAGTTCCTGATCGAATCGTCGGCGCTGGCCATGCTCGGGGGCCTGGCCGGCGTCGCGCTCGGCGTGTCGATCTCGCTCGTGCTCACCTACTTCGCGGGCTGGACGGCCCTGGTGACGATGAAGTCCGTCGCCGTGGCGTTCGGTTTTTCCGCCTCGACGGGCGTCGTCTTCGGGTTGTGGCCGGCGCGGCGGGCGTCCTTGCTCTCGCCGATCGAGGCGCTGCGCTACGAGTGAGGGGCCGGCCAGGCCTTCTTGAGCGCCTTCATCAGGTTCTGAGCGGCGCTCGAGGCCGCCTCGGCGACGCTGTCGCCGTCGCTGGAGACCGAGCCCGTCCATAACACCTCGCCGGTCGCGACGTCCACCAGCTTGACGGTGAAAGCGATCGTGGCCGGCGTCGTGTAGGTCTCGGGGACCTGGTCGTTGGTCGTCACGACGTCGTAGTTCGCCACTTTCTGGCGGACCTGCGTGTTGCCGTTGCGGTCCGTGAACTGCGTCGTCTGATAGACCGGCTGATAGCTCGTATCCTGGACCGTCTGGACGAAAGTGTTCGACTGCGCCTGCACGGCCGAGGTCACGCGGCCCAGGAGCAGCGCGCTCACGCCCAAGAGCTGCCCGATCTTTCCCGCCGTCGCGGGGTCGACGTTCGCGCTGCGGCTGAAGCTCTGCTCCTGCAGGATCTGGTCGACCTGGCCGCGCTCCACCAAGTCGTAGCCCGCCTTGAGAAGGTACGGCTCCATGGCCTGGCCGACGGCGGCGCCGGAGCCGGGCTCGTTGGGGTAATCGTCCGGGTCGATGAGCGCGACGCGGCCGAGCTTGGTGAAATCGTAGTTCGGCTTGATCGCGACGACGGGCGGCGTCGCGCAGCCGGAGGCGAGCAGGACGGCGGCGATGAGGATCGGCCTCATTTGAGCGCGCCCCGGCATTCTTTCGATAGCTTCGCTTCGTTCTTGCGCAGGCAGTCGCGGACGCCGCCGGCGGCGACGCCGGCGCAGGCCTTCTGCGCGTCGTCCTTGCACTCGGCGGCGATGCGCTCGCGCTCGGCGCGATGGCCGGCGCGCATGGCCGCGAGCCGGTCGGCGCACGGCTTCGAGAGCTTGTCGCCCTGGGTCTCGAGGCACTCCATGAGCGCGTGTCCCTGGAGATTGAGGCAGGCGCCGCCGATGTCGGCCTTGCAGTCGTCGCGGAACGCGTCGCCCCGGGATTTCATCTCGGCCAGATGCGTCTTGCAGGCGGGCGAAAGCTTGTCTTGATGCTGCTCCAGGCACTTGACCCGGTCCTGCCAGTCCTTGGTCTTGGGGCAGGCCGCGGCGGCGTCGTCGGCGCACGGGCCCGCCGCGCGCGACGAGGAAACCGCGGCGAGCAAGGCCAGGCACAGGAAAAGCGTTTTCATGTCGGCTCCATCATAGCAACTTGTTGTAGAATCGTGCCCATGTCCACCATGAGACTGTCGCTTCTCCTTCTTTGTGTCGCCCTGCCCGCGCGGGCCGGCGAAGCCGAGGATCTTCAAGCCCTCAAAAACAGGTTCGCCCCCGTCGACCTCGAGGCCGACGTCTCCAAGCTCCCGGATAACGAGAAGGCCGCGCTCGGAAAAACGATCGAGGCCGCCGAGGTCATGGATTCCCTGTTCCTGCGGCAAGATTGGGCCGGCGCCGAGGACATGCTCCAGAACCTTCTGAGAGACGACTCTCCCCTGGGCCGCCAGCGCCTGAGCCAGTTCCTCTTCATGAAAGGCCCGTGGGACCGCGTCGACGCGAACAAGGCGTTCATCCCCGGCGCGCCGCCCAAGCCCGAGGCGGCGGACTTCTATCCCGCCGACGCGACGAAAGCCGAGATCGCGGCGTGGTTCGACGGGCTGCCCGCGGCGGACAAGGAGCGCGCCACCGGCTTTTTCACCGTGATCCGCCGCACGCCCGAGGGCAAGCTCTCCATCGTGCCGTACTCGGTCGAGTACCAGAACGCGCTCGCCCAGGCCGCGGAGTATCTGCGGCAAGCCGCCGCGCTGACGACGCAGCCCACGCTCAAGGCGTATCTCGAGAAGCGCGCCGCGGCGTTTCTCTCGAACGACTACTACGCCAGCGACGTGGCCTGGATGGAGCTCGACGCGTCCATCGAGCCGACGATCGGCCCCTACGAGAACTACGAGGACGGCTGGTTCAACGACAAGGCGGCCTTCGAGTCCTTCATCACGGTCCGCGACGACGCCGAGACGGCGAAGCTCCAGAAGTTCTCTTCGCAGCTGCAGTGGCTTGAGGACCGTCTTCCGATCAAGCCGGCCTATCGCAACCCCAAGCTCGGGGCGCTGGCTCCTATTCGCGTCGTCAACCAAGTCTACGCGGCGGGAGACGCCGCCCATGGAGTAGCGACCGCCGCGTTCAATCTTCCGAATGATGAACGCGTGACCAAAGAAAAAGGCTCCAAGCGCACGATGCTCAAGAACGTGCAAGAGGCCAAATTCAAGGTCGTGCTGCTGCCGTTGGCCGAGATCGCCCTCGCGCCCGAGGACCGGAGCAAGGTCGATTTCGACGCCTTCTTCACGCACATCCTGATGCACGAGCTCATGCACGGCCTCGGGCCGCACGATATCAAGGTGGACGGCAAGACGACGACGGCGCGCCAAGCGCTGCAAGAGACCTTCAGCGCCGTGGAAGAGGCCAAAGCGGACGTTTCGGGACTCTGGGCGCTGCAGCAGCTCGTCGACAAGGGCGTGCTGGACAAGAAGCTCCAGGACACGATGTACGTCACGTTCCTGGCGTCCGCTTTCCGCACGCTGCGCTTCGGCGCGGCCGAGGCGCACGGCAAGGGCATGGCGCTGCAGCTCAACTTCATAGCGGAAAAGGGCGGCTTTCGCGTCAACAAGGACGGCACCTACGCCGTCGACGCGAAGAAGATCAAGCAAGCCGTCGCCGCGCTCACGCGCGCGATCATGGAGCTGCAGGCGCGCGGCGACTACGCCGGCACCAAGGCTCTGCTGGAAAAGTACGGCAAGCTCTCCCCCGAGACGCAGGCGATCCTGGACAAGGCGCGCGCGCTGCCCATCGACATCGCGCCCCATCACAAGACCGCCGACGCCCTGCTCGGCAGGCCCGCCTAGATGTTCGAGGCGGCCGAGGTCGGCGACGCGCTCTCGAAGGAAAAGTACAAGGCCCTCGCGCAAAAGCTGCGCGTCGAGCTGCTGGAGGCCCAGCGCGAGCTCGCGGCCTCGCGCCTGTCGCTCGTCGTCGTCATCGGCGGCGTCGAGGGCGCCGGGCGCGGCGAGCTCGCCAACCTGCTCCTGACCTGGCTCGACGCGCGCGGCGTGGAGACGCACGCCTACGACGAGCCGACCGACGAGGAGCGCGAGCGCCCGTTCTTCTGGCGCTATTGGCGGGAGCTTCCGGCCGCGGGGCGCGCGGCCTTGATGTTCGGCTCCTGGTACACCGAGCCGATCGTCCGGCGCGCCTTCAAGAAGCTCGATTCCAAGGATTTCGAGCGGCATCTCGACCGCGTCGCCGACTTCGAGCGCATGCTCGCGCGCGAGAACGTCGTGCTCGTGAAGCTTTGGCTGCACATCACGAAAAAAGAGCAGAAGCGGCGCTTCAAGGCCCTCGAGAAAGACCCCAACGAGGCTTGGCGCGTGACCAAGGCGGATTGGAAGTTTCACGAGCGGTATGATCGATTTAGAGAAGTCTGCGAGCACGCGCTGATCAAGACCAACTCGCCCGAGAGCCCGTGGCAGGTCGTCGAGGCGACGGACCGCCGGTACCGGGACGCGACGTGCGCGCGGCTGATCTTGGACGCCCTGCGCCGGCGCCTGGCCGAGGCCAAGGACGCCAAGCGCGCGCCGACGCCGGACCGCCCCAAGCCCAAGCCTCACAACCTCCTCCAGCGGCTCGACTTGAAGAAGAAGCTCGGAGACAAGGAGTTCGAAGACAAGTTAGAGGAGCTGCAGGGCCGCGTCGGGACCTTGACGCGCAAGCTGCGCAAGAAGGGCCGCTCGCTGATCTTGGGCTTCGAGGGTCCCGACGCGGCCGGCAAAGGCGGCGCGATCCGCCGGCTGTCGGCCGCGATGGACGCCAAGCTCTACGCCGTCAAGTCGATCTCCGCGCCGACCGATGAAGAGCGCTCGCATCCGTATCTCTGGCGCTTCTGGCGCGCGCTGCCGCGCCAGGGCCGAGTGACGATCTACGACCGGACGTGGTACGGCCGCGTCCTCGTCGAGCGCGTCGAGGGCTTCGCCGCGCCCGAGGAATGGAAGCGCGCTTATTCAGAAATCAACGGTTTCGAGGAACAGCTCCACGACTTCGGCACCATCGTGCTCAAGTTCTGGATCGAGATCAGCCCGCAAGAGGAGCTGCGGCGCTTCAAGGACCGGCAGGTCACGCCCTACAAGCAGTACAAGCTCACCGAGGAAGACTGGCGCAACCGCCAGAAGTGGGACGCCTACCAGGCCGCGGCGTGCGAGATGATCGAGCGCACGAGCACGGCGCACGCGCCCTGGGTCCTCGTCGAAGGCGAGGACAAGAACTGGGCGCGCGTCAAGATCTTGAAGGCCGTCGCCGAGCGCCTGGAAGACGAGCTGTAGGCGGCTCGAGGCGGTAGAGCTCGAAGCCCTCGCCGTCGTCCGCCGCCCTCTCCGGGCGGTAAGCGGCGAAGAACCCGCGCCAGAAGTCGTCCGCGAGCACGGGCGTGGTGACGAACACGGGCTCGCCGTGGGCGAGCGCCGCGTCGAGCTTGCGCGAAAGGACCTCGGGCTGATTCCGGTAGACGGACAAGAGGATCGGCCGGCGCTCGGCGAAGTAGGGCAGATAGAGCTCCTCGCCCCCGCCTTGGGACTCCGGCGTGGCGACCCAGCTCTCCTCGGGCGTCGACGCGCGCACGAACCTCATGCGCATGAGCAGGACGTTGTTTTCCGCGAGCGCGCGAGGCCGGACCTCCGCCAGGAAGTTGCCTAGGCCCAAGCAAAGCGCCAGGCCCGCCGCGGCGAGGCCCCAGCGCCGCGACGACCCGGCCGTCTCGGCGCCGAGCGCCAGGAGCGCCAACGCGGGAAACAGGTCGCTGACGCGATAGACCATCGTCATCGGCTCCCAGGAGATGAAGATCGCCGCGTAGACGGCGAGCCAGCTCGCGCAAAAAAGCGCGACGCGCCGCCGCGCGCCCGTGATCGCGCGCGCCGAGAGCGCGAGCTTGACCGCGAACGCGAGCGCCAGCCCGCGCGCCGCCGCAAGGAGCGCTTGCGCGCCGGCCCCGCCTTGCGCGCGGCGATACTCCGCCGGGAAAGCCGCGAGCACGTTGGCCGAGGTCTTGAGCCAGAGCCTGAGCGACTCGAGGTCGTATTGCCCGTGCCAGCGCAGGCCGCCGCGGCCGCGGTTGAGGCTGCCCCAGAACCAATGCAGCGCGGCCGAGGCGCTCTCAGGCCGGACGATCAGGAGCAGCACGAGGGCGTAGGCGCCGGCCGCGACGGCGGCCGAGGCGGCGGCGTACTGGAGCGCCGGCTTGGCCCAGGACTTCCCGTGACGCGCGCGCAGGTAAGCGAGGCCGGCGAGCCCGAAGATCCCGTTGACGATGTGGCCGAGGATGGCGAGGCCGTGCAGCGCGCCGAGCGCCCACGGCGGCACTCGCTCTCCGGACGCGTCGCGCGCGATGAAGTGGAAGTTGAGGCCGAGCAGGAACGCGGAAAAGATGTAGTTCTGCGCGTCCGTGCTCCACAGCCAATAGGCGCAGCTGACCGCGAGGACGGCCGACCACGCAGCAGCCGCGGCGCGCGGCAGCGCCAAGCGCCTCAACGTCAGATAAAAAACGCCGACGCCCGCTCCGCCGATCAAGCAATCCATGATCTGCAAGGAGAAGACCGCCGACGCGCGCGCGCCGAGGAGCGTCACCAGGTGGTGGAAGCACCAGCCCGCGAAGCCGTAGAGGAGGTAGTTGCCCTTGAAGACCTCGGAGAAGAGCCCCGCGTCGATCGGCATCGCGCGGGCCAGGCCCTCGAAGACGAAGAGCCGGGTCGGGAAGCTGAGGTAAAGCGTCGCGGCGGCGCCCGCGAGCAGGGCCGCCGCGAGGCCGTCGCGCCGGCTCAAGGCGTCGTCGTGTTGTCGAGGCTCTGCTGCGCCTTGTTCGAGTTCTGGCGGATGCCGTCGTAGTCGGGCGCCGTCTGCCGCTTCGGGCAGGCCGCGAGCAGCGGCAAGAATCCCAAGAAAAGCCATGAATATCGCTTCATCGTTGCCTCCAAGAGAGTAGAATTATAGACGATTTTATGACGCCGGCAACCTGCGCCAAATGCGGACGCGTCTTGAAGCCCGGGGAAGGGCGCCCCGTGGCGGGCGCCGTGAAAGCCGCGGCCTCGGCCGCGCTCGCGTTCATGCACGGCGGCATGTGGGCGCACGAGGAGCTCTCGCGCGATTATTGTCCGCGCTGCCGCCGGGTGGTGAGCGTCGTCGCGCTCGGAGTGGCCGCCGTCATCTTCGTGGCCGTCTCGTTCGGCGTGGCGCTCTGGCTGCGCGGTCCGCGCTGAATACATACTATGGGCGCCCATAGTATGTGCGCTGCGGACGCTATTTCTTGAAGACCCGCCAGATCCGCCCGCCCGCGTCGTCGGAGACGAATAAAGATCCGTCCCGGCCCACGGCGACGCCGACGGGGCGGCCCCAGACCCGCCCGTCCTCGGTCACGAAGCCCGTCAGGAAATCCTCGTAGGCCCCCGTCGTCTTGCGATCCTTGAGCTCAGCCCGCAGCACCTCGTAGCCGACGCGCCTCGAGCGGTTCCAGGAGCCGTGCGCGGCGACGACGATGCCGCCGTCGAAGAACGCGAGCCCCAAAGGCGCGATGTGCGGCTCCAGCAGCAGATCGGGGACGATGACCTTGTCCTTGAGCTCGGGGTGGCGCCCTGGCAGACGCGGGTCCTCGTGGCCGCCGATGTAATACCAGGGCCAGCCGTAGAACCCGCCCTCGCGCACGCGCGTGAGATAATCCGGCGGAAGGTCGTCGCCCAGGCGGTCGCGCTCGTTGACCGTCGCCCACAGCGCGCCCGACGCGGGCTCGACGGCGAGGCTGACGGCGTTGCGCAGCCCCGAGGCGTAGACGCGGACGTTCTTGCCGTCAGGGTCGGCCGCCAGGATGCAGGCGCGATGGAATTCGCTTTTGTCCTCGTCGACGTCGGCGATATTCGCGCGCGAGCCGACGGAGATGAAAAGCGTCTTGCCGTCCTTCGAGAACGCGAGGTCGCGCGTCCAATGGCCGCCCCCCTCCAGAAAACCGCCGGACGGCACGGCCAGAACGCGCTCGGGCTTGGCGCGTGCCCTAAGGTCGCCGTCGACGTAGGGCACGCGGACGACGGCGCCCGTGTCTCCTATATAAAGGAAGCCGCCGTGAAACGCCAGGCCGAACGGACGGTCGAGGCCCTTCAAGAAGACCGCCGGCGTCTTGCCTCGAAAGACCAGGATCCGCCCGGGCTCGCTTTCGGCGACGAAGAGGTCGCCGTTGGGCGCGACCTTGAGCTGCCTGGGCTCGTCGAGCCCCTCGGCGTAGAGCTCGACGGCGAAGCCCGCGAGGACGCTCGGCTTGGCGCCCGCGGGGCGCGCGACGACGTCCGGAGGATTGCGCGAGTCCGAGGTGGCGCCGGGAGCCGGCAGCTCCTCGACCCTGATCCGGTGGCGCGCGCCCGGGCGCTCGGCGCGATAATCGTACGAGGCGGCGAGCGCCGTCGCGGCGAGAACGCTAGCGGCGACGCAGGCCGTAATCAATCAGGAAATCGCGCAGGCCGTGCTCGCCGATCAAGACGAGGTGGCAGCAGTGGAGGGACTTGGCCTCGGCGACGGCTTGCGCCAAGGTGAGCTTCTTCTCCACCTCCACTCGATAGGCGGCGACGACCACGCCCGTGCGGTCCTCGCCGTGCTTGCAGTGCACCAAGATCGGCGCGCGCGCCGGGTCCGAGAGGACCTTGAGCGCGGCGTCGATCTGCTCGAAGCGCGGGCGGCCCAACCCGTTCATGGGGACGTTGAGCGACTCGATGTGCCGGCCGTCGGCGCGGCGCTTCTCGATGCGCGAAAGCGCCGCCGCCTCCTCGCGTTGGAGCGCCGGGTCCTCGAGGTCCAAGATCGTGCGGATGCCCAGATCGTAGAGCCGCTCGAGGCCCACCTCGTCCAAGCGCGACGAGCGCCAGACGGAGTCCGACACCTTGAGCGGCGGGCGCCGGGCCTCCTCCTTGGTGACGTCGCCGGGCTCCTCGTCGAAGACCTGGGGCGGCATCGGCACGAGCTGCGCGGCGGCGGGGCGGCAGAGCAGCCAGAGCGCCAGGAAAGCGTGCATCGGGCGAGGATAGCAAAAAAGGCTAGAATGGCACGCTCGACGATGAAGAAAAAGGTCCTGGCCGCCGCGGCCCTCGCGGCCCTCGTCGCCGCCGTTTACGCGCCGCGCCTGCCGCGGGCCTTCGTCCACTGGGACGACGACTTCCTGATCGTCCAGAACGCCCGGCTGACGCTGGCGCCGCGCGACCTGGCGTGGATGTTCGGGACGTTCCCGGCGCGGACCTACCAGCCGCTCGGCTGGCTCTTCTACGCCGCGCTCAACGCCGCCTTCGGCGTCGACGCGACGGCCTGCCACGCCGCGCTGCTCGCGCTGCATGCCTTGAACGCGGGGCTTTTCGTCGCGCTGCTCATGGCGCTCGGCTGCGCGCCCGTCGCGGCGTGGCTGGCCGCCGCCGCGTGGGCGCTGCATCCCCTCATGGTCGAGTCCGCGGCCTGGGCGACGGAGATCCCGGACGTGCTGGCGACGGCCTTTTACCTCGGCTCGCTGCTCTGCTACGTCGCGCACGCGCGCAGGCCCCGAGAGCGCGTCTTTCTGCGCGCGGCGCTCGCGCTTTTCGCGGCCTCGTGCTTGTCGCGCTGGAAAGGCGTGAACCTGCCGGTGGTGTTGCTGCTGCTCGACGCTTATCCCATAAGAAGAGCTTATGCCTGGCGCGAGAAGCTGCCGTTTTTCGCCGTCGCCTCGGCGAGCGCCGCGGTCAACGCGCTGGCCAAAGCCGGGCTGCCGTCGATGGACCTGCTCGGCCCGGTCCGCCATCCGCTCGCGGCCGCCGCGGCCGTGATGTTCTACGCGGGCAAGCTGCTCGTGCCGGCCGGCCTGACGCCGTTCTACGTCGTCAACGCGCCGGGCGAGCCCGTCGCGCTCGCCGCGCTCGCGGCCGCCGCGGTGACGGCGGGACTCTTCTTTTTGCGCCGAAGGATTCCCGCGGCGTTCGGCGCCTGGCTGTGCTATCTCACCGCGATCCTTCCCGCCTGCTACGCCTCGGCGCGAGGCCAGGTCTTCGCGATGGACCACTACGCGTATCTCTCGACTTTGCCGCTCTTCTATCCGCTCGCGCTGGCGCTGGGGCGCCTCAAGCCCAAGACCGCCGTCCTCGCCGCCGCGCCGGCGCTGGCGCTCTTGGCTTGGCTCTCGTTCGCCCAGCTCTCGGTCTGGGGCGGCTCGCGCGCGCTGTGGACGCACGCGCTGAAGGTCGACCCGTCCTCGTGCCCCGCGTTGAGCAACCTCGGCCAAGAGCTCTACGACGAGGGCGACCGCGCCGCGGCCTTCCGGTTTTTCGAGCGCGAGCGCGCCGCCTGCCCGGACAACGAGGTCACTCGGCATCACGTTGAGCTGCTCGAGCGCGCGCGATGAGGACGCGCCTGGCGCCCTCGCCGACGGGCTCGCTGCATTTGGGCAACGCGCGGACGTTCCTCGTCAACTGGGCGCTGGCGCGCCGAAACGGCTGGAAGGTCCTTCTTCGGATCGAGGATCTCGACGGCCCACGCGTCAAGCCCGAGGCCCGCGACGGCATCTTGCGCGCGCTCGAGTGGCTCGGGCTCGATTGGGACGAAGGCCCGCTCGTCCAATCGGACGACCTCGCGCCTTATCGCGCGGCGATCGAGACGCTCGTCGAGACCGGCGCCGCGTTCCCCTGCAAGCTCACGCGCGGCGAGATCGCGGCCGCGGCCTCGGCGCCGCAGGAAGGCGCGCACGAGCTCGTCTATCCTTCCTCCCTTCGTCCGAAGTCGCGGGACCGCGTCTTCTCCGACGCCGAGAGCAACTGGCGCTTCGCCGTCGGCGAGGACGCCGTGGCGTTCGACGACGCCTTCGCCGGGCCGCGGACCTTCGACCTCTCCAAGCTCGTCGGCGACTTCATCGTCTGGACCAAGCGCGCCCTGCCGGCGTACCAGCTCGCCGTCGTCGTCGACGACCACCGCCAGGGGATCACCCACGTCGTGCGCGGCGACGACTTGCTCGACTCCGCCGCGCGCCAGCTGCTGCTTTATCGCGCGTTGGGCTACGCCCCCGAGCCGAGCTACCTTCACTTGCCGCTCGTGATCGGGCCCGACGGCAAGCGGCTGGCCAAGCGCCACGGCGACTCGCGCTTGGACGCGCTGCGCGCCGCGGGCGTCCCGGCGGAGCGGGTGATCGGCCTGCTCGCGCGCTGGTGCGGCCTCGACGCCCGCGCCCTGACGGCGCGCGAGTTCGCCGCGGCCTTCGAGCTTTCCCGCGTAACCAAGGCGCCGATCGTATTTAGTCCCGATATGATAGGCTCTGCGCCATGAGCGAGATCATGACCGAGCGCGTCGAGCTCAAGGTCGACGACGGCACCACGATGGGCGGGTTCGTCGCGCGCCCGCGCGAGGGCCGCCATCCCGGGCTCGCGCTCTTTCAGGAGGCGTTCGGCGTCAACGCGCACCTGCGCGACGTCGCGCAGCGCTTCGCGCGCGAGGGCTTCGTCGTGCTGGCGCCGGAGCTTTTCCACCGCACCGCGCCGCCGGGCTTCGAGGCGAAATACGATTTCGCCGAGGTCAAGCAGCACTACGAGGCTTCCACCAAGCCCGAGCCGCTCGCGCTCGACCTCAAGGCCTCTTACGCGTGGCTCTCGGCGCACCCGGCCGTGCGTCCCGAGGCGATCTCCTGCGCGGGCTTCTGCATGGGCGGGCGCGCGGCTTACCTGGCCGACGCCGTCGCGCCGTTCGCTTCGGCGGTCTCGTTCTACGGCGGAGGCATCGCGCCGGCGCTGCTCGACCGCGCGCCGAGCTTGAGCGGCCCGCTGCTGATGTTCTGGGGCGGCCTCGACGCCCACATCCCCCCGGAGCAGATCGCGGCGCTGACCGGCGCGCTGCGCGCCGCGGGCAAGCCTTTCATCAACGTCGAGTTCTCGGCGTCCAACCACGCCTTCTTCAACGACGCGCGTCCGAACTTCGACCCGGACGCCGCGCGCCAGGCGTGGGCGCTGACGCTCGCCTTTCTCAAAAAGTGAAGCTCCTCGTCGCGCTCGCGCTCGCGGCGGCGCCGGCGCGCGCGGGCTGGCTCTGGTTCGGGCCATCCGCCAAGAGCGTCTGGCGCGACCGGACGATCACCGTCGACGGCGACGAAGGCGATTGGGACGGCATCGAGCAGGGCGAGGACGCCGGCTTGAGCTGGGCTTTCGCCAACGACGCGCTCGATCTGTTCATCCTGCTCTCGCCTCACGACCGGAACTACCGCGAGCAGCTCTCGGGCGTCTTCGATCAGGATTTCACGGTTTGGCTGGACCCGAGCGCCGGCATGCAGAAGAACGTGGGGCTGCGCCTCAAGGCTCCTCCCGACGGCTCGCCGGACGCGGCGCGCGACTACGTGCTCGTCCGCGGCAGCGGCGAGCGCGCGCTGGGCGCCTGCGAAAGCGCCGAGCTGCGCCTGGGGCCGGTCACCATGCACGGCGTGCTCGAGGCGCGCGTGCCGCTGGCCTGCTTCGGCGCCAAGCCCGGCGAGAAGTTCACGGTCGGCTTCGAGGCCGAGGTCCCCAAGCAGCCGCCGCCCAAAAAGCCGGGACAGCATTTCGACCGGCTCTACGTTTTCGTGCGCGTCAAGCCCGCGAAGCCTCCTCAATAGGACCATTGCCTAGCCCCTCCTGGGCCCTTCGGCCATTCTGCCCTCGCCGGGCACAGGTCTAGAATCTTCCCACTATCCGCATAGGGAGAGGATTTTTTCCATGAAAAAGATTTTTGCGCTGGCCTTGACCGGCGCGCTCTTGCAGTCCAACGTCGCCGCGTTCGCGCAAGTCGTCGTGCCGATGAGCCCGCAGCCTCTCCAGCTCATCGATGTCGACTTTACGATCACGCCGAACTCGAGCGGCGACCAGCAGCGCCAGCGCGAAGAGCAGCAGCGTCAGCAGGAGCAGCAACGCCAGCAAGAGCAGCAGCGCCAACAAGAGCAGCAGCGCCAACAGCAGCAGCAACAGCAGCGCCAGCAGGAGCAGCAGCGCCAGCAAGAGCAGCAGCGCCAGCAAGAGCAGCAGCGCCAGCAAGAGCAGCAGCGCCAGCAAG
>CAZRIP010000020.1:0-10862 GCA_964600165.1 uncultured Elusimicrobia bacterium | reverse complement strand
GAGCAGCAGCGCCAGCAAGAGCAGCAGCGCCAGCAAGAGCAGCAGCGCCAGCAGGAGCAGCAGCGCCAGCGTCAGCAAGAACAGGAGCGCCAACGCCAGCAGCCAAAGCCGCCGGTTCCGACGCCGACGCGTCCGACGCACCCCGTTCCGACGCCGACGAACCCGCGCCCCAATCCGAACCCGAACCAGCGGCCGCCGCAGCGCCCGGACCCGCGCCGCAACGAGCCGCCCAAGCCGAAGCCTCCGATCATCGTCCCGCGTCCTCAGCCTCATACCGGCAACACGCGCCCGACGCCCGTCGTGCCGGCCAAGCCCAAGCCGATCGACCGCGGCCACATCATCGACGCGCGCCGCAACGGCGAGGGACGCGAAGGCCGCGACATCAAGCCTCCGACGGTCTTCAACGGCCGTCCTATCACGCAGAAGCCGCTGCGCGGTCCGCATGACCGCGTGATCGCTCCGCGCTCCGAGCAGATCCGCCTCATCGACACCGCCGTCATGCGCCAGCGCATCGAGAACCGGCAGCGCGAGTGGAACGTCAACGACCACGACTACCACTGGGAGAATTGGGACGGCCGCCAGGTCGGCCATTACTACGACACGCACGGCTTCCACTGGTGGGGCTTCTACGTCGGCGACGTCTACTTCTGGACGCGCTACTACAACAGCCTCTATTGGTGGTACGACCCGTATTGGCATCGCTGGTGCTATCTCAACAACGGCCAGTGGTGGTGGCAGAACCCGGACACGCAGGCCGTCTACGTCTACTCCGACGACGGCTACTCGGCCTACGACGACACCGACGGCGGCGTCGTCCTGACGCCCGACGCGACGCCTCCGGTCGACGCGCCGCCCGCCGACGACGGCGCATCGGCCGCGGACCAGCCCGTCGCGACCTACATGAGCGTCGACGGCTCGCGGATGGTCCAAGTCTATGGTGACGACAAGGCCGCGTATCTGACCGACACGACGGCCGCGCCCGCGTTCACCGCCCCCGTCTATCTCGCGTCCGGCGTGACCGAGGTCCGTTTCCAGTACAACGCGGCCCAGTCGCTGACTCAGATCCTGACGATCGGCGCGGATGGAAGCTTCCAGCTGTTCGACAGCGTCGGCAACCCGCTCGACCAGCAGCCGGTGCCCGCGCCGGTCGCGGCGCCCGACGCCGGCGACGGCGGGCAGACGCAGCCGAACGCGAACCCCGGCCTGCGCGCGTCGTCGGCGTTCCAGCGCCTGAGCGGAGACGTATCGGGTATTTTCGGGCGCTGACGATCGTCCACCCATCGACGAGGCCGACGGCGGCATAGGACTATTTACCTAGACCGCCCTAGGCCTTTAGATGTATAATCGGCAAGCTCAGCCTCAAGCCGAGCAGGAGGACGTGAGAGAAATGCAACACCGCAAAACGATCCAGGCCGCCGCGGGCGCCGTCGCCGCTCTGTTCGCCGCCGGGATTCTCGCCGCGCAGACGCTCGATGACGCCGCCATGCAGACTTTGTCGAAGGACAGCGCCGTGCGCGTGCAGACGCTGCAGCTCAAGAACAGCATCAAGCAGCACGACGCCGACATGAATGAAGCCATCGAGGCCGACGCGAAGGCCCAGGAAGACGCCGACGCCGCCGAAGCCGACGTGGAAGAGGTCGGACAGCGCGGCGGAGGTCATCAGGGCGGCGGCCGTCCGGGCGGACAGCGCCCCGCACCGCGGCCCGCTCCTCGTCCCGGACCTCGCCCCGGCCCTCGCCCGGGACCTCGTCCCGGACCCGGCCATGTTCCGCACGGCGATTGGGGCCGCTACCACGGTCATCCCGGCTGGGGCCACCGCGAAGGCCCGAATCACTGGGGCTGGCGCGACGGGCGCTGGGTCTGGTGGGGCTGGACTCCCTGGGTCATCGGCTCGGGTCTCGCGTGCAACGCCTACTACGCGAATCGGTATCAGCAGTGTTCCGAGGCCGGCTGGGCCGACGACGCGAGCTGCCGGTCGAGCTGCGCCAGCATCGGCGCGGGCGCCGACTGCAACGACTCCTGCGCCATCGAGTCCCGCAACGCCGTCATGGCCTGCGAGTACTCGTATCGCAGCGTCTGGAGCTGCGGCGGACCGGCCCTCTGGCCGCCGGTCGGCATCGTCATCCGCATCCCGTAAGCTTCTCGAATAAAAGGAGGCCCCGTCCTGAGCGATCAGGGCGGGGCCTTTTTTAAGGTAGAATCTCGCTGATGGAAACGGCCGCCGTCTCGCCCGCCCCGGCTTCCTCGACGAGCTCTCCGCTCGCGCGTCTTTGGCGGCGCAAAGGCCTCAACGAGCTCGCCGGCGACGCCGAGCGCGAGACCGGGTTGTCGCGGTCGCTCGGTCCCGTCGAGCTCATCGCGCTCGGCATCGGCGCGATCATCGGCGCGGGGATCTTCCTGACCGTCGGCACGGCCGCGGCCGGCCAAGTCGACGCGGCGGGCAACATCGTGCGCTACGGCGCCGGCCCCGCGATCATCGTCTCGTTTATCGTCACAGCCGTCGTCTGCGGCTTCTCGGCGTTGTGTTACGCGGAAATGGCGGCGATGATCCCCATCGCGGGCTCGGCCTACACTTACGCCTACGCGACGATGGGCGAGTTGATCGCCTGGATCATCGGCTGGGACCTTCTCATCGAGTACGCGGCGGGCAACGTCGCCGTCGCGATCTCATGGGCCGGCTACTTCAACGACATGCTGCACAACATGGGCCTGCTCGTCGGCTCGTTCTTCGGGCGCAACGACTGGAACTGGCACATCCCGATGTGGCTCGCCACCTGCCCGAAGGGCGCGCCGGCCGACGTCGTCGCCTCGGCTCCGGTCATCTTCGGCCACCACATCGTCTTCAATCTCTTCGCCGTGCTGATCGTCCTCGCGCTGACCTGGCTGCTCGTCGTCGGGGTCAAGGAATCCTCGCGGTTCAACACGATCATGGTGTCGATCAAGCTCATGATCTTGATGTTCTTCATCGTGATCGGGCTCAAGTTCTTCGACCGTCACAACTGGGTCCCCGCGCACTCCGTCTCGACGTGGAGGGGCTTCGCGCCGAACGGCTGGAAAGGAATCTTATCGGGCGCGTCGATCGTGTTCTTCGCCTACATCGGGTTCGACGCCGTCTCGACGGCTTCGGAAGAAGCCAAGGACGCCAAGCGCGACCTGCCGATCGGCATCTTGGGCTCGCTCGTCATCTGCACGGTCGTCTACATCGCCGTGGCCGCCGTGCTGACCGGCATGGTCCCGTACACGCTGCTCAACAACGCCGAGCCGCTGACCTCGGCGATCGAGGCGCACGCGGGCAACCTCGCGGGCGGGCTCTTGCGCTGGTCGGCGTTTCTCGTGGCGCTCGGCTCCGTCATCGCGCACACGGCGGTGCTGCTCGTGTTCCAGCTCGGGCAGCCGCGCATCTTCTTCTCGATGTCGCGCGACGGCCTCTTGCCCAAGTGGTGCTCGAAGATCCATCCCGTCTACAAGACTCCCGTGGTGACGACGATCCTGACCGGGATCGCCGTCGCGCTGCCCTCGGCGGTCTTTCCGATCGACGAGATCGTCGACCTGACGAACATCGGCACGCTGTTCGCCTTCGTCCTGGTGTGCGCGGGCGTGCTCATCTTGCGGATCAAAGAACCGGCGCGAGAACGGCCCTTCAGGACGCCGCTGGTCTGGTTCTGCGCGCCCGCGGGAATGGCCTCGTGCTTCGTCTTGATGTATTTCCTGCCGAAGATCACGTGGGTGCGCTTCTTCGTCTGGCTGCTCGTCGGCCTCTCGTTCTACCTGTCGATGGTCGTCTGGAACGAGAACCTGCAGAAGTCCGGCGTGCCGCAGAAATCCGCGCGCTTGAAGACCGCCCTGGTCGGCTGCGGCTCGGCGCTCCTGATCTCGCTCGGCAGCGTCTGGCTCGGGCTCTGGAGCTAGGCGCTAGCGCGAGAGCGGCTGCGCCGGGTCCTTGTACTTCGGCGCCGTTTCCTTGCCGTCGGCCGCGACGGCGACGATCCCCTTCGGCGTGATCTTGACCTTGCCCGCGCGCATCGACGCGCCCTGCAAGACGTTGGTCACGTTGAACTCGTCGCGGAAGATCTCGCCGGTGCTCCGGGCCTTCTTGAGCCGCGCGAAAATGCCGCAGGCCTCGATCGCGTCGCCTTCCGAGAACGGCGGCGCGCCGTAGGCGAAGAGGACGATCCGCGCGGCGTCGTCGGCGAGCTTGGCGGTCCAAAACTTGTGGTGGCGGACCGGAGAGATCGCCACCGAGACCTCCGTGGCCCGGCCCGCGACGCAGAGCCAGCGGTGATCGTGCTTCGCCTTGTCCTGCAGGATGTCCGCGATCGGGGTGACGACCTCGGCGGCGGCGGGACGGGCCAGCGCGACGAAGGCGGCGGCGAGCAGCGCGCAGGGCGTCACAGCCGCGCTTTCAGGGCCGCGATCTCGGCGTCGGTGTGGCCCAGCATGGTCGACTTGGTCCGCGCGCCGTCCTTGATGATCCAGGCCGTGTGATGCTTCGCCGCGACGTGGGCGACGCCTTCGCGGCCCGGGGAGCTCAGGGCCAGCTTGCCCTCGCAGAGGCACACGTAGGTCTCCTCCGGCCGCGCCTCGACGTAGAACGTGGTTCCGCGTACGGCGGCCACGGCCGCGGGCGTCTTCACGGACCAGCGGCGCTTGAGCTTCTTGAGGACACTCAGCAGCGACCCGGAGCGCAGCGCCAGCGCGTCACGATCGGCCGTGAAGCTCGCGGGGCCCTTGAGGAGGACCAGTCCTTGCTCGAGGCGCAAGGTCGCCTCGCCGCCGGCGGCGAGCTCGACGGGAGACGAGCCGTCGATGATCTCGCCGCGGACCAAGGTATTTCCGCCGGCGGTCAACGCGCCCCGCACGTCCACCACCTCGATGCGCGCCGGAGCGGCGCGCGCGGCGCCCGACAGCGCCAATTGAGCGAGAAGCAGAAATCCCATCGCGGAAAATACTAGCAAAGATGTAAGATGCGGCCATGAAGCAGGAAGAGCCGCTCCCCGGCTATACCGGCCCGCGCGGCCTCAACTTTTTCGAGGCCGACGCCGAGCTCAAGGCCGCCGTCGGCGCGCGCGTCGGCAAGGACGGCATCGAGCGCCTCTGGCGCTTCGGCGCGCTTTGCGGCGGGGAGCTCGGCGCGTTGATCGAAACGGCTCACCAGCCTCAAAATCTCCCGATCCTCGAGAACGGCGCCGTGCGCTATTGCCCCGAGCAAAAGAAGGCTCGGTCGTTGCTCGCGCGCGCGGTGTATGGGACCCCGGGCCTGCCGCTCGTCGAGCGCCTGACGCTCTCCGTGCTCGCCAACTATGACGGCGAGGGCGGCATCACGTGCCCGCTCGCGATGACCGAGGGCCTGATCGGGCTGCTCGAGCGGCGCGGCACGCCCGAGCAAAAGAAGAGCGACATCCCTCTTCTCAAGTCGGACGCGCCCGATGAAGCGCTGACCGGCGGGCAGTTCGTGACCGAGCGCCAAGGCGGCTCGAACGTCTCGGCGAACGAAACGGTCGCGAGAAGTCTTCCGGACGGCGCCTACGCGCTGACCGGCCTCAAGTGGTTTTGCTCGAACCCCGGCGAGCTGTGGGTGACGACGGCCAAGCTCGAGGGCACGGACGTCGTGGGGCTGTTTCTCGTGCGCCGCAAGCTGCCGGACGGCAAGCTCAACGGCCACACGCTCTTGCGGCTCAAGCCGATCTGCGGCACGAAGGGCAAGGCGACGGCCGAGGTCGAGTACAAAGGCGCGCGCGCCGAGCTCATCGGCAAGCCGCGCGAGGGCATCAGCATCCTCGTGCGCGACATCCTTTCGGTCTCGCGCATCCACGTGGCCGGGGCGGCGCTCGGCTTCATGTCGCGCGCGCTGCTCGAGGCCGAGCTCTTCGCGGACTACCGCGTCGCCTACGGGCGCAAGATCAAGGAGTACCCCTCCGTCGCGCGGACTCTCGAACACCTGCGCGCCGAGCGCCGCGCCTGCCTTTCGGCCTTCTACCGGATGGCCGACGCCGTCGACAAGGACGAGCCCGCCGCCGAGTGGCTCGTGCCCACGTGCAAGATCGAGGTCTCGCGGCGCGCCAGCGCGCTCGTGCGCGAGGCGCAGATCCTCATCGGCGGACACGGCATCCTCGAGGACTTCTCGATCCTGCCGCGGCTCGCGCACGACGCCGTCGTCAACGAGATCTGGGAGGGCACGCACAACATCCTCGCCGGCCACGCGGCAAAGGCCCTGCGCCGCCCGGCCGTGCTCAAGGCCGTCGAGGGGCTCTTGGCCCCGGAGGACGCGCCGGCGCTGCGCGAGCGCGTGGAGCGCAACCGCGCGATGACGGAAGACGAGCGCAATATCGACGACGCGGAGCTGACGGCGCTGTCGTTTTCGCTTTTGACCGGAACCACCGAGAGAATCGAGAGCCTGAATACATAGTGTGTCCGGACACACTATGTATCCGCCTCTTCATCCGCCACGTGGCGAATGATTTTTTGATATGATCGCGCGAAGCATGAAGCTCGCTCTCGCCGCCGCCGTCCTGCTCTCAGCCGCCGCGGTCTACGCCGCCGAGACGTTCACGCGCCCGTCCGTGCTCGTGCCCGTGCTCGGCTTTACCGCCGAGCTGCGCAACGGCATCGTCTACACGTCCTGGCACCGCTACAAGCGCGACGACTTCAAGGGCTACCGCGTGGTCAAGTCGAGCGCGAAGGACGACCCGCGCTATCCCGACGACCAGGTCGCCGCAGCGATCAACGACATCGGCACGATCCGCTTCGAGGACGGGAAGCTGACGCCTGGCACGTGGCGCTACCGCGTCGTGCTCGTCACCGTCTTCGGGGACCGCTGGATGAGCCCGGTCGCCACCGTCGTCATCAAGCCGGAAGACATCGCGCGCCTGCCGCCCACCGCCGACGACTTCGAGACGCCTTAACGGCGCTTGAACGCGAACGGCCCGAACGCCTGCATCGTCGGCATGAGCTCTATGCGGTTGACGTTGACCCGCTCCGGGCGCGAGCAGGCCCAGTGCACGGCGTCGGCGACGTCCTCGGCCGACAGCGGCTCGATGCCCTGATACGGCTGCGCGGCCTTTCCCTTGTCGCCCTTGAAGCGCACGAGCGAGAACTCGGTCTCGGCCAAGCCGGGCTCGATGGACGTCACGCGCACGTTCGAGCCGATGAGATCGGCGCGCAGGTTGAGCGCGAACTGCGTCACGAACGCCTTGCTCGCGCCGTAGACGTTGCCGCCGGGATAAGGGTAGCTGCCGGCGACGGAGCTTAAAACCACAACGTGGCCGCGATCGCGCTCGACCAAGCCCGGCAGCAGGAGCCGGACCGTATAAAGGAGGCCCTTGATGTTCGTGTCGACCATCGTTTCCCAGTCGGCGAGGTCGGCCTTCGGGGCGGGCTCGAGGCCGAGGGCCAAGCCCGCGTTGGCGACGACGACGTCGAGCGCGGAAAAGCGCGCGGGGAGAGACGCGAAGGCCTTCTCGCAGGCGCGCCGGTCGGTCACGTCGAAGGCGAGGGCGTGGCAGCGCTCGCCAAGCTCTTTTTCGAGCGCGGCGAGGCGCTCCTTGCGGCGGCCGGTGACGACGACGGAAGCTCCTTCCCGCGCGAAGCGCCGCGCGATCGCTTCCCCGAAGCCGGACGTCGCTCCCGTCACGAGGACGTTCACGCGCCGCCCCAGCGCCAGGAGAGCGCCGTCTGCAAGACGGTGGCGTTGGACAGCGCCGCGCGCGGCGTTCCGCCCAAGCGACTCGCGTCGCGCGCCTCGAAAAAGCGGCGGTCGAAGGCGCGTCCCGCCGCCAAGTCGAGCGACGCCCCGCGCCAGAGGCCGGCGCGGATCCCGGCCACGGCCTGCTTCGAGTCGAACACCAAGCGGTCGGTGCTTTCTACGCGCGCCGCGCGCAGCCATTGCAAAGGAGTCTTCTCGAAGCGCGCGTAGGCGGAGACTCGCTCGCACAGCTTGCGCGCCGCCTCGAGCGAGTAGCTGGCGGGGCCGAAGAGGCCCGCCGAGAGCGTCCAATCGTCGTCCGGCCGCCAGCGGACGTGCAGGAACGGGAAGCCGATCAGCGCCTCCAGACGATGCGCGGGATCGTCGATCATGTAGGCGACGCCCGGCAGCGGCACGTTGTTGGCGAATGGCCGGTTGTTCGAGTAGTTGAGGAGGAAAAGCCAGGAGTTGCGTCCGTGGCCGGGCACCTGGTAGTAGGCCGACGCCGAGAGTTGATCCTCGCGCCAAGCCAGGAACAGGCGATCGCTCGCCGAGCCGAACGCCGCGTTCGCGCCCCAACGCCGGCGCTCGCCGATATCGCGGCGGTAGCCGAGGCCGCCCTGCGCGCTCCAGAGCTTCTCGGGGACGACGACTCCCGTCTGCGGGATCACGACAGGCTGCGAGCCCAGGCGCAGCTCGCCGGCGCGCCCGCTGACCATCCACGCCGAGTCGGTCGAGCGCAGGACCGTCTGCGAGGCTTCGGCCTCTTGCCGCCACACGAACGGGCCGCGCTCGCCCATCTGCTCGGCCGAGAAATAGCGCGCGCGATCCTCGTTGTAGCCGAGGAATCGCGCGAAGCCGGCGCCGTACTCCTGGGCGGCGGCGGGACGCGCGGCGACCAGCAACAGGACCAGACCAAGGATCTTCACGCCGCTATCCTAACAAACCGGCCCAGGCGGCGTCTGGGCCCTTTGACCCAGATCAAACCCGGGCCTTGACCACGCTTCTTGGTCGCGCGCGCCGCCCGCTGCTACACTGTCTTCACGATGAAAACACTGATCACTCTCGCCGCCCTCGCCCTGATCCCGACCTCGCTCTTCGCCGCCACGGCGATGGAGCAGCTCGGAGAAGCCGCCCATTTCGACATGAAGCCGATCGTCATGCAGGTCAAGGACCTCAAGCAGGCCGTCGAGCGCCCCTCGATCCCGATGCGCCCGACCGACGTCCTCGCCTCCTGCGCCGTGATCGACGCGAAGACCTTCCGGGCCTACGATCTCAAGGAGGCCGCCGGCGTCCTCAACGGCTGCTTGAACCGGCTCTACACGAGCGACGCCGGCAGCCGCCGCGCCTACACCGTCGAAGCCGCGACCGGCCGCTTCGCGGTCCGCGCCTGCCCCGAAGCCCGCGCGGCCGGCACCTTCAGCTGCCAGGCCTTCATCGAGGTCGAGGGCCTCGTCATCACGATCAAGGGCACGATCCTGACCGGCGACCCGATCCTCGAGAACCTGAACTACTCGCTGCAGAAGCGCGACAGCAAGGTCCTCGGCTTTAAGGCCACGCTAGACAACAAGGCGGCCGTCCTCAAGTAATTACTTCAGCGCCACCGGGCCCGCCTCTTTGGCGAGCTTGACGAAGGTGTAGCCGGCCCGGCGCGCGCCGTCGATGATGGCGGGAAGCGCGCGCACGACCTGAGAGCGGTCGATCTCGACGGCGGGCTTGGTCTCGAAGCCGTCGTGCAATAGGATGATGGCGCCCGGCCGCAGCGAGGCGAGCGTGGCGCGCGTGATCGTCGCGGCGTCGCGACCGCCGTCGCCTTCCCGGATCGTCCACATCGCCAGGGTCAGCCCGCGCTCGGCCAGGATGCGCGAGAGCGTGAACCAGCGCACGCCGAACGGCGGGCGAAAGAGCGTCGGGCGGCGGCCCGTGATGGCGAAGAGGATATCCTGCGTCCGGTCGATCTCTCCGGCGATGCGCGCCTCGCGCGTCAGATAGAGGTAAGGGTGCGAATAGGTGTGATTGCCGATGTCGTGGCCCTCGGCGAGGATGCGGCGCGCGACGTCCGGGTAAGCCTCGGCGTTGCGTCCGCACAGAAAGAAAGTCGCGGGGACGTTCCGGTCGCGCAGGATGTCTAAAACCTTGCCCGTGTAGGGCGAGGGCCCGTCGTCGAAGGTCAAAGCGATCTCGCGCCGGTTCGAGACGCGCACGAGCGCGGGCCCGAGCAGCGTCGCCTGCGGCGCGGCGAGCCCGTAGGCGAGCACGGCGACGGCGATCCCCAGGATCACGCAAGCCGCGCCGACGATGACGGAAAGGTAGGTCTGCTTCATGGCCGACTCGCCTTTAGGATACCACGTCTTTCGCCCGGCGTCGACCCCTATTGCGGCGGAATTATTTCGGCGCGTCGGCGGGATTGGGCGGCCGGTTGCCGGCCAGGCTCGAGACGTAGAGGATCGTCTTGCCGGCCGGGCCTTTAACGGCCAGGGTCAGCTCGACCTCGGTCTTGCCGTCGACCCAGATGTAGGACGCGAAGAGATGCTCGTCGTCGGCCCAATACTCCACGCGCGGCTCGCCGGTCAGCTGGGACTTCAGCTCGCCCAGCAGCGCGTCCGGCGCGACGCCCGAAAGCTCCACGGACATGTTCACGACGTCTCCCTGGAAGTGCAGGTTGAGCGTGACGGCGGCGACGGCGCGGCCCAGGATACGCGAAAAGGGGGCCGACGCCGGCTTGAGCGCGCAGCGGGAGATCGTGCTCTGCACCTTGCTCGCCGAGCAGTCGAGCTGCTCGCGCGCGCTCCCGACGGGCGCGCCCGCGGCGATCTTCCCGCCGGCCACGGAGACCGCGGCCTCCTCGGCCAGCGTGCCGGCCGAGGCCGGCAGGCAAGCGAAAAGGCAAAGGACGGCCGCCGCGCGGAGCATGCTCTATTCTAGCAGCGAGCGCGAAGCCCCGGCAGAGGCGAAGGTCCTAGCGCGCGGCCGCCTTTCGGCCCGAGCTACTTGCCGCAATGAGGGCAGGGTTTGGCGCCCGGATGATGGCGCTTCTGGACCTCGGTCATGAAGCCCGAGGCGAGGATCGCGGCCGGCAGCGCGAACAGGCCCACGCCGACGATCGCCGTCAGCCCGGCGAGGATCTTGCCGAGGAGCGTGACGGGGTAGATGTCGCCGTAGCCGACGGTCAGATCGGAAG
>CAZRIP010000019.1:0-37288 GCA_964600165.1 uncultured Elusimicrobia bacterium | reverse complement strand
GCGGCTTGTAAATCACCATGTCGCCGCCGTCGGGAACGCCGAGGCCGCGCACGGCCTGCGCCACGTCGACGATCATCGGGTCCTTGACGATCATCACGCGGTCTCGCGAGGGCTTGGGCTCGGGGGCCGCGCCGAAGGTCTCCACCCGGAAGAGCCGCGCCGGAGCTCGCGAGACGGGCGCCGGCGCCGGCCGCGAGCTTTCCTCGAGGCGCGCGCAGACCCAGCGCGCGACGAGCGCGGCGTCGCTCCAAAAATGCGAGCTTTCTTTCGCGACGCCCGCGGCTTTCGGCGCGGGCGCGGCGCGCGCCGGCAGCCGCGCGGCGATCGGCAGAGGATAGAGCATCGGGCGCGCGGCCGGGCCGAGGACTAAGCCGAGGTCGGCGGCGCCCGTCGCCTGGGTCAAGAACGGGATGAGCGCGAGAGCGGCTGAATACCGGCGCAGCGGTTTCATCGGGGCACCTCTCGACGAGAAGTATAACAGGACCCCGTCGGATTTTCCACCGATTCCAGGCGAAAATGGGGTAAATTCTGGGTAATGACCGACTTCGCCGAGGCCGCCGTGGCCCTGATCTTGGCGCCGGGACCCGAGCTATTGCTCGTGCGCCGGGCCGAGCGCGAGAGCGACCGCTGGTCGGGGCACATGGCCTTGCCAGGCGGCCGGCGCGAGGCGGCGGACCGCGACCTGCTCGATACCGCGATCCGCGAGACGCGCGAGGAGACGGCCGTCGCGCTCGCGCGGGACGGCCTGACCGGCACGCTCGAGGATTTAAAGCCTCGGGCGCCGACGCTGCCGCCGATCTTGGTCCGGCCGTTCGTGTTCCGCCTCGCGGAAAAGCCCGCGACCTCGCTCAGCGAGGAGCTGACGGGCGCCTTTTGGTTCGGGCTTGACGAGCTCAAGGCCTCCGCGTCCGAGGCGCCCGTGCAGGTCGCCGGGGCGCCGACGGCGGTGCCCGCGTTCATCCCGCGCGAGGGCTGCGTGATCTGGGGCATGACGCACCGCATCCTCACGTGCTTTTTCGCCGTTCCGGGGCTATACTCCGTGCGATGATCCTCGCCTTAGCGCTCGCCGCCGTCGCCGCCGCCCAAGACAACGCTCCCGGCAAGCCGCTGCTCTATCAGCCCGTCGCGCGCGAGACGCAGGCCGCCGGTCCCGAGTTCGACGAGCACGACGCGCTGCGCGCGCGCCTGATCAAGCAAGGCGACTGGTACTCCGTCCCGTCGGCCGCGCAGCCGGTCTTGTTGATCGTCCAAAAAGACTATCTCGACGCCGCCGCGCTCAAGCGCTTCGTGTCCGACGTCGTCGAGGCCGTCGCCGGCGTGCCCGAGTACACGGGCCGCAAGCCGCCGAAGTACCGCGGCCGGATCGTCTTCTACGTCTACGACTCCGGACCGATGTCGGAGGCCGACGTGCCGGGCGTGCGCAAGGACGAGCGCGGCGTGATGATGCGCTTCGTCAAGGAGGACGAGGCCCCGGTCTTCCACGAGCTCGCGCATCTGCTGGCCGGATACTCCGACTCCCAGTCGCTGGCCGAGGGCTTCGCCGAGGAGGTCGAGTCGCATTTCCGGCCCGGCAAGGCGCACGCCTTCACGCCCGCGGACGCCGATCCCGACGCCCTGGCCAAGGCCTCCGTGGCGCGTTATCCCAAGCCGTACTTCGAGGCGATCGGCGCGCCGGGCTACAGCAACTGGTCCGGCGAGGAGATCCGCCACGAGTACTACTTCGCGTCGTGGTCCTTCGCGCGCTGGCTCATCCGCTGCAAGGATATGAAGGCCTTCCTGCGGGTCCTAGACGGCGGCGGAAAAGACGACGCCTACGCGTCGGCTTACGGCGAAGGGCTCGCCGCGCTGCGCGCCGATTGGCGCGCCTACCTCGAATCGCGGCCTTAGCCTGATCGGCTAGTCGGCCGGGTAGAGGTCTTCCTCGATCTTGACGGCCGAGGACGGCATGTTCACGCGCAGCCACTGCAGCAGCTGCTCGGCGCGCGGCTCGAGGCCGTGCGGGTCGGAGGCCTGGGCGAGCTCGCGGACCATCGTCAACTGGGCGGGGGTCAGGGCGCGCTCGATCGCGGCGGCCAGCGCCTTGCGGCGTTCGGTGGAGTAGTTCATGGCGAAAGTGGTGGTCATGAACAAAGGGTACCACGCCGGCCTCAGGGGGCCGTATGACCCCGGATGACCGCCGCGATTGACCGCGCTCATGAAACCTTCGTCCTATGGCTCATAGGCCCTTCGTTTTGCTCCAATCGGGCCTATGAAGGAAAGAACCGCTCTCGTCACCGGCGGCAACCGGGGCATCGGCCTCGAGGTCTGCCGGCAGCTGCTGAAGCTGGGATTGCGCGTCGTCCTCACGGCGCGCGACGCCAAGTCCGGCGCCGCCCAGGCCAAGAAGCTCGGCGCCGAGTTCCACCCGCTCGACGTGACCTCGGAAGAGTCCGTCGCCGCTTGCAAGATCCCAGTCGACGTGCTCGTCAACAACGCCGGCGTCTATCCGCCGGGCGGCGTGCTCGACGCCCGCGCCGAGGACCTGCGCCTGGGCATGGAGGCCAATTTCTTCGGCGCGCTGCGGACCTGCCGCGCCTTCGTGCCGGGGATGCTCGCGCGCGGCTACGGCCGCGTCGTCAACGTGACCTCGGGCTACGGGCTCTTCTCGGAGGGCCTGCAGGGCCCGGCGCCGTATTCGCTCTCGAAGGCGGCGTTGGACGCGCTGACCGTCAAGCTCGCGCAAGAGGTCGACGGCGACGTCAAGGTCAACGCCGTCTGTCCGGGCTGGGTCAAGACGCGCATGGGCGGCGAGGGCGCGCCGCGGCCGGTCGAAAAGGGGGCGGAGACGGTCGTTTGGCTGGCCACGCTGCCGAAGGACGGCCCGTCAGGCGGCGTCTTTCGCGACAAAAAGCGGCTCGACTGGTGAGCCGAGGACCTGCGCGAGGCTCGCCGGCCGCAGCCCGACCACGTGATCGAAGTCCGCGGCCGTGAAGCCGCGCACGACGACGCCTTCGCGGACGAAGAGGTACGACGCGGCCGCGAGGATGAGCTGCAGCGTCTGCACGAAGCAATAGTACGCGACGGCCTTGAGCGCGAATACTTCCCCGAGGTTTCCGCCGAAGTCGGCCTTCGCGAGCGCGACGGCGCGCCCGAGCGCGCGAAACGGCCCCAAGCCTTCACGGACGATCATCAGCAGCATGAAATAGGTCGCCATCGTAAATCCCAGCTCGAGCGCCCACGTCACGACGATCACGGCGAGCTCCGCCGGCCGCCCGAGCTGGCGGCGCGCGAGCATCCCCAGCTGGGTCAGCAGGAAATATCCTATCCCGAGCGTGAGCCCCCAAAGGAGGCCGAAGACGACCAGGCTCGGTATGCTCGCGGCGGTGCGGGCCAGCGAGCGCCAAAGTCCCGCGGGCCGGCCCTCGCTCTGCTCGGCGAAGTCCTCGGCCATCACGGCGTTGGCGACTGAGACGGCGCAGGCGCCGACGGCGGTCGATGCGATCATGCAGGCCCAGAGCTTGAGGTCGAAGCGCACGTGGAGCGCCGCCATCGGCAAGACCCCGAACGGCACCGTCAGCAGATCGACGATGAAGACGAAGAGGCAGGCCGGGATCACCCACAGCCGCGGGTCGGCGCGAAAAAGCTCCCACGTGTTCGAGACGATCTTGAGAAAGGGAGAGTCGAGCTTCTTGAGCGCCGCGATCCCGCCGATCCCGGTGCCGACCGCGAAGGCGAGCATGGCGAGCATGATCGCGGCGGGGACAGCGAGACCGATCAGCAGGACCATCACGAGATAATCCATCGCGCCAGTGTAGCCCCGACGACGGCGGGCGTCAAGCTTTGGAGGGGAGGTCGATCGCGAGGAACGCGCCGGCGGAAAGCACGGCGATCCCCGCCCCGCTCAAAAACGCCGTCGCCGGGCCGAGCCGCTGCCACAGCACGCCGAAGAGCAGGCTCGCGCACAAGAGGCCGATCCCCTCGACGAAGTTGAACCACCCGAACGCCGCGCCGTGCCCGCCGCGCTCGGCGAGACCCGCGAGCAGCGCGCGCTCCGGCCCCTCGGTCAGGCCGTAGAACAGGCCGTAAAAGCAGAAGAGCGGCCACATCTGCCAGGCGCGATCCGCGAACGCGAACGCCGCGTAGGCGGCCGCGTAGACCGTCCAGCCGGCGAGGATCACCGGCCGGCGGCCGATCTTGTCCGAGAGCTCGCCGAAGCGCACGCCGCTGCCGGATTTGGCGACGTGAAAGACCGCCCAAAGGATCGGGATCAGCGCCGTGCGCACGCCGAGGCCCGACGCGCGCAGGAGCAAAAAGGCGTCCGTCGACTGCCCGAGGTAGAAAAGGAAGAGCACGAGCAAATAGCCGCGCAGGCGCGGCGGCGGAGGCGACCAGCGCGCGTCGGCGCGCTCCGGGGCGCCTCCCAGGCGCGCGTCGCGCACCTTGAAGGCGACGAGGGCCATGGTGACGCAGGCGGGGGCGACGGCGCACAAGAAAAGCGGGCGGAGCTTGAGGCCGAGGGCGAGCAGGCCCGCCGCGGCGAGCGGGCCCGCCACCGAGCCGGCGTTGTCCATCGCGCGGTGAAAGCCGTAGGCCCGGCCGTGCTGCTCGCGCGAGACGGACTCGGCGAGCAGCGCGTCGCGCGCCGAGGTGCGCACGCCCTTGCCGATCCGGTCGCAGACGCGGATGCCGAGCACGGCGGCCGGGCTCGGCGCGAAGGCCATCGTCGAGCGCGCGACGGAGGCGAGCCCGTAGCCGGCGACGACGAGGCGCGAGCGATCCTTCGCGCGATCGGCCCAGAACCCGGAGACGAGCGTCGCGAGCGAGGCCGTCGCGTCCGCCGCGCCCTCGATCAAGCCCAGGGCCGCCGGCCCGGCGCCGAGGACGCTCGTGATGAAGAGCGGCAAGAGCGGCGAGATCATCTCGCTCGAAAAATCGTTGAAGAACGAGACGAGGCCGAGGACGACGACGGCTTTGGGCAGCCTAAGGCTGCGGCTCTCGCCCATTGAACGACAGGACGTCTCCAGGCTTCATCAGGCGGTGCGGGATCTTGTCGTCGTCGAGCTCCTTGAAGAACGGGGCGGGATCTTGAGTCAGGATCGGGAACGTGCCGAAGTGCTGCGGGATCACCAGGCGCGGGTTGACGGCGCGCGCGGCCATCGCCGCGGCGTCGGGCTCCATGCCGAAATGCCCGCCGATGTTGATGAGCGCGACGTCGACGTCGGCCGTGCCGAGCTGATCCATGTCGCGGAAATACGCGGTGTCGCCCGTGTCGTAGATCGTCGGCCCGTCCTTGATCCTGATCAGGAAGCCCGCGGGCTCTCCGCCGTAGGCCATGGGGGCCTTGGCGTCCTTGGTGTCGAGGCCCGAGGAGTGGATCGCCGGCGTCATCTCGACGACGACCTCGCCGTCGGCGAGCGCGACGCGGCCGCCCACGTTCATCAGCGTGTCGAAGCCCATCTGGTCGGCCGGGTAATCGAGCAGGCGCGCCATGTTGGTGCCGAGCTCGAAGTTGGTCACGAGGCGCGCTTTCGTCTTCTTGGCCAGCGCGACGGCGTCGCCGACGTGGTCGAAGTGGCCGTGCGTGATCAGGATGTAATCCGCTTTCTTGGCCGACTCGAGGGGCTTTTTGTCCGGGTTCTGCGGGTTGGAGAGCCACGGGTCGATGAAGAGCACGCGCCCTTTGGGCGTCGTCAGCTCCCAGGCCGCGTGGCCGTGGAACGTGAGCGTCGTCGTCGCGGCGCTCAGCGGGAGCGCGAGCGCGAGCGGCAGCCAAGCGAGGGAAAATTTTTTCATGCGCTGATCTTAGCAAGTTCCGCCGGGACCGCGTGACCAAAGTCCCGTTGACAGAGCCTAGGGGGGCGCCCTATACTGTGGGTGATGGGACGCACCGAAGCTCCTGGGGCCGGGTTCCGCCGTCTCTCGCTCGCCGCGGCGCTGCTGCTGCCGACGTCCTCGACCGCGTCCCCTTCGGCGGCGAGCTTCTCGCTGCGCGACGGGATGGCCCCGATGGCGGCGTTTCGCGACGGCATCTTCACGGTCCGCGCGCGCGCGCAGTTCGAGCGGCCGGACGGCTACCTGGCCCTGGCCTTCGGCAGCGCGAAGTCGCCGCGCAAATACTACGTCATCTTGACCCGGACGGGGATGAAGCTTTGGAAGCTCGACGGCGCGGGAGCGCGGCGCCTGCTCGACGCCGGCCGCTTCGACTTATCGGCCAAACAGGAGATCACGCTGCGCTTCTCGATCAAGGGTCGCCGCTACCTCGCCGAGGTCCAAGGCTACCCGCCGCTCATCGCCGACGACGAGGATTCCTTCGCCGGGCGGCTCGTCCTGCGGGTCGCCGGCGCCAGCGTCGACTACGACGATCCGGTCGTCGAGCTGCCGGCCAAGCTCTAGCGGAAGCCCAAGCTCAAGGCCGACGCGTGGATCGCCCCGCCCTTGTCCTCGCCCAGGCGTGAGAAGAGCATGGCGTTGAGCGCGAGGAACGCCACGAACAGGATCAGCCAACCGATGCGTTGACGCATGATATCTCCGAGGGGGACTACTCGAAGGATAACCCCCGCGCGTTACAAAATCAAGTCGCGAGCCGTCAGATTTTGTCGGCGCTAGGAGCGGCCGAAAACGGCCAGAAAGGCCAGAAGTCCGAGCAGGCAGAGGCGGATCACCAGGAGCTTGGGCATGAAGCAAGGGTAGCAGGCGGCCCCGTCCGCTTCCAGGCGATTCCGGTTACACCGGGGCGTGACTTTGGGCACGGCCCGATGTGTTAGAATCGGCCCATGCGCTATCGCAAGCTCGGAGCCGGCGGCCTCGAGGTCTCGGAGATCGCCCTCGGCTCGTGGCTGACCTACGGCGTCGGCGTGGACGCGTCGAAGGCCAAGGCCTGCCTCGACGCCGCCTTCGACGCCGGCATCAACTTCATCGACACGTCGAACATCTACGGGGTCGGCGCCGCGGAGACTTTCTTGGGTGAGGCGCTGGCCGGCCGCAAGCGCGCGTCCTATATACTCGCCACGAAGTTGTTCTTCCCGATGACCGACGCCGACCGCGGGCTTTCGCGCGCGCAGGTGGTCAAGCAGCTCGAGCTCTCGCTCAAGCGGCTTCGGACCGACTACGTCGATCTCTACCAATGCCACCGCTACGACGACGAGACGCCGCTCGAGGAGACGATGCTCGCGTTGACCGACGCCGTCAAAGCGGGCAAGGCGCGCGCGATCGGCTTCTCGGAGTGGACCGCGGAGCAGGTCGCGGCCTCGCTGAAAGTCTCGGGCGCGGCGCGCTTCACGTCGAGCCAGCCGCAGTACTCGCTTCTTTGGCGCAAACCGGAGGCGGACGTCTTCAAGGTCTGCGCGGACAACGGCATCGGGCAGATCGTCTGGTCGCCGCTCGCGCAGGGCATCCTGACGGGGAAGTATCACGCCGGCTCCGCTCCTCCGGCCGATTCCCGCGCGGCGAGCCCGGAGATGGGCGGCTTCATCGGCCGCTGGCTGACGCCGAGGGTGCTGGCCGCCGTCGACAAGCTCAAGCCCGTCGCGGCCGACGCGGGGATGACGCTGCCTCAGCTGGCGCTGGCCTGGGTGCTGCGCCGCCCGGAGGTCTCCTGCGCGATCATCGGGGCTTCGCGGCCCGAGCAGGTCGCCGAGAACTGCGCCGCCTCGGGCAAGACGCTAACGCAGGATGCGCTGCGGGCGATCGACGCCGCCGTGGGCGGCGCGCGCCTGTCCTAGCCGCGACCCCGCGAGCAGGGACTTGACCGCCGCCTCCGCGGCCGCGACCCCGCCGTTCATGTAGCCGCAGTTGTCCACGGTGGCGTGCTCGCCCGCGAAAAAAAGCCTGCCGCCGCACTCGGGGTCGCCGGCGGCGCCGTACCAGCTCGTGTAGTCGCCCGGCGCGGGGCAGATGTAGGAGCCGAGGTTGTGGCGGTAGCGGCCCCAATTGAAGAGCGCCGTCGAGCCGTCGAAGCGCTTCTTGACGCTCGGGAATACGGTCTCCATGTCGGCGAGGCACTCGTCGACGTGCTTGATCTCCCGCGCGAGGCCGGCGGCGCCGCCCGTGTAGTTCGTGATGATTCCGCGCCGGCCTTTTTGCGCGCGGCTCGTCTCCCAGTAGGACTGGCCGGGCAGGTCGGAGAACAGGCCGCCGTTGGACTTCGGCGCGCCGCTCTCGCCGGTGCGCCAATAGCGGTCGGAAAAGCCCAGCATGAGCTTGCTGTTGGTGCCGTACGACATCTTCCGGATCGCCTCTTTCTTGCGCGCGCTCATGTCGAGCGCGAACACCCCGTCGACGCCGCGCAGCACGGAGAACGGGATCGCGCAGAGCGCGCGGCCGTAGGACTTCTCGACCGTGCCGCCCGGCGTCTTGAACGCCAGCTTGAGCTTGGCGCCCGCGTCGGAGATCGAGACGAGCTCGTGCGAGGGCTTGTAGCGGTGGGTCCCGGAGGACTCGAGCGAAAGCCGCTTGGCCAAGGCGTCGGTCACGCGCTGGCTGCCGCCGACGACGCGCAAGGCCTCGTCGGAGTCGCCGAAAAGCTCGAAGTCGCCGGCGCCGACGGCCGTGCTCACGAGCATATGAAGGTTGAGCGCGGACTGGCGCTCGACGTCGAGGCCGTACTCCGTCAAGTAGGCGCTTTCGATGGCGCCGCGCACCCATTTCTCGACGCCGGAAAGCGAGTCCAGATACGCGCGCAGCGTCATGCGGTCGAGGCGCTCGGCCCCGGGCGGCGCGTCTTTATAGGTGATCATCCTGCGCGGCGCGGACCCGAACAGCGCTGCGAGGTCCCGGACCACGGCGTCGACGAGCGGGCCGACGTGCTCGCGCAGGTCGTCGTCGGTGTAGACGCGTCCGCCGAACCAATAAAGGTTGCGCGAGACGCCCGTCTTCGTTTGCGCGAGGGTTTGCGTCTCGAGGCCGAGCTCGCGGATGAGCCGGCGGATCGAGCGGTGCTGCGTGTCGACGAGCTCGCCGCCGAGCTCGCAGAACATGCCGTCGGCGTTGAAAGCCCGCTTCGTGAACATGCGCCCGCCGAAGCGCTCGCTCGCCTCGTATAGGACCCACGGCACGCCCGCCTGCTGCAAGCGATAAGCCGCGGTCAAGCCGGAGACGCCGGCGCCCAAGATGGCGACGGGCTCCTCGGACGAAAGCGCGGCGGCGGCGAGGAGCTTCGGGAGGCCGAAGGCGGCGGCGCCGAGGGCGGCGCCCGAGTGCTTGAGAAAGTCCTTTCTGGTTACGCCTTGCTGGGGACTGCGGGAGAGGGCGACGGCGCGACGGAACGCGCGGAACAAGTCTGTCCGGGGCACGAGAGGCTCACTACGCTGACCGAGGTCAAAAGTTTCTGCATCACTGGGCGGGCCGACGACGATTCAATCAAATCGGAGGGGGGAGCTTCCAGGCTCACCAGACGCCCGGGATCAGCCGCGCCGTCTTGGCGCGGTAGTCCTCGTAGGCGGCGCCGAAGCGGTCGAGCATCAGGCGCTCCTCCGCGCCGAGGCGATAGGCGAACATCAGCGCGAAGGCGAGCGGATAAAACCAGCCGACGAGCCAGTTCGGCAGAAAGAGCGCCTGCGCGAAGGCGAGCAGGAAGATCGACGCGTACATCGGATGGCGCACCAGACGGTAGATACCCTTGGTGACGAGGGCGTGGTTTTCCCGGACCTCGAGCGTGATCGACCAGTTCGTGCCGAGGTCGGCGTGCGAGAGGTAAAGAAGCCAGAGGCCGGCGGCCTCCAGCGCCGCGCCCGCGGCGAAGCACGCCGGACGCAGCGGATAGTCCGCGAAAGAAAACGCGCGGGTGAACAGCCAAAGCGCCGGGAAGATCAGCGAGGCGCACCACATGAGCCCGAGGAGGATCTTCTCCGCGGCTCCCTGGCGGCTTTCGACGACCTTGACCTTGCCGCTGCGGCTTCCGTGCGGTCCGCGGATGACGCCGATCCCGACGAAGCCGGCCAAGAACAGCGCCTTCGCGGCGAAAGGGTTCACCCGCCCATTCTATCAACTTCGGTATACTTACTCGATGCTTCCCTTCGAGTCCCCGAAGAAGCCCGACACCTGGCGGGGCCAGTACCAGGAGTTCATGGCGGCGCTCAAGAACGCGCCGCCGGCCTTCGCCATGCTCTGGGAGGCCGATCGCTCGAGCGCGTTCGTGATGACGGCGGTGACCTTCCTCGGCGGCATCATGCCCGTCGGCCACGCCTGGGTCACCAAGCTCATCATCGACGGCGTGCTGCGCTCCGTTCATCAGGGGCTGCCGGTACGAGAGGGCTTGAGGGTCGTGCTGCCCTACGTCATCTTCGAGTTCGTGCTGATCCTGCTCGGCTCGATCAACGGCCAGCTGCGCCAGCTGACCGACAAGCTCATCGACCATCGCCTCGGCCACCTGATCAACACGCGGATCATCCGCAAGGCGCTCTCCCTCGAGGCGCGCTTCTTCGAGGACCCCGATTTCTACGATAAGATGCAGAACGCGCGCCGCCAGTCCGAGTACCGGACGATGGGCGTCGTGCGCGGGGCGTTTCTCGTCGCGCAAAACCTGCTGACCCTATTGTCGTTCGCCGCCGTCTTGTTCGCGTTCTCGCCGTGGATCGCCGCCGTGCTCTTCGGAGCGACGATCCCGGCCTTCGTCGTCCAGTGCAAATACAGCGACCTCAAGTTCCGCCTGGAGACCTGGCGCACGCCCGAGACGCGCACGATGGCGTACCTCGAGCAGCTGCTGACCCTCGACACCAACGTCAAGGAGGTCAAGCTCTTCCAACTGGGCGAGCCGCTGTTGGCGCGCTACGCGAAGATCTTCCACGGCATCTTCGACGAGGACGCCCGCATCGCGCGCGAGTCGTCGTTGAAGGCCCTGCTGTGGGGCTTGCTCGCGACGCTCTCCTATTACGGAGCGTACCTCTGGATCGTCAAGCTGACGCTCGACAGCAAGATCACGCTCGGCCAGATGTCGATGTATATCACGGTCTTCTCGCAGAGCCAGGGCACGTTCACCGGCTTGCTCGACAACCTCAACCGGCTCTACGAGGACGGCTTGTTCCTGACGAACTTGTTCCAGTTCCTCGGCCTCGACGGCGGGGAGAAGATGCACTTGAACGGCGCGGCGCGCAAGACTCCGGATCCCGCGCGCGGCATCGAGTTCGAGGACGTCTGGTTCCAGTATCCCGGGCGCGAGGACTGGGCTTTGAAGGGCATCACCCTCTCGATCGGCGCGCGGGAAAAAGTGGCGCTCGTCGGCGAGAACGGCGCCGGCAAGACGACCATGATCAAGCTGCTGTCGCGGCTCTACGCGCCCACGAAAGGCCGCATCCTCTTTCGCGGCGTCGACCTCAACGACTGGGACCTAGAAGAGCTGCGCGACAAGATCGGCGCGATCTTCCAGGACTTCGTGCGTTATCACTTGGCCTTCGGCGAGAACATCGGCTTGGGCTCCGTGAAGCATCTCGAGGATAAGGAGCGCATCGCGTCTTCGGCCGCGAAATCCGGGGCCGACGTCATCGCGCGGGCGCTGCCGAAGCAATACGACACGATGCTCGGCCGCTGGTTCGACAGCGGCCACGAGCTCTCGGGCGGGCAGTGGCAGAAGATCGCGCTCGGCCGCGCGTTCATGCGCGACGCCGACGTCCTGATCTTGGACGAGCCGACCGCGTCCCTCGACGCCGAGGCGGAGTTCGAGATCTTCGAGCGCTTTCAGAAGGTGGCGGTCGGCAAGATCGTGCTGCTCGTGTCGCACCGCTTTTCGACGGTACGGCAAGCCGACCGCATCGCCGTCATCAAGGACGGCAAGATCAGCGAGCTCGGCTCCCACGCCGAACTCCTCAAGCTCGGCGGGACCTACGCCCGCCTCTTCGAGCTGCAGGCGCAGGGCTACAGATAAAGGCGAGGGTCAAGAACACCCTCCGAAAACCGTAGCTTTAAAGGAGAGTCACTAACTTCATCACGGTTTTCGGAGGGTGTTCTTGACCCTCGCCTGATCTGGTCCCCTGCGCCTAGCGGTCGCAGGACTGGTAGACGATCTCTTCGCCGGCCGTGAACCGGCTGATCTCGCCGCAGCTGACCTGATGCGCGGCGACCTCGACCTTGATCTTGCCGGTCTGCAGGTCGCAGGAGTCGATCTCCTCGCAGATGTCGCAGCTCTCGACGTAGTAATAGGCCTTCTTCTTCGTCAGCAGCCAGAGGTCGGTGCGGCCGTAGGGCGACTGGACGTCGGCGTCGCACTTGGGCACGGAAGGGATCGCGTGGTTGACCGCCTGGAGCGTCATCTCGCCCTTCGCGATCTCGCCTTGCGACGTGATTTTCGCGTTCTCGATGTCTCCGAAGTCGGCGATCCAGGTCTTGCCCTTCGCGATCAGCACGTGCGAGACCTTCGGCGATTCGGAGGGGTTGTTGTAGGCGCCGTCGCCGTGCCCGGTGATGAGCGCCATGCCGTACCCGTCGTCTCCTTGGAAATCGCGCTCGGTGTAGCCGGCGACTAGGTCGTCGCGATCCTCGTCGCGGCAGCCCGAATAGACGAGGATGACCGGCTGCGCGCCCTTCTTGAGCGTGAGCTGATAGACGGTCTCCAGCTCCCAGCCCGGGCCTTCGCACTTCTTCGGCGTGTAGGTCCCGACGGCCTTCGCCTGCGGCGCGTCCTGCGCGGTAGCGGCGGCGGCGGGGGCTGCGGCGAGCGCGGCGACGAGGGCGGCGAGCGTGATTTTCATAGAGCGGTTACCTCGGGCAATTCTGATAGACGGTTTCCTCGCCGACCTTGAACCGGTCGAGCTCGGAGCAGCTGACTGAGTGGGCGACGATCTCCTCTTTGATCCGGCCCGTCTTGAGATCGCAGGAGTCGAGTTCGGCGCAGATGTCGCAGTCCTCGCGGTAGTAGTAAGCCTTGGTCTTGGTGACGAGCCACAGCGTGTTGGGGCCGTAAACCGGCTTCGGCAGGTTGGCCTCGCATCGCGGCAGAGGCGGCGGAACTTTAGTGGCCGGGGCCGGGGTGCGGATCACGGCCGTGGTCGGGCCCATCTCGATCCGAAACGATATGGCGATCAAGTCGTTGGAGACCAGCCCGCCGGACTTGGCGATCCAGTCCTTGCCTTTGGAGACCAGGATCTCCGAGGCCGTCGGGTCGCTCGGCACGGCGCCGTCACCGTGCTCGGTGATGATGGTCAGGCCGTAGTCGTCGCTGCCCTTATAATGGCGCTCGGTGTAGCCGGAGAGATAATCGTTGCGGCCCGCCTGGTCGCAGCTCGCGTAGACGAACGAGATCGGGTCCTTGCGGCCCGGGATCGTGACGTCGAAATTGCGCTCGAGCTGTTGTCCGGGTTCTCCGCAGGACTTCGGCGTGAAGGTCCCGACGGCCTTCCCCTGCGGCGCGTCTTGCGCGGCCAGAGGAGCGACGGCGACGAGAACGGCGAGGGCGGCCAGAGATCGGTTCATGAGTAGATTCTATCAGCCGCCCCGCGCGGCGCGTGACAGCGGTAAGACATTTCTCGACGGAAGATGGCCCAGGTCAGCTTGGGCCCTTCGTCCTAGCGCTCGGGCGCACGATGTCCTCGATCTCCTGCTGGAAGATCGTCTCGCGCTCCTTGAGGACCTTGACGACCGCCTCGAGCTTGTCGACGTTGGCGAGCAGCAGGTCCTTGGCCTTCTGCAGCGCCGCGGCCGTGATCTTGCGCACTTCGTCGTCGACCATCTCGCGGGTCTTCTCGCCGACCTTGTAGCCGCCGAGAGGGCTGTTCTTGTCGCGGCCGGCGTCGATGATGCCGACCTTATCGCTCATGCCGAGCTTTTCGACCATCATGCGCGCGACGCGGTCGGCGTGGTCCTCGATGTCGCTGCCGGGGCCGGTGGAGATGCCCTTGTCGGGATTATCCTTGCCGTAGATGACTTCCTCGGCCGCGCGGCCGCCCATCGCGCCGACGATGCGCGCGAAGAGCTGATCTTTCGTGAGCAGGTAGGTATCGGCCTCGCCTTCGGCGGCGGGCTCGGCGTAGCCGAGCGCGGCGCTGCCGTGCGGGATGATCGTGATCTTGTTCGGCGCCTTGCCGCCGGCCTCGTTGGCGAGCATGCCGGCCAGGGCGTGTCCCGCCTCGTGGTAGGCCACGCGCTCCTTGGTGGCGTCGTCGATGAAGAGGTTGCGGCGCTCGCCGAAGGTCTCCTTGTCGACGCCGCGCTGCACGTCGTCCATCGTGACGGCGTCGTGGTCCTCGACGGCACCCTGCGTGGCGCCCTCGTTGAGGATGTTGGCCATGCCGGCGCCGGCCAAGCCCGCCGTCCGGCGGGCGGTGAACTCGAGGTCGACGTCCGGGCCCAGACGATACTGCGCTCCGTGCACGGCGAGGATCGCCTCGCGGCCGAGGACGTCCGGGTTGCCGACGTAGATCTTGCGGTCGAAGCGGCCGGGGCGCAAGAGCGCCGGATCGAGCACGTCGGCGCGGTTGGTGGCCGCGACGACGATGACGTTTTCCATGCCTATGAAGCCGTCGAGCTCGGCGATCAACGAGATCAGAGTCTGCTCGTGCTCGCTCGAGCCGCCGCTGCCCACGTTGGCCGCTCCTCGCGCCTTGCCGATGGCGTCGATCTCGTCGATGAAGACGATGGTCGGCGCGGCGCGGCGCGCGGTCTCGAAGAGCTCGCGCACGCGGCCGGCGCCGACGCCGACGAACATTTCGATGAAGTCCGAGCCCTTCATCGAGATGAAGTTGGCCTCGGACTCACCGGCGAGCGCGCGGGCGAGCAGCGTCTTTCCGGTTCCGGGAGGGCCCTCGAGCAGGATGCCCTTCGGCGGCTTGGCGCCCAGGCGCATGTAGCGCAGAGGATTGCGGATGTAGTCGGCGACTTGCTGGATCTGCATCTTCGCGTCGTCGACGCCGGCGACGTCCGAGAAGCGCGTCGTCGGCTTCTCTATGTTCATCTTGCCGCCGGACATGTTCTTCGCGATCTGGCCGGCCGCGCCGCCCTGCATGCGCTTGAAGAGCCAGACCATCAAGAAGATCGGCAGGATCGCGAGGGCGATCGTAAAGAGGGTGCCCATCCAGGCGCTGCCCTTCTCGGCTTCCTCTTTGGCCGCGCGCTCGGCCTCGACTTTCTCGGCGTGGGCCTGCGCGCGCTTGGCCGTCTCCGCCATCTGATGCATGTCCGTCGCCATCTGGTTCATGACCTTCTGCTCGGGCGTCGTCGCCTCGGGGAGCTTGGGCGCGGCGACGGTCTGCTCGATCTGCGTCGGAGCCGCGTCCGGTTTGGTCTGCTGCGGCGTCGCGGTGAACATGCGGAACATGAGGAAGAAGGCGAGGCCGATCATCATGATCCTAAAGAAGCTCGGCCCGCTCTTGACCTGCTGGGGCCTGGGCGCGTCGTCGCCGCGCGGCGCTCTCGGCTGGATCCGCTGCCCGCGCGCGGGCATCATGATGATCTTGACGATCCTGGGCGCGGTTTCCGGCCCGGCGTCGACGCCGAGCTGGGCGAGCGACCACTGGGCCATCAACCGCACGGACGGGTTGCTGCTCTTGAACGCTTCCTTTAAAGCGGCGACGGCGGCGTTCTTGTTCTCTCCGAGCTCGGCGGCGTTCTTGCCGAGGAGCTGGACGGCCAGGCGCTGGATGTACCAATTCGACGGATCGGCGGCGGCCTTCACGAAAACGGGGGCGGAGCGCGCGGCCGGGTACGTGGCGAGCACGCGCAGCGCGCTCGCGCGGACCTCGACGCGGGTCTCGGCGGGATCGTTCACAAGCGCCGAGGCGAGCGCGAACGCGGCCTCGCGATCGGACTTGGCGAGCCTGAGAAGCTCGCTGACTTTCTTGGCGACGGGGACGAACGCCTTGAGCCCCGGCGCGGAGGCGGCCATGGCGGTGCGCTCGCCGAGGGATCCCTCAATGAAGTTGAGCGGGCCGCCGTCGGCGGGGCCGCCGGCGAGCGCCGGGACGGTCTCGGGCTTGAACGACGACTCGAGCTTGGCCGCGAGCGCGCGGGCCTTGGCCATCACGCCCGGCTCCGCGGCCTTCTGCGGATTGGCGAGCTTGAGATAGGCGGCGCGCACCTCGGGGTCCGTCAGCACGCGCACCTGCATCGCGCGCGAGGCCTCGATGAGGCGCGCGGCCTGGTCGGCCGGGACGTGGGCGCGCGCGAGCTCGGCCTGCGCGGCCTCGGGCGACATGAGCAGGATGCGCGCGACGAAGGCGTTGGCCTGCGCGAGCGCGGGGCTCTGCGCCTGGGCGGCGCTCGGCGCGATCTGGCTCGCCAGCCCGCGCAGCGACGCGGGCGTGATCGCCGCGTCGAGCGGCATGCCGACGGGCATCAGCGCGCTCAAGCGAAGGTTGAGTTCTTGATGAAATTGGGGCGCCGCCGGCGCGAGGACCTCGACGGCCGCGCCGGAGCGGGCGAGCTCGGCGGAGAAGCCGGACGTCGGAAGCGCCAGGCACACGGCCAGCGCGAGGACTTTTCGTGCGAGAGCGAGGTTTGCCATACCGGGATTGTTGCATGGCCAGGCGAAAGTCTCGAGGGGCGATGGGCCCAAGAAACCCGATTCTGTTGGCCCTTCAGCTTTTGGGTCCAACGACCCGCTATTGAAGTGGGCCGTTCTTATCTGCTGTCATACGAGCCGCTATGGGCGACGAAGTCATAAAAAAGATCCGAAAGGTCTGCTTGAGCTTTCCCGAGACCGCCGAGAAGCTCTCCTGGGGCGCGCCTACCTTTCGCGTGCGCGACCGCATGTTCGCGATGTATTTGAACAATCATCATCAGGACGGCCGCGTCGCCGTCTGGTGCAACGCCCCGCTTCACGTCCAAGAAATGGCCGTGCAAGACGATCCGAAGAATTTTTTCGTGCCTCCTTACGTCGGGAAAAGCGGCTGGGTCGGCATGCGCCTGGATCTCGGCATCTCTTGGAAGCGGGCGTCCGCGATGCTCGATCAGGCGTATCGCTGGACCGAAGAACGGGCGCCGAAGAAGCGCCGACCGGCGGCTAAGAAATAGCCCGGTCGCGCTCGAAGCGCGCGCGGCCGCCGACCTGGACGCGCTCGATCTTCCCGTCGCGCGTCTCGACGCGCGCCCGGATCAGCGACTCGAAGGCGGGGCCTTGGACGAAGGCGAACTCGCGCGCCGGGTCTCCCAGCTCGATGAGATGGCAGGCGAGCGCGCCGCTGGCGGTCCCGGTCGCCGGGTCCTCGTCGATGCCCACGGCCGGCGCGAAATCGCGGCAGTACGCGGAGACCGCGCCCTCGCCGGGCGCGAACACGTGGATGCTCATGGCGCCCGCACGCGTCGTCAGGAGCCTGATCGCGTCGAAGTCCGGCGCGAGCGTCTCGAGCGCGTCGCGGCTGTCGACCTTGGCGAGCAGGTCCGGCAGGCCGGTCGAGACGAGCCGCGCGTGCCGCACGCGGATGCCGCCGAGCGCGCGCGAGACCTCCTCGAGCTCGGCGGGCGCGCCGAAAAAGGGAAGGTTCTGGGTCATCATCACGAGCCCGTCCTCGCCCACGTCCGCGCTCAAGGCGCCGGCCTTGGTGTCGAAGCGGTGCGCGCCGGGGCCGATCAGCGCGCGCTCGCGCAGGAGCCCGAAGGCCGCGATCGTCGCGTGCCCGCACAAGTCGAGCTCGGTGGTCGGCGTGAAATAGCGCAGCTTGAAGCCGGCGCCGACGGGCTCGACGAACACGGTCTCGGAGAGCCCGAGCTCGGCCGCGACGCGTTGCCTTTCCGCGTCGGGAATGCCGTCCGCGTCCAAGACGACGCCGGCGCGGTTGCCGCCTTCGCCGTCCTTGACGAACGCCGAGACGATCGCCGCGATCCGCGCCACGGCGAGAGTCTAGCTAATCGATGACGCGGTTGTCGGCGGACGCTTCGTTAGTCCGGGGCTTTAAAGCCCCGGACCACGGGAGGCGACGAGGCGGGCGTACTCGGCGATCGCGTCGAGCTGCGCGCGGTAGTCCATTTTCGACGGGTCGGCGTCGCGGGAAAGCCACGTCGACGGCTTCCACCAGCGAAAGCCGATCTCGCGGACCATCTCCCGAGCTTCGTGCAGGTAGAACATCGTGCGAAAGCCCTTCGGGCCGCGCATGAGCACGACGGGGTTGCGCGGGTTGAAGTGGGGCTCGATGCGCGCCTCAAAGCCTTCCGGCAGCGACGGCATCGCCGCGTTGAGCTCCTCGCCGAGCATCTCGCGGCGGATGTCGAAGGGAAGCACGGGGCCGTAAGACAGGAACTCGCGGTGGAACTCGGCTTCGGAGTACGCGCCGCCTTTCAGCTTTTTGTAATCCGCCTTCAATTCCTCGATCTGAAGGCGGCCGAGCAGATACGTGAGCGCCTGCGTCGGCATCTTCGCGTAGCGGTAGGCCTCGACGTCGGCGATGGGCTGGGGCAGGAACGCTTTTTCGGCGAGGGTCTTGGAAACGGCCGCCATGTCCGCCGTGCCGAGGTGCAGGCCGACGTCCAAGACGATGCGCCAGGCGCGCCAGAGCTGCGCGCCGAGCTGCGTCAGCTCCTCTTTCGGGGTGAAGAAGCCCTTCGCGCGCATCAGCTCCTCGGCGTAGTGCGCGTAGCCCTCGACGTTGAGCGAGTAAGCGAAGCCGGCCTGGTCGAGCAGGTAGCGCGCGGTCGAGACGCCTTGCGAGCGCTGGAAGCTCCAGAACTGCATGTCGTGGCCCGGGAACGCCTCGTGCACGACGGTCGTCGGGATCTTCGAGAAATTGTGGATCGCCAGGCGCTTGTCGTCGCCCGCCGAGGGCGTGACGAGAAACACGCCCTTTTTCGAGGGATCGAGCGGCGGCGCCGGGAAATACGCGGCCGAGCCGATGTGCGAGCGCATGCCGGGCGGAGTCTCGATCACGTTGATGCGATAGTCGGCCGGGATGTCGAAGAGCTTTTGGGCGACGACGAAGTCTCGCGCGCGCTCCGAGACGTCGCGATAGGTCTTCAGCAGCTCCTCGTCGTTCTTGGGGTGATCGGCGCGCAGCTCGGCCATGAGCTCGGGCAGGGTCTTCGACGCGTCGATCGTCTTCGCGAGCTCAGCCATGCGCGCGGTGATCTTGTCGGCGATCTGACGGCCCTTCGCGGCGAGCTCGGACGGAGAGCTTCCGATGCCGAGCTCGTTCTTGAGCTTCCACGCGTACTCTTCCTCGCCGAGGCCGTATTTCTCGGTCGCGGCGGGCAGGATGGTCGCCTTGAGGAAATCGGCGTGGGCGCGGTACGCGTCGGCGGCCTTGGCCGCGGCGGCTGAAAGACGGGGCTCGAGCGCAGTGAAATCGGCGGGAGAAAGCTGCGCGCGCGCTTTTTCGAGCAGCTCGCCCGAGAAGAACGCGGCCGCGTCGCCCGCGGCCTCGACGCCGTCTTTTTCGACGAAGCCCTTGTAGACCTGCTTGCCTTGGCGCGCGCCCTCCGCGAGGTTCGCGCGCACGGCGGCGAGGTACTCGGGCGTCTTCTCCGCGCGCGAGGCGATGTCCGCCCACTCGCGCCCGGCCTTCGCCTCGCTCATCTGTGAGACCTGCACCTGGATGATGTCGTAGGGCCCCTGCGCGGCGCCGACGTCGGTCAGGTAGCCGCGGCGGTCGCGCAGGTCGTGCAGCGCGGAGCGCGCGATCGTCGCCATCACCCGCGCGTCGACGCGCTCGGCCGCGTCGGCGGGCTTGACGGCCGCGAGCGAGGTTTCCACGCCCTCGAAGAACTGAATCTGGCTCTGGATGCCCTCGGGCGTCGGCATCGTCAGCGCGCCGTTGCCCGCGGGAAGCCCCAGGCCGGTCGCCGCCTCGGGGCGGAACGCGACGAGGCTCGAGACGAAGGAGTCGCGGAACGCGGGGAACGATTGGATCTCGGCGGCGAAAGAGGGGGCTGCGAGCGCGACGAGGACGAGAGCGCGGAACATGCTGCGATTCTAGAACAGGACGGGCTCTCGACGAATGAGGCGATAGACCTAACTCTTCTTGGGCGTTGGACCTAAGCATCCTGTCCCCGGGGACGGTTCCGTGCCGCCCGCCGCCGCCCCGGCCTGGACATATATGAGGAAGCGGGGTATACTGCGCTCGACATGTCGCGCTTCGAGGAGCAGATCCTGCACGCGATCCGCGGCCGCCACCCGCTCATCTATCTGCGGACGGCCGAGGAGGACCGCGTCGCGGAAAGCCTCAAGCCCCTGGTCGCCAAGTGCTTCCCGGGCGGCACGGTCACGAGCTGGAGCTGCGTGCGCGGCTTCGAGCCCTCGATGAACGGCGGCGGCGACTCGCGCGAGCCCGTGGCCGCGCTCGAGCAGCTCGCCGCCCATCCCCCGAAAGGCTTCGTGATCATGAACGACATCGCGCCGTTCATGGACGATCCGCGCGTCGTGCGCGCGCTGCGCGAGGCGTACTTCAAGTTCTCGCAGGATTACGAGACCTGCGTCGTGCTGGTCTCTCCGCAGATGATCCTGCCCGAGGCGCTGGAAAAGGAGCTCTGCTACGTCGAGATGGACGTTCCGGGCCCCGAGGATCTCCTCGCCGAGCTGCAGGCCGTCGCGGCCCAATACCCGAAGGCGCGCCTCGAGCCGCATTTGAACTCGCAGATCGTGCTCGCGCTGCGCGGCCTGACGCTCAAAGAGGTCCAGCACGTGCTGCACCGCGCGCTGTCCGGCAACGCGAGCGGCGCTCAGATCCTCGAGGAGGTGTTCGCCGAGAAAGCGACGCTCGCCAAGAAAGCGGGCTACCTCGAGTTCGTGCCGCTCAAGTTCGACATCGCGCGCGTCGGCGGGCTCGAGAACGTGAAGTCGTGGGCGATGAGCCGCAAGCACCTCTTCACGCAGGACGCCGTCGACCAGGGGTTGCCGATCCCCAAGGGCCTCTTGATCATGGGCGTGGCGGGCTGCGGCAAGAGCCTGCTCGCCAAGGCCATCGCCGGCCTCTGGCAGGTGCCGCTTTTCCGGCTCGACATGTCGCTGATCTTCTCGGGCACCTACGGCAGCCCCGAGGCCGCGTTCAACCGCGCGCTGCGCACGATCGAGGCCGTCGCCCCCGTCGTCTTGTGGATCGACGAGATGGAGGCGGCTCTTTCCGCGCCCAAGGACGTCGCCTCGCACCAGGCGCTGACCTTCTCGACTTTTTTGACCTGGATGCAGGAGAAACCGCCGCTCGTCTTCGTCGCCGCGACGGCCAACAAGATCGAGAACCTGCCCGCCGAGATCATCCGCAAGGGCCGTTTCGACCAAGTCTTCTTCGTCGACCTGCCCAACGAAGCGGAGCGGCGGCAGATCATCAAGATCCACCTGGAGCTCAACAAGCTGCACTTCACGGATTTCGACATGGACCGCATGCTCTATCGCATGGACGGCTGGAGCGGCGCCGAGATCGAGCAAGCCGTCCTCTCCGCGCGCATCGAGTCGATCCAGACCGGCCGCCCGCTCACCGTCGAGGACGTGCGCCGCCAGACCGAGACCATGATCCCGTTGTCGAAGACGATGGCGGGCCAGGTCAAGGCGATCCGCGACTGGGCGCAGACCCGCGCCACGCCGGCGTCGAGGGCCGTCGTCGTCGCCGACAGGGCGCTTCCCGACCGCGCGTGGAAGTGCGCGGGTTGCGGCAACCGCTTCGTCACCAACTCCCTCATCGTCGACATCCCCTGCAGCCGCTGCCGCGGCGTGAAGTGGGTGGTGGTCGATTAGGCCCAAGCCGTCCCTGGGCGTAAAGGCCCAGGCGCCCACCCGCCCCGCCTGCTATCTTTGGGGCATGAAGAAGACTCTGCTCGCCGCCTTGACCCTGGCTTTGTGCCGCCCCGCGTTCGCTCAAGTGGATTTCCAACGGCAAGTCGAGGACGGCGTCGCCAAGTTCAATAAAGTCGGCGGGCGCGAGCTCCATCCGAACGCAGTCGCGCCGGGCAAGGCGGGTCAAATACGCGCGCTCCCGTCGCCCGCCGGCGAGCAGGAGCTCATCGATCTGATCGCCCAATCGATGCCCTCGGTCGTCGTGATCAAGACCAACGACAGCACCGGCACCGGCTTCATCGTCGATCCCTCCGGGCTCGTCTTGACCAACGAGCACGTCATCGAGGGCGTCGACCTCGGCGGGGAAGTCGACATCACCTTGAACGACAAGAGAAAGATCAAGGGCAAGGTCGTGGCCGTCGGCGACAAGGCGCGCCGCGACAAGGACATGGCCTTGGTCCAGCTCGAGGGCGAGAAGGGCTGGAAGTGGAACGCCCTGTCGTTCGCCGACGAAAAATCGGCCGTCCCGGGACGCTACGTCGTCGCGCTCGGCCACCCGAAGGACCTCGAGTTCACGCCGACGACCGGCATCGTCAGCGCCGTCGACCGCTGGTTCGACGACTCCGTTCTTCGCTTCGTCCAGACCAACGCGGCCATCAACCCCGGCAACTCGGGGGGGCCGCTGATCAACATGCAGGGACAGGTCCTCGGCATGAACACCCAGATCGTGACGGAGGGCGGCGGCTCGGAGGGCCTGGGCTTCGCGATCACGGCGCAGGACTGCGTGCGCGGCATCGAGCAATACAACCGCACGGGCAACCTCAAGATCGCCTACATCGGCGCCGCGCTCTTCCCCGGCGAGAAGAACGCCGACGTCACGATCACCGCCGTCATGGCGGGGCCCGCGAAGACGGCCGGCCTCAAGGTCGGCGACAAGATTCTCTCGATCGACGGCCAGGACGTGAAGGGCGAGGACGGCAAGGCCGCGTTGCGCGCGGCGCTGCGCGCGCTGGCGTTTCGCTCCCCCGGCGAGACGATCCCTTTCTTCATCGAGCGCAATCACGTGCAGATCGAGCTCGACGTCAAGGCGGGCGATTTCCCGAAGCCGCCCAAGGGCGTGATCGCCTCGCTCGAGGCGCCGGCGCCGCGGTTCGCCTTCGCCGACGCCGGCACGAAGGCGCTCTAGCGCCTACTTGAAGAACAGGTCGCCGTCGAGCGCGGGAACCGAGAAAAGAGTTCCCGACTGGCCCGTCGCCCGGCTCGTGCGCGTCTCGGGGAACGAGACTTGAATCGACGCGCCGGAGCCGTTGAAGACGACGGTCCCGCCCGAATACTCGCGCTGAGCCGCGCCGCCGCCCAGCTCTCGCGCGGCGGCTGACGCCGTCCCGAGCTTGCGCTGCCAGAGCGCGTCGAAGTCGTGCGCGTGGTCGTGGTTCGGGATGAACTGGTTCGGCCTCGAGTAGAGCACGTACGCGCTCGAGTACGTCATCACGGCCGCGGTCAGCGCGCGGACGTACTGCTCGTTGCCGGCGTCGCCCCAGCCCTCCATCGCGTCGACGCGCGGGCTTTGGAACGGAGCGGCCTCGAGCGCCTTGAGATCGTCGACGAGGTACCGCCAGTCGTCGGCCGGCGGGAGCGGGACCTGCATGGCCGTCGCGCCCTTGCGCGAGAAGAACCACGGCTCGCCGAAGCCCTCGGCGAAGACGCCGTTGATATAGGGCGCCGAGGCCGCGAGAACTTGGCCGCCGCGATTGGGGCTCTGCGGATTGTGGCCGTTCGAGTTGACGATCACGACGCCGCTCGAGCCGATCGCGCCGCGGATCTTGGAAAGGATGCCGACGGCCGCGTCCTGGTCGATGTCGGACCAGCGGTCGAGCATGCAGCCGTCGAGGCCGGCGGCGATCGCGGCCTTGCACTGCCGCGCGACCTGCTCTTGGACGCAGGCGTCGTGATAGTTCAGCATGAACATCGGCGAGGTCAGCGTCGAGTCGGCGCGCGTCATCGGCAGCTGCCAGAACGGGTGGTCCTTGGGCAAGAACTGCTTGGTCGCGTCGCCGTCGACGTACATCCCGTCGAACCAGCGGATCTCGGCCAGCCGCAGCGTGTCCGCTCCGGCGGGAAGCGGCGTTCCCGTGAACGACGTCGCCAGGCCTTGCGGCCCCTTGCCCCACGAAAGCCCCCAGCTTCCCGCTCCCATCCAGATGAGGTCGTGGTCAGGCAGGCTCGCCGCCTTGCGCGCGGTCCTCGCCGCGGAGGTCGTGTCGCCGCCGGGATCGCCCGCGGGCTCCCAGGCCATGAAGGCGGAGGGCATCGCGCGGCCCGCGACCTTGCCGTCGAAATTGCCCGCGGGCAAAGCCTGGCCGTCGATCGCGGGGGGTTGCGCGAGGCCGAGCTTGGCCAGGCAGTCTTCGGGACTGTCCGGCGACGGCGCGGGCGCGCTCGCCGTCGCGTCGTCGGTCTTCGAGAACTTGATCTGAGGCAGCGGCTGCGCGGCCGCGCTCAAAGCGAGCAGCAAGGCGAGAGGGGTCGCCATGCCCGCAGTGTAGCCCCGGAAGCCCGCTAATTCAAGGCTTGCCCGCCGCTTCCAGCAGCTTCTGGATCTCGGCGAAGCCCTTCGCCTTCGCGCACTCGAACGCCGTCGCGTAGTCGTCGCAGGCCGGCTTGATCGACTCGATGTCGAAGTGCGAGCGCAGACAGGCCTTGCCCGCCTTGGCCGGCACGGCGCCGTGGGCAAGCCAGAGCTTGACCAGGTCCGTCTTCCCGTCGCAGGCGGCCACGGCGAGCGGCGTGGCGCCCTCGGAGTCCTTGGCGTTCGGGTCCGCGCCGCCCGCGATGAGCGCCTCGGCCACGTCGCGCTGGGCGAGCTTGTACACGTCGACCGCCGAGGCGACGTCGGCCTTGTGCGAGAGAAGCAGCGCGACCGCGACGGCGTCTTCTTTCCGGATAGCGATCGTCAGCGTCTCGGCGCCGAGTTCGTCTTTGGCCGCGGGGTCGGCGCCGCCGTCGAGCAGCGCGCCGATCGCCGCGTCGCGCTTGGCCATCACGGCCTCGACCAGGGCCTCGTTCTTGGTGTCCTGCGAGACCGGCTTGGCGGCGAGGAGCTGCTTGATCGCGGCGGCGTCGCCCGATTGTGCCTTCGCGACGATCTTCGGCACGCAGCCGGCCAAGAGCCCGGCCAGCGCGCCGCCGAGCGTCCCGATCAAGAAGCCGCGCATACCGGCATCGATGATACAATGTATGGACCATGGACGAGAATTACGTCGAGACCGCCGGCGTCCGCGTCTTCTGCCGCCGGGCGGGCGCGGGGAAAGACGTGATCTTCCTCCTCCACGGGTTCGGGGCCTCGTCTTACTCCTGGCGGCATCTGGTCGCGCCGCTCTCTCAAGCGAGGACGGTCTACGCCTTCGACCTGCCGGGCTTCGGCCGCTCCGACAAGCCGGAGGACTTCGATTACTCGTTCGCGGGCTTCACGCGCTGGGTGCTCGCGTTCATGGATCAGCACGGGATCGAGAAAGCCTCTTTCGCCGGCAACTCGATGGGCGGCGCCATCGCGACGCGCCTGGCCATCGAGCACCCGCACCGCGTCGAGCGGCTGGCCCTGCTCGGCACGCCGACCTATCTGCACAACCACCCTTGGCTGACGTGGCCGCTGCGCTGGCCGGTGATCGGCACGATCTACGAATGGCTGCTCGGGCCGTGGGCCGTCGCGATGGTCGCGCCGACGGCGTTTCACGACCGCAAGCACGTCACGCGGGAGCTGCTCGACGAGTACGGCCTGAGCCTGAAAACCGCCGCCGGGCGCAGCGCCGTCGCGAAGTTCATGCGCAACGCCATCCCTCCGGACGCCCGCGCCTTGATGGCGCGCTACAAGGATCTCGCGCTGCCGATCCTCGTCATGCGCGGCGAGCACGACACCGTCATCGACGCGCGCAGCGCCGCGCGGTTCGTGAAGGAAGTGCGGCGCGGGCGCCTGCTTTCAGTCCCCGACTGCGGGCACGCCGTGCAGGAAGAGCGTCCCGACGTCGTGGTCCCGGCGCTGCTCGAGTTCCTGGAACTCGCTTAAGATCCGCGCGCAAGACGGCTGACGCCGGCTGACACGCGGCGTCTTGAAGCCCGCGGCGCGCGGGGATAAGCTCAGAGGACCATGAATACTCCTCTTCCATACGCGCGCGACCGGCGCGAGAAAATGGTCCTTGGCCGGATACTCGTCGTCGCGCGCGACCAGCAGGAGCGCGATGATCTCGAGAAGCTTCTCCTCGACGCAAAGTACGACGCGCGCGCCGTGGGCGACGTGATGGGCGCGTATTGGATGCTCCGGGGCTTTCCCGCGGCCCTCGTCCTGCTCGACGGCCGGCTGCCGCGCGAGGATCGCGATGAGCTGCGCACCGTCCTCGGCATCGAGCCGCGGCTGCGCGGCGTCCGGATCCTCGCGCTCGACGCGTCTTTGGAGCCGGAGGAGACGCTCGAGCGCGTGCGCGAGGCGCTGGCGCGGGGTTAGCTCGCCCGAGGCGTCACTGGCGTTACGCGGGGCGGGCTTCGAGACGCTGCAGGCGGCGTTCTTGATTGTCGAGGCGCCGCTGCTGCACGAGCAGCGTCTCGGACACGGTGCGGCGCTCGAGGCGGGAGACCTCGTCTTGCGCGAGGAAGTCGTCGAAGCGCGACGTCAGTTTTTGGAGGCCTGTCTTGAGCTGCTTGACGTCGGCCTTGAGCCCGTGGACGTCGGCCTTGAGCCCATGGACCTCTCCCTTGACCCCGGTGAATTCGGTCCTGAGATCCTGAATCTCCGATCGGACATCCTTCAGTCCGTCATGAACGATCTGGGAGAGATCGGCCAACCCCTTTATGATCTTGTGCAGTTCGCGCTTCATCTCGTCATCCATTGTAGCCCCGCCTCCGTTTGGGCCGCAAGAGTCCAAGGGCCCATGCAACGGATACGACTGACCCCCCGATTTAGTTCCCTTTGGCGGAGAGCTCGCGCAGGAGCTCGAGCAGGCGCGCGGCCCGGCCCGCGCCGCCTGGCATGAGACCCGGGACGCTGTCGAGGAAGCGCTCTTCCTTTAGAAAAGAGGCGAAGCGGGCGGCGAGGTAGGTTTTGACGGCGGGCGGGGCTTGGGCGATCTGGGCGCGCGCGTCGGGGCAGCCGTCGAGGAGCGCGACGACGTCCTCCAAGTCGGAGCTGCCGGCGTAGTCGTTTCGTCCGCGGTCCTTGAAGGCCTCGAGCTTCGACGCGATGAGATAGGGCAGGGAAAAGACGCGGATCTCCTGCGGCCCGGGCAGCGTCATCGCGACGGTGTTCGCGAGGCCGTCGGGATACCATCGGTTGGTGAAGCCGAGCGCGCTGCCTTTGTCGGGCATCACGTCGACCTTGATCCCGCAGTAGAGCCAGCGGCAAAGCGGGGCGCCCTCGCTTTGGTCGTGGGTAAAGCCGAGCGCGCGCAGCGGCTTTTCGAGGTCGTGATAGTCCTTGGCGCTGGTTAGCTCGACGACGCAGTCGACGTCGTCGGTGGCTCGCGACGGGGGCGCGGCGGGGTCCGTCAGATAGAGATCGATCGTGGCGCCGCCGACGAAGGCGACTTTCCCTTTGAGGTGGGAGAGGCCCTGGGCGACGACGGCGAGCATCGCGAGGTTTTGCGAGTTACGGCGCATGGGCGAAGCGATTATGGAGCTCTTGGGCGGCGAGCGCCTTTTCGCGCGCGCGGCCGACGCGCAGGGCGTCGATGAGGGCCAAGAGCTCGTGGAGCTTGGGGTCCTTGCGCGCGGCGTCCGGGGCCCAGTCGCACAACGGGGAGAGCGCTTGGCCGCGCACGCTGCCCTCGGGGTGCGCCCAGACGTATTGGTCGCCGGCGTCGGCGACGATCTTTTTAGCCAGCGGCGGGGCGGAGTGGGCCGTCGGGATGCCGCGGCAGAGCGCGCCGAGCTCGGCGGGGTAGACGTATTTGAGGCCGTGCAGGATGAACTCCTCGAGGGCGGCTTTGTTGAGCTTGCGCTTGGACTCGTCGACGAGGCCGGAGCGCAGCGCGCGCTCCAGGGCCATGCTGACCTCGGATTGCGAGAGGCCGAGCTCCATCCCGAGGTCGACCAAGCGCAGGTCGCGGTGGGAGACCAGGAGCTTGAGCAGCACCAGGATGTCCTGGGGCTTGAGGCCGGGTTGGACGCGGCTGCCGGAGGATTTGGGGGGGCGCATGGCGGTAGTATAGCAGGGGATATCGTAAATTGCAAATCGCGAATTGCGATTTAAGGTCAGGAGGGACGAGCGTCAGGACTGTCGGGCTTCGAGCCGCTGAAGCCTGCGTTCGACATTGTCGAGGCGCTCGGACACGGAACGTCTCTCCACCCGAGTCGCGTGATCTTGGGCGAGAAAGTCGTCGAAGCGGGTCGTCAACTTGCGAAGGCCTGTCTCGACTCGCTTGGTGTCGGCCTTGAGCTCGGAGCGGACCGCGTCGATCTTGGAGTCGAGGCGTTCGAAGCCGGACTGCATGGTGTTAGCAAGCACCTGGAGTCCCTTCATGACGTCGCTGAGAGTGTGGCCCATCTTCTCATCCATTGTAATGGCTCCTTTCGGACCCCGCAAGAGTCCAAGGGCCCATACAACGGATACGATCGACCCCCCGAAAAAGTTCCATCCGCCGCGCAATCGCCTTCTTGCTAGAATCTGACGATCTAATGACAAACCGATATCGAGCCGCGTTTTTGGTCGTGTTCGGGCTGAGCGCATGCTTCATTCTGTCGGGCTGCGCGACCGAATCGTCCCATGCCGTGAGCGCGACGCATTCCGCGTCGTCGCAGACGGCGTATTCGGGTCCGAAGAGCGCCTTGGTCGTGGGCAAATTCGACAACCGAACGAACTACCTCCGCGGACTCTTCTCCGACGGCGTCGACCGTCTCGGAGGGCAGGCCAAGACCATCTTGATCGGACATCTCCAGGAAAGCGGCCGATTCAACGTGATGGACCGCGACAATCTGGACGAGATCGCGCAAGAGGCGAAGATCAATGGCAAGACCCAGTCTCTCAAGGGCGGGGACTTCGCGATCACGGGCGACGTGACCGAGTTCGGGCGAAAAGAGACCGGCGGCATGGCGCTCTTCGGCATCCTCGGCTCCAGCCGAAAGCAGATCGCCTACTCCAAGGTGACGTTGAACGTGGTCAACGTGCTGACCTCCGAGGTCGTGTTCTCGGCGCAGGGCGGCGGCGAGTACGCTTTGAGCAACGCCGAGTTCCTCGGATTCGGCGGGGCCGCCGGGTACGACTCGACGCTCAACGGGAAAGTCTTGGATCTCGCGATCCGCGAGGCCGTCGACCGCCTGGTCGAGGGGCTCGAGCAGGGCAAGTGGTCGGCCGCGCGCTGACCCGATGAAGCCGTTCTTGGCGTTGTTCGCCGTCGCGTTGATGTCCGGATGCGCCACGGATCACAGCTTGTACGCCTGGGGTCATTACGAGGACGTCATCTACGAGACCTACGCGAAGCCCGGCGCCACGCCTCCTGAAAAAGAGATCGAGACGCTGGAGGCCGATTACCAGCAAGCGCGGGCCGCCAACAAGCCGGCGCCTCCCGGTTGGCACGCCCATCTCGGCTACCTGTACTATCAGACGGGAAAACTGGACCAGGCGGTCCAGGAGTTCAACACGGAGAAGGCGAACTTCCCCGAGTCGGCGGTCTACATGGACCGCTTGCTCGCCAAGTTCACGAAGAAATGAGACGGCCTACGCTCGCCTTGGCTTTCGGCGGCCTGATCGCGCTCTTGTCGGGCTGCGCGACGACCAAGCCGTTCGACTACACGAATTTCCGAGAGCATCGCCCGCGATCGATCTTGGTCCTTCCGCCGCTCAACGAGAGCACGGACGTGCGGGGCACCTACAGCTATCTTTCCACCGTCACGCGGCCGCTGGCCGAGATGGGTTATTACGTCTTCCCGGTCGCCGTGGTCGACGAGTTCTTGAAAGAAAACGGCCTTCCCGGCCCGGGCGAGATGCACGCGGCTCCTTTGGACAAGCTGGCCAGCATTTTCGGCACCGACTCGGTCCTCTACATCACGGTCAAGCAATACGGCCAGAAGTACCGGATCCTCGGCAGCGTGGCCGTCGTGAGCGCCTACGCGAAATTGGTCGACGCGAGGACGGGAATGCTCCTGTGGGAAGGGGCCTCTTCGGCTCAGTTGAATTCGAACAACGGCGGCGGCCTGATCGGCGCGCTGATCAGCGCCGCGATCACGCAAGCTTTCAGCGCGACCGCCGACACCTCCCACGTCGTCAGCCGGGACGCCAACTACATGCTTTTCACGCCGTTTCGGGGCGGGGGAGCGGGGGGCTCCGGCGGTCCGCCGCTGCTCTACGGTCCTTATCGCCCCGAAGCCGTGGCCGCGCAATAGGGCTTTCTCGAAGTTAAGAAGGGCGCGATTCCAGGCGCAGGATGCGCTTTTCGTGCTCTCGGCGCGAGGCCTCGATTTCCTTGCGCGTCTCCTGATCTTGGAACCTCAAGTTTTGAAGCCGATGCGCGGTATCGGCTTCGGACCCGGGTCCATCAGCTCCCGCAGAGCGCCGAAGATCTCCTCGAGCTGGTGGTCGTGCCCGATGAAGCGCTGTTCCAGCTCATCGAGCCTTCGCGCGAGCTTCGTCTGAAGGGCGATCGTCTCGCGCATCTGGACGAAGGCGCGCATGATGGCGATGTTCGCCTGCACGGCTCTCGTGCTGCGAAGGACGCCCGAGAGCATGGCGACGCCTTGCTCCGTGAACGCGAAGGGCAGGTACTTGATGTTCCGGCCTCTGTTCAAGGTGCCAATTTGGCACCTTGAATGACGCGCTTCGTCGATCGTCGGTTGAAACATGAAATCCGGCGGAAAGCGCTCGAGATTGCGTTTGGCCGCGCGGTTCAAACCCTTGGTTTCGACACCGTAGAGTGCAGCAAGGTCGTAGTCCAGCATGACACGCCGGCCTCGGATCAGGAAGATGCGGCTTTCGATGGGCGCTGGAAGGGCCATATAGCGTATACGACTGACCCCCGGAAAAAGTTCCCTCCAACTTGAAATCACAGGTTGTGATCTCAACGGCGACGAGCTTGCGGCGGCCTTGGGGCGTGAGCGAGATTGTCGAGGCTGGGGGCCGCTAACCCTTCGGCCAGCGCGGACGGCCTTCGACGCGCTCGCCTGTATCACCGTTGGACGTGCCGTTCGCCGTTAATGTACCGCCCTTACCGCTCGCTCTTGGGCAACGGTATGTTTGGAAGCTCTCGATCGATGGCGTTAGCAAGGAAGACTGGCAGATTTCCTTCGCGACGCGAGCGACGGATGCTGTGCCCACTGCTCGTTAAACTCTCCGATCAAAAGAAGAGCCCCGGCCTTTCGACCGGAGCTCCTTCGTGTTACGGCAGCGACTGATTAGTAGCGGTAATTCTCCGCCTTAAACGGCCCTTCCGCGGGAATCCCGAGGTAGTCGGCCTGGTCCTTCGTCAGCTTCGTGAGCTTCGCGCCGAGCTTGCCCAAGTGCAGCGCCGCGACCTTCTCGTCGAGCGCCTTCGGCAGCAAGTAGACCTTCTTCTCATACTTGCCCTTGCCGCGGTTGGACCACAACTCGATCTGCGCCATGACCTGGTTCGTGAACGAGCACGACATCACGAACGAAGGATGCCCCGTCGCGCAACCCAAGTTCACGAGCCGGCCCTCGGCCAGCACCGTGACGACCTTGCCGTTCGGCCAGACGAACTGGTCGACCTGCGGCTTGATCTCGGTCTTCTTGAGCTTCTTGTCGTTGTTCATCGACGCGATGTCGATCTCCAAATCGAAATGCCCGATGTTGCAGACGATGGCCTGGTTCTTCATCGCGTCGAGGTGCTTGCGCAGAATGACGTCCTTGCACCCGGTCGCCGTGACGAAGATGTCGCCGATCGCGGCGGCCTCGTCCATCGTGACGACCTGATAGCCTTCCATGCAGGCTTGGAGGGCGTTTATAGGATCAATCTCGGTGATCAGGACGCGCGCTCCCTGTCCGCGCAGAGACTGCGCGCAGCCCTTGCCCACGTCGCCGTACCCCGCGACGACGGCGATCTTGCCCGCGACCATGACGTCGGTGGCGCGCTTGATGCCGTCCAAGAGCGACTCGCGGCAGCCGTACAGGTTGTCGAACTTGGACTTCGTGCACGAGTCGTTGATGTTGATCGCCGGCGTCAGCAGCGTGTGGTTCTTCAGGCGCTCGTACAGGCGATGCACGCCGGTCGTCGTCTCTTCCGAGAGACCGACGATGTCCTTCGCGAGCTGCGGGTACTTGTCGAACACCATGTTCGTGAGATCCCCGCCGTCGTCCAAGATCATGTTCAAATACTTGCCGTCCGGGAACTTCAGCGTCTGCTCGATGCACCAGTCGAACTCCGTCGCGTTCATGCCCTTCCAGGCGAACACGGCGGCCTTGCCGGCCTTGGCGATCGCCGACGCGGCGTGATCCTGCGTCGAGAAGATGTTGCACGACGACCAGCGCACTTCGGCGCCGAGCTCCAAGAGCGTCTCGATCAAGACCGCGGTCTGGATCGTCATGTGCAGGCAGCCCGCGATGCGCGCGCCCGCCAGCGGCTTCTTCCCTTTATACTCCTCGCGCAGGGCCATCAAGCCGGGCATCTCGCTCTCGGCGATGGTGATCTCCTTGCGGCCCCAATCGGCCAGGGTGATGTCCTTGACCTTGTAGTCGGGGGTGGTGGAAGTCTTCGGCTTGGAAGCGGTGGCGCTGGGCATGTTTCTCCTCGGAGCGGTCATTTATAAAGGTAGGGCGACATTATAGCAATTCGCCCGACGGGGCATACAACCGTACTATGCCCGGGCGCAGTACGGCGTTACGGCGCTTCTGTCCCAAAACCCTCCTCGGAAACTCGAAAAAGCGCCCGGGACTATCAAAGCCCGGTCTAGCCTAAGACGCGCTTAAGGTTCGCGGCGCATACTAGAGACATGAAAACCCTGATCTTGAGCCTCCTCGTCGCGATCGCAGGGCCGGCGCGCGCCGGCATCACCGCCGTGTCGCTGCCGGCTTCAGCCCCGTCCGCGGCGCCGGCGCACGCCGTCGTCGAGACGGTCGAGCAGGACCCGCAGCTGGCGGCGCGGTGGGCGTCGATGCGCTCCGACTTCGCCGTGCTGGCCGCGGCGGCGGGATTTAAGCCCGGCGAGCTCCCGTTCGTGCTCACGCTCAGCACGAACGACAACGCGGCGTTCGTCTACGACGGCGAGTCCGCGCCTTACGTCGAGGTCGATCGCGGCATGCTGCCCAAGCCGCGGATGGCGCACGTCTGGGTCTTGTCGCACGAGCTCGGCCACGCGATCCAGTACCGCCTGGGCTATTTCACGGCGAAGGCCAATTACGGCAAGCCGTTCGCCGCCTACCAGACCGAGGCGCACGCGGATTACCTCGGACTCATCTTGTCGATCCGCGCCGGCTTCGCGGCCAAGGACTGGATCCGCGGCTTCGCGATCGACTGGACGCCCGAGGGCGCGGCCGATCCGACGCTCTCGGACGACCACCCGGCGACCAAGGACCGGATGGTCAACCTGTGGAGCCTCTACGCGCGGGCCGTCTCGATCACGCGCGGCCTCGAGGGGAGCGCGGCGCGCTCGCCCGAGGAGTACCGCGATTACGGCACGCCGAACCTGTTTCGCGAGGAGGACGGCGCGACGGCGCGCTCGCGGCCGGTGACGCCGGACGAGGTCCAGAAGCGGTGCGAGGTCATCGTCGACGGCCGGCGCTGCCCGTACGGGCGGTGATCGTCATCCGCCACGTGGCGGATAATTTGTAAAATCCGCGCCGACCATGATCTTCGGCGACCTCGAGCGGGACTTCTTCGCGAACACGATCCGCCAGTATTTGATCGCGGCGGGCGTCTTCGCCGGCGTCTACGCCGCGTTGCTGATCCTGCGCCGCGTCGTGCTCGACCGCCTGCGCCGGCACGCCGACCAAGAAGGCGGCCGGCTCCACGAGCTCTACGCCGGCCTCATCGACCAGTTCCGCGGCCCGGAGGCCCCGCCGCTCGTCGCGTTTTACGTCGCGATCCGGCAGCTCAACATGCCGCCGATCCTGCACCGGATCGTCTACATCGTCGTCGTCCTCGCCGTCGCCTATCGCTTGATCCGCATCGCGCAGATCGCGCTCGCCATCACGACGCGCCAAGTCGTCGACAGCCACGACGGCGGCGTCAACGAGGGCGCGATCAAGAACATCAACTACCTCACGAACAGCCTCGTCTGGGTCATCGGGATCATCGTCGCGCTCGGCAACCTCGGCGTGCACGTCGAGGCCATCCTCACGGGCCTCGGCATCGGCGGCCTCGCGATCGCGCTCGCGGCCCAGCAAGTGCTGTCGGACCTGTTCTCGGCGATCGCCATCTTCCTCGACCGCCCGTTCGTGGCGGGCGACGTGATCGCGCTCGACAAGGACTGGACGGGCACCGTCGAGCGCGTCGGGCTCAAGACCACCCGCGTGCGCGCGCCGTCCGGCGAGCTTATGGTCTTCCCGAACTCGCAGCTGACCTCGTCGAAGCTGCGCAACTACCGGCACCTGCAGCAGCGGCGCGTGGCGTTCCAGTTCGCCGTCGCGCGCGATACCGACGCCGAGAAGGCGCGCCGCGTCAAAGGAATGGTGGAGGATCTCATCAAGAAGGTGCCGCACATCCGCTTCGACCGCGTGCACCTCGCCGACATCAACGAGACGTCGCTCGACTTCGAGGTCGTCTATCACGTGCTCGACGCCGACTACGCCAAATACATGGACGCCAACGAGGCGATCCTGCTCGGCGTGCTCGACACGTTGAAGAAGGAAGGCGTCAAAGCCGTCCAGCCGAAGTGACGCCGCGCGTGCTACAATAGGAGTCCATGAAAAGCGTCTTGTTCATCCCCGTGCTGATCTCCGTCGCCAAGCCCGCGCCCGCTCCGTCGCGCCAAGAGTCTCCCGTCGTCGTGCTGTCGCGCGACACTCGCGGCTTGCTGCGCTCCGCGCCGTGCGCGCGCTTCGACCTCTCCGATCCCGCCGCGTTCCTTTCCGACGACACGGTGCGCGCCAAGCGCTGCGTCAAGGCCAAGCAAGACCTCAAGAAGTAGCGCCGGGCCCACCAGCCCCTGGGCCCTCTGCGGTCCGCGAAGGACCCGGAGGGCCCAACGCATTGCGGAGGAAGCTCGCTAAACTGGGGTCATGACCCTCCTCCTAGCGCTGGTCCTGAGCCTGACGCCGCGCGCTTTCGCCGCCGAAAGCGAGATCAAGGCCGTCCCGTTCCTCGAGACGCCCGTCACGGCCGACCTCGGAGCCCTCCAGACGCCTCAGATCGCGCTCGAGGGTCCGCAGCTCGTGCCGGGAGTCGGCCTGATCGTTCCCTCGATCGCCGCCTCTCCCGCGGCCGCCATCCAGACCACGCTCGTTCCGTCGATTTCCGCCGCCGCGACGATGCCGAACGCGGCCAACAACGCTCCCGTCTCTTTACGTGAAACCCTCGCCGCGCAAAACGAGATCGTCTCCCGCGCGCTCGGGACCGACCAATCGGGCTTCGGCGCCAAGGCCGGCGTCGACGAGATTTATTTCGGGAAGGGCCCCTCGCGCGGCGGCTCTTACGCGGGAAGCTTCCAGCGGCCGTCCGCCGCGCCCACCGAGGAAACCGTCACGCTGGAAGGCCTCACGATCGGCGTTCCAGGCGAGCGCGGGCGCACCGATCCGTCGTCGCCGGGCGCGACTTTCATCCTCAACGACGAGCGCATCCCGCTCACCGGCCGCGCGGCCGACTACTTCCAGGAGGCCAAGCGCCTGGAGAAGGTCCTCATCCCGAAGCTCAAGGCCCAAGGCCGCGACCTCAACGAGTCGACGGACGTCATGGACGACGCGGTCCGCGACACCCTGGGCAAGCTCAAGATCATCGAGAAGGTCGGCGCGCAGGACTCGCTGGCCCAGAACGTGCACTTGCCGGAGACCCTCACGTGGGTCGACGCCGTGACGGTGAAAAACGGCGAGAAGACGGCCGTGCACACGACGCAGGTCTATTTCCACCACGCCGACGGCTCGATGAAGAGCGCCTCGGAGATCGCCGAGGGCATCCGCCGCGTCGACAAGGCCATCGAGCAGCAGCTCGAGTTCTTCAAGGCGGGCGGCAAGGCCGACCAGGAGATCGCCAAGGTCGACGAGAGCGACCCGACGCCGCTCGACAAGGTCATCCTCGGCTTCGACGCGCGCGGTTATCAGGAGATCAAGGATCACATCAAGGCCAAGGAGGCCGCCATCCGCGCCGAGCACGGCGACCGCTTCTCGTTCACGTTCCTCGACGACAAGGACAGCGCGCTTTCGAAGGAAGAGGTCCGCGCGCAGCTGACCGCCATGGTCAAGAAGTACAAGGGCCACGGCCTGCAGCGCATCATCGAGGGCGTGACGTACTCGCGCTACACCGGCCTGCTGCTCGAGCTCAAGGGCATCGAGTGGCGCCTGGCCCAGGGCGCGACGATCATCCAAAGCGGCCGCGACATGTTCAACGACGGCGTCGACGACCCCGCGCGCCTCGGGATGTACGAGACCGAGCTCGACGTCGTCTCCCGCGCTCTCGACGGCAAGCTCGACATGGACGAGGAGAAGTCGGCGCGCGTCGTGCTCGACCAAGACGACGTCCTCAACGACAAGTTCCTTTATAAGCTCGAGGCCTACAAGCGCAACCGCGGCCTGATCGCGCGCGTCTTGGGCGGCGTCCCGCGCATCAACTTCGTCATCGACGTCGGCGGCATCGACCGCCAGGCCGCGTACGCGGGCGAGGTGAAGTGGAAGAACCCGCGCCAGCTCGAGCTCGTGCGCTTCCTTCAGTCGAAAGAAAAGGAGCTCTCGGAGCACTACGGCTTCGAGGTCAAGTTCGTCTTCCTGTCGAGCTACCCCGGCGTCGACCCGCTGCTGATGGAGAAGTGGCTCCAGGTCAACTCCGACCCCGAGAACGACAAGGCCGTCCTCAAGGCGCAGCGCCGCGAGGCGAAGAAGGAAGCCAAGCGCCGACGTTAGCTCGCGGCGCTCAGTACGTCTTGAAGTCGACGGCGACGGGGGTGTCGTTGACGACGGCGTTGATCGAGAGCTCTCCGGCCTCGCCGTAGACCTCGGTTTTCTCGCCGAGCGCGCGCGCCCAATCCTTGAAGGAGCCGCCCTGCCAGGCCCAGATCTCGACTTTCTCCGCGCGGTCGGGCTGGTCCTTGAACAGCTCGGCCACGTCCGCTCTCAAACGGACGGCGCCGCGCTCGTTCTCCTTCAAGACGACGATGCGCGCGTTGGGCAGCCGGCGCGTGAGCTTGGTCATCTTGTGCATCGTCGCCGTGCCGCACTCGACCCAGAGCTTGCAGTCTCCGCCTGCGTCGAGCGCGATCAGGTCGGGCAGGAACTCGTAGGACGCCAAGAAGGGAGTCTTGACGCTCGGGTTGATGATCGGGTCCTGCTCCCAAAACATGAGGAAGGCCGCCAGCTTCAAGGCGAGATGGTCCTCGGTCTCGCTCGGGCCGGCCACGAGCAGAAGCTTCTTGTTGCCGCCGTTGACGTGGAGGTCGCAGCGGATCTTCACCTTTTTATCGGGAGGGAGAGCGAGCAACCGGCGAGCCAGGCGTCCTTGCCCTCGGCGTAGTGCTCTTTTTTGAAGACCGGAAGCCGGACTTTCACCTGCTCGATCACGTAGCGGCAGGCGTCGAAGGCGGCCGCGCGGTGCGCGCTGGCGCAGGCGATGGCGA
>CAZRIP010000018.1:2736-39181 GCA_964600165.1 uncultured Elusimicrobia bacterium | reverse complement strand
CTCGGCGACGTCGCTGCCACAGCTCGACATGACGGAGAAGCTCCTTTGGAACTGGGCCGCCGCGCGAGGCTGCCCCAGCGCGGCCGCCGTGGACCAATGGCAGAACTACGCGGTCCGTTTTTCCGGCAAGCGCCCGAGCGAGCGTCTGGCCTATCAGCCGGACGCCATCTTAGTCATGGACGAGGAGGCGCGCAAGGAAGCGATCGCCGACGGCCTCCCCGCTGCCCGACTGCGCGTCACCGGCCAACCCGCCCTCGAGGAGACGGCCGCATCGGCCAAGAAGCTCGACCGCGCGGCGATCCGGGAGAGGCTCGGAGCCGCCCCCCGCGACTTCCTCGTCGTCTTCGCCGCCGAGGCGCTCAAGGCCCACTTCTCCGATCTCGGCTACGACGAGCAAACGACGGCGGACTTTCTGCTCGACGAGCTAGGCAAGCTCGCGCCGCGCTCGCGCCGCCCGCTCCGCCTGCTCATAAAGCTCCATCCGCAGAACGCGCGCGGCGAGTTTGAGCCCCTCCTCGCGACAAGCCGCCTGCCGTCCTCGATGGCCGGCATGGAGCTGTCCGCGATGAAAGCGATCCGCGCCGCCGATCTCGTCGTGGGCATGACCTCGATCTTCCTGGTCCAGTCGGCGCTCATGGGCGTACCGACGCTCTCGCTGCAGCTCGGAGCCAAGGGCCCCTCGCTTTTGACGCTCACTAAATCCGGCGCGCTGCCGTTTTTGACGGACGCCGCGAAGGCGCGCGCGCTTCTGTCCAAGCTCGTCCTCGACCCCGCGGCCCGCGAGGCGCACCTCGCGCGACAAACGCGCTTCGGCCGGTCGTTTTCCGGCAGCGCGCGGCGCGCCGCCGCCGAGTGCGGCAAGCTGATCATGAAACGTCACCTGGAGGCCTCATGCTAGCGATCAAGGGCGGAAAGCCCGTCCGCAACATCCCGTACCCGCCGCACACGACGACCGGTGAAGAGGAGGCGCAAGCCGCCGCCGACATCGTGCGCAAGGGCATCCTTTCCGATTTCGAGGGCTCGAATAACCGCTGGTTCTTGGGCGGCGACTGCGTCAAGCGCTTCGAGCGCGAGTGGGCCGAGCACTTCGGCGTCAAGCACGCGATCAGCGTCAATTCAGCTACGAGCGGGCTCTTCGCCGCCATCGGCGCGGCCGGCGTCGCCCCGGGCGACGAGGTCATCACGACACCCTGGACGATGACGGCGACGGCGGCGGCGATCGTCGCCTACCACGCCGTCCCGATCTTCGCCGACATCGAGGCCGACACCTTCACGCTCGACCCGAAGGCCGTCGAGAAGAAGATCACGCCGCGCACCAAGGCGATCATGCCCGTCCACATCTACGGCCACCCGGCCGACATGGACCCGATCCTGGCGCTCGCCAAGAAGCACAAGCTCGCCGTCATCGAGGACGCCTCGCAGTCGCCGGCGATCAAGTACAAGGGAAAATACACCGGCGCGATCGGCGACATGGGCGTGTTCTCGCTCAATTGCCACAAGATCATCCAGACCGGCGAAGGCGGCTTCGTGACGACCGATGACGATGAGCTCGCCCGCAGGCTCCAGCTCATCCGCAACCACGCCGAAGCGGTGATCGCCACGGGCTTCGAGCACTCGACGCTCGTCAACATGGTCGGCTGGAACTACCGGCTCAACGAGATGGAGGCCGCGATCGGCAGCGTCCAGCTGCGCAAGCTCGACGAGTTGCTGCGAGTCCGGCGAGAGCTCGCCGAGCGCCTGACCGCCGGGATCAAGGACCTTCCGGGACTGCTGATGCCGGCGATCAAAAAGGGCTGCGGACACAGCTATTACCGCTATCCACTGCGATTGGACGTCAAGAAGCTCGGCTTCGGCGCGCAGACGCTCGTCAAGGTCCTCAATGCCGAAGGACTCGACTGGTATCCCGGCTACACGCCGCTCAACTTGTTCCCGCTCTACCAAGAACAGATCGGCTTCGGCCCGGACGGCTGTCCGTTCCGCTGCGCGCATTACAAAGGCGGCAAGCTCGATTATTCGATGAAGACGCTGCCGACCGTCGAGCGGATGCGCCACGAAAGCCTCTCGACCGAGACGATCACGCATCAACGAGACAACGCGGAGATCGACGAGATGATCGAGGCGTTCCGCAAGGTCTGGGACGACCTTGACGTCGTGCGCGAGCTCGACCGCCCCTCAAAACCTGCGAAGGCTGTCGCGCGCCGCTAGATGGATGTCGCGCTGATCGAGAACGCGGGCGACGTCGACGCCGCCCTGCCCGCGTTCCCGCCCGAGCGCTCGCTCTACGTCGCCGTCAGCGCACGCGCCGCGCACGCGCTGCGCGAGCGCGGGCTCGCCTTCGAGACCGAGGACGACGTGGTCTCCGCCGAAAGGCTGAAGACGCTCGGTGACGAGAACCATGAACTCGCGCGGCTGTGGGTCGAGCGCCTCGAGTCCGCGTTGGGGCTTGGTGAATTCGCTCCTTTCCGCTGGCACTACTACCGTCTGAAGATCCTGCTCGACGCCGTGCGCCTCCGGCAGCTGATCCTCGACTCGCTGCTCGCCCGCGAGCGGCCCCAAAAGCTCGGCGCGCCGCCGGCGTGCGACCCGGCCGATCCGAAAGGCCCGAGCCTGTTCTTCTCCCAAGATGAGTCCATCTACGGCCTGCTCGCGAGCCGGGCGCCGGGCCGCGAGCACGTCGCCTTCCCGCAGGCGCGCCCGATCCCATCCGCTCGGCGCGGGCTTTCCCGGCTCATCAACGCGGCCGCGGCGCGCGGCAAGCTCGCCTGGAAACTGCGCCTCGCCGCCCGCGCGCGGGGCGCCGCCGTTTTCGGCACCCTGAACTACGACCTCGAGGCGCTCGCGGCCAAAACCGTGGCGCCCAAAAGCCGAATATTGCGCTACGACGGCGCGGGCGAGTTGCGCCTCGCGCCATCGATGCTGCCCGTGCAGCCGGACCGCGGTGCGCCTTTTCCCGTCGAGCTCGAGGCTCGGTTCCTCGGGCTCGCGCGGACGGGCTCGCCCGCCGCCGACGCCATCTTGGACGCGCGGATCCAAGCCTACGCCGAGCGGCATCTGGCGCGGCTTTGGAGCGGCTATCAAGCGCTCGCCGAGGCCGACCGGCGCTTCGACTTTCGCGCTTACTTTCATTCCTCCGGAGCGACCGACGCCGACTTCGGCCTTCCGATCGCCTATTTTCAAGCGAAGAAAAAACCCGTCTTCGTCGTGCAGCACGGCGGCTACGGCTATGCCCGCAACCGCTTGACCGAACACTGCGAGTTCGGCCACGACGGGACGTTCCTCGGCTGGGGCGAGGGCGTCGAAGGCATGTATGGCGCGCTCAAGCGCGGGACTTGCCGGTTCGTAGCGGCCGGCTCGCCCGGCCTCGAGCGTATACGTCGGAGCCGGCGCCGCAGCTCTCGTTTCGAGCGCATCTGCTACGTGCCCGTCTCCTTACGCGGACAGACCGCCTATCTGCCCCACGGACAACCGTTTTTGGACTCAGGACTCTTCGTCGAGACGGTCCGGCGCCTGGAAGCGCTCGCGCCGCTTCTCGGAAACCGGGAGCTCGTCGTCAAGATGGCCCCGAGCGAGCTTTCGCCGAGCGCGCTCTACGGCTTGAATCCGCTGCCCGGCTGGGTCGTCGCGCATCTGCCCCGCGCGCGGGTCGAGGCGCGTCCGCTGCCCGAGGTCATCCACGACTACGACTTGATCATCATCGACTGGCCGTCGACGACCCTGCTGCAGGCCTGCGCGTCGGGCGCCGAGGTGCTGTTGATCGAGAATCCCTATCACACGCTGACGCCCGAGTCACGCGAGCTGCTGTCGCCGCGCGCCGTCCTCGCCCGCGACACCAAGGACTTCGTGACCGCGGCGGGGCGGGTGCTTGCCGGAGACAAGCCGGTCTCGGACCTCGAGGACATACGCTTCCTGCTGCGCTACGGCCTCTATAAGGACGACGGCCGGGGGCTCGAGCGCATGGTCGCCGCCGTCGCGCCCGCTCTCGCTTGACAGCAGCGGCTCCAATAGTGTTCAATCATTGAACATTCTCCGATGAGCCCCCAGCCGGCCGCCGCCCAGACACTCGCGCGCAACGAGTTCGCCCTCATCTCCGAGCTGTCGGAGGGCGAGATTCGCACTCAGCGCGAGCTTTCCCGCCAGACCGGCTTGTCGCTCGGGCTGACCAACCTCCTCTTAAAGCGCCTGATGCGCCGGGGCTACGTCAAGACCAAGCAGCTGACCTGGAACAAGACCCAATACCTCCTCACCCTCAAAGGAAGCCTCGAGAAGGCCCGCAAGTCCTACGCCTACGCCCATTTCATCTGGGATCAGGCCCGCAAGATCAGCGACGCCATCCAAATGACGATCATCCGGGAGTACCGCGACGGCGTGCGCCGCGCCACCGTCGTCGCTTGGCCCGAGACCGGCTCGCTCATCCGCAAGACGCTGGCCGAGAAGGACTTGCCGGGCCTCGAGCTGACCTTCGTCGACGGCTACAAATACGTCCCCGCCGACGCCGCCGTGGTCTTCACGGCCACTGTCGAGCCGCTGCCTTCCGCCATACGGCAAGGGCAGCGGCTAGTCCCTCTTTTAGACGAAGTCGACCTTCAGTTCAAGTTCGAATAGGAGAATAACCATGCGCGTCCTCGTCACCGGCGGCTCGGGCTTCATCGGCGCCAACGTCGTCCAGCAACTCCAGAAACAGGGCTTCAAAGTCCGCGTCTTCGACATGGCCTATCCGGACGGCCTGGGCGACGTCGAGTTCTACCATGGAAGCCTTCTCGACCCCGTCGCGCTCGGCTTCGCGATCGCCGGCTGCCAGTACGTCATGCACCTGGCCGCCGTCGCCGACGTCAACGACGTTTTCGCCGACCCGCTCTACGCCGAGCAGATCAACGTGCGCGGCACGATCAACGTGCTCGACGCCGCCCGCCGCGCCAAGAACATCAAGCGAGTCGTCTACGCGAGCACGATCTGGGTTTATTCCGACGTCAAAGAGGAGTTCATCACCGAGGAGACCCTGATCCCGCCGCCGACGCATCTCTACACGGCGACCAAGCTCACGGGCGAGCACTACTGCCGCGCGTACGGCCAGCTCTACAAGGTCCCATACACGATCGTGCGCTACGGCATCCCATACGGCCCGCGCGCGCGCGGAGCGACGGTCATCAGCAAGTTCGTCTCGATGGCGCTCAAGGGCGAGTCCATCACGATCGCGGGCTCCGGCAACCAGTTCCGCAAGTTCGTGCACGTCACCGATCTCGCGCGCGGCAACGTCATGGCGCTCAAGCCGGCCGGCGAGAACCAGATCTACAACCTCGAGGGCAGCGAAAAGATCACGATCAAGCAGCTCGCCGAGTGGGTCAAGGAGCACGCCAACCCGAAGATCCAGGTCATACACACGCCGGCGCGCGAGGGCGACTTCGCGGGCGCGTCGATCTCGAACGAGAAGGCGCTCAAGCAACTCGGCTGGAAGCCGGAGATCGACTTCCTGACGGGCCTCAAGCAGTTCATCGCCGAAAAGAAACAGGAGCAGAACAATGTCCCCGACCTCATCGCAGCCTAAGAAGCTCAACGTCCCGATCCTGCGAGTCCCGTTCGACGCCGAGGACCGCAAGTTCCTCGCCGACGGGATCGCGAAGATCCTCGACACCGGCGCGCACGTCATGGGCCCGAACACCAAGGCCTTCGAGGCCGAGTTCGCCCAATTGACGGGCGTGCCTTACGCGGTGGCCACCTCCAACTGCACGACGGCGCTCGAGATCATCTTCCGGGCGATCGGCGTGGAAGGCAAGACCGTCATCGTGCCCACGAACACGTTCATCGCGACGGCCTTCGCCGCCGTGCACGCGGGCGCCAAGGTGATCTTCGCGGACTCGGACCCGAAGACGCTCTGCCTCGACTCGAAGGACGTGGCCAAAAGGATCCGGAAGGACACCGCAGCCGTCGTGCTCGTCCACATCGGCGGTATCATCACGCCTGCGGTAGAAGAGCTCAAGGCCCTTTGCGAGAAAAACAAGATCGCCCTCATCGAGGACTGCGCGCACGCGCATGGATCCTCTTATAAAGGAATCTACGCCGGGGCCTGGGGCCTGGCCGGCGCTTTCTCGTTCTTCCCCACGAAGCCTCTGGTCTCGGGCGAAGGCGGCCTGATCACGACCAAGGACGCGGCGCTCGCCGAGAAGGCGCAGATGCTGCGCAACCACGGCAAGAACCCCAAGCTCGGAAACCGCATCTCCGAACTCGGCCACAACTGGCGCATGAGCGAGATGACGGCCTTGATGGCGCTGCAGCAGACCCGCAAAGCGAAGGTCCTCTTCGGCGACCGCAAGGCGCTCGCGGCCTACTACGATAAAGAGCTCGCCCGCCTCGATGAGGCGACGCCCTTGAAGATGCCGTCCGGCCTCGACTCGACGTTCTACAAGTACGTCATGTACCTGAAGCCCAGCCTCTCGCGCGACGTCCTGAAAAAGCTGCTCAAGGAAGAGTACGGGGTGTCCTTGACCGGCGAGGTCTACGACGTGCCCGCGCACAAGGAGCCTGTCTGGGCGAAGCATCCCGGCACGGCGCTCAACTGCGACGAGAAGTTCCCCGGCGCGGAGGAGATAGCGGCCCGGCACTTCTGCCTGCCGCTATATCCGGGGATCACGCAGGAGGAGCGCGCGCACGTCGCGGCGTCGCTCAAGGACGCTTTGAAGAGGCTGACGCAGGCCGCATGAAAGTCCTCGTCCTCGTCGCCCACGGAGACGACGAGCTGCTCGGGCCCGGCGGGACGCTGATCCGCCACGTCCGCGCGGGAGACTCCGTGCACATCGCCGTCTGCGTCGGCAAGCCGAACCTCAAGATGTACTCGGCCAAGCGCTACGGCCACGGAATCCTGGCAAAGCGCAAGAAGCAGGCGGAGAAAGTCGGCCGCCTGCTCGGCTTCGCCTCAGTCCGGTGCTTGAACCTGCAAGACGAGATGCTCGAGCAGGACTTGAACGCCACAGTCACCGCGCTCGAGAAGATCGTCGATCAGGTCAAGCCCGACGTAGTCTACTTGCATCACGGCGGCGACGTCAATCAGGATCATCGCGGCGTCTTCAAGGCGGCGCTCGTCGCGCTGCGCCGCTACCACGAGACGGCGCCGCGCCGCGTGCTCTCCTTCGAGACGGCCTCGACGACCGAGCAAGCCCCGGCTCTGCCGGGCTGGCAGTTCTCGCCCAACTATTTCGTCGATGTCTCGGAGACCCTCGAGCTCAAGCTCAAGGCGCTCGCCGTTTATGACGACGAACTGGCGCCTTTCCCCCACCCGCGCTCGGCGGAAGGGCTGCGCGCGCTCGCACAGGTCCGGGGCGCATCGGCCGGGTTTCGCGCCGCCGAGGCCTTTTGCCTCGTCTCCGAAAAGATTTCGCGCACCGAGGAGCCATGATCAAGCTCAACAAGATCTATTTCAACAAGCTGGACAACCCCGCGTCGGACTTCGCCAAGCACCTGCGCTTCCACTGGCGCCGCGGCCACGGCCATCGCCTGCGCTACTTCTGGAACCGCGTGCGCTGGCACGTCTACCCGGCCTTCGGCAAGGCCGGCGAGTACCCGGACCACGTCGACCTCGAGCTCTCCTCGTCGTGCAACATGAAGTGCCCGATGTGCTACACGACGACGGACCGCTTCAAGAAAGAGGTCCCTCACAAGTCGATGGATTTCGAGGTATTCAAGAAGATCGTCGACGAGCTCGCCGACAACGGCGTCTACTCGATCCGCCTGAGCTGGCGCGGCGAGCCGACTCTCAACCCGCGTTTCATGGACTGCATCCGCTACGCCCACGCCCGCGGCATCAAGGAGATCGACTCCTTGACCAACGGCTATAAGCTGACCGAGGAGATGTTCGCCGAGCTCGTCGACCTCAAGATGTCCTGGCTGACGATCTCCTTCGACGGCACCGGCGAGACCTACGAGAAGATCCGCCACCCCGCCAAGTACGACGACATGGTCCGCAAGATCACGCGGTTCAACGAGATCAAGAAGGCGAAGGGCGCCGTCAAGCCCGTCGTGCGCCTCCAAGGCGTCTGGCCGGCGATCGCCGAGGACCCCGAGCGCTACTTCGACACCTTCGAGCCCATCGTCGACGAGGTCAGCGCGAACTCGCTCTTGGACTACCTGCGCAAGGACGACCAGTTCGAGCGCGTCGAGGGCTTCGTCTGCCCCGTGCCGTTCCAGAGGCTCGTCGTCGGCTCGGACGGACGGGCGTTCATGTGCATCAACGACGAGCTCGGGCAGATCTGCGTCGGCGACTTGAAGAAAGAGTCCGTCTACCACGTCTGGAACGGCCCGAAGATGCGCGGCGTGCGTCAGACCCACCTCAAGTCGCAGGGCCCGGACAAGCTCGGGCCGTGCTCGGTCTGCTACCTGCCGCGGCGCACTCGCATGGTCGGTTACAAGGTGGGTCGCCGGACGATCCAGCTAGAGGAGCTGGTCGGCCGCGAGATGGTCGTCGGCCGCTAGGCTCATGGGCCGGGTCGTCGCCGTCCACCAGCCGGAGTGCTTTCCTTGGCTGGGTTTTGTCGACAAGGCCCTGCGCTGCGACGTCTTCGTGCTGCTCGACGACGTCCAGTTTGAGAAGAACTACTTTCACAACCGCAATAAGGTCCGCACGACGCAAGGCTCGGCCTGGGTGACGGTGCCGACGACGGCGCGCCTGGGCCAGCGCATCGACGAGGTCGAGACGGCGCAAGACCAGCGCTGGCGCCAGAAGCATCTCGCGACGTGGACGCAGAGCTACGCGAGCGCGCCCTTCGCCGAGCAGCGTCTCTCCTTTCTGCGGGACCTTTATTCGAAAGACTGGCCGAAGCTCGTCGACTTCAACCTCGCGATCATCGATGAGACGTTTCGCGCCTTCGGCGTCAAAGCCGAGGTCATCCGCTCTTCGGCTCTCGCTTGCCCGGGCGCTTCGTCCGAAAAGCTCCTCGGCCTCTGCCAAAAGCTGGCGGCCGAGACTTACTTCTCGGGGATTTCCGGCCGCGAGTACCTCGACGAGTCGATCTTCAAGCGGGCCGGCGTCAAAGTCGAGTACCAGGAATTCCATCACCCGGTCTACGCGCAACGCTTCGAGCCGTTCATGCCCTGCATGTCGTCTTGGGATCTCCTCTTTCTGAAAGGCTCCGAGGCCCGCGCGCTGCTGCTCGACCCGAGCGCGCCGAGGCTCGAAAAAGCTTTCCTATAACCGATGATCCCACTCTTCCGGCCCGATCTGCGGCCCGCCGACTTCGCCCACGTCCGCGAGATCTTGAGAACGGGCTGGATCGCCCCAGGCCGTTTCTCAAAGAAACTCGAGGAAAATGTCGCGAAGAGCCTCGGCAAGAGGCCCGCGACCGCCTGCGCCTCGGGGATGACGGCGCTCAACCTGTCGCTGCGCGCGCTCGGCGTCAAGGCGGGCGACCGCGTGCTCATCCCCTCCTACACCTGCGCGGCCGTGCTGCAGGCCGTCCGCCATGCCGGCGCCGAGCCCGACCTGATGGACTGCGACCCGGGCACACTCAATCCTTCTCCCGACGACGCCCGCAAGGCCCGGACCCCAAAAACGCGCGCCGTCGTCCTCGTCCACGCCTCGGGCCACCCCTCGCGCGTCTCGGATTTCCGCTTTCTCGGAGTGCCGATCATCGAGGACTGCGCGCTGGCCGCCGGCGCCGAGATCGACGACAAGCCCGTGGGCTCCTTCGGCGACGCGGCCGTCTTCTCCTTCCACGCGACCAAACCGGTCTGCGCCGGCGCGGGGGGCTTGGCTTGCGCGAAAGACGCGAAAACAGCCGCGATCCTCAAAGACCTCACGCGCTACGACATGCGCGAGGATTCAAAGTTGAGGTTCTCCGCGTCGATGAGCGATTTGACGGCCGGCCTCGCGCTCTCGCAATGGCGGCGCCTGAGATCGTTTGTCCAAAAGAGGCGAGCGCTAGCCTCTCTTTACCGTCAGGAGCTCGGCGCGTCTCTCGTCGAACCCATCGACGTCCGCGGGGCCAAGCCGTCCTATCACCACTTCCTCCTGAACGTCAAGGACGCGGCGCGCTTCATCGCGACCTGCCGCCGGGCCGGCGTCTCCTGCGACCGGCCCGTGTATAAGCCGCTGCACCGCTACCTCGGCCTGCGGCGCCCCGGCGCCGAGAAAGCCTGGAGGCGCTGGGCCATGCTGCCGCTTTATCCCGCGATGACCGACGCGCAGGCGCGCGCCGTGCCGCGCCTGGTGCGTCCTATCCTCGAACGGAGCGTCTAAAATGGAAATCACGATCGGCAAGCGCAAGGTCGGCGAGGGGCACCCCGTCTTCATCATCGCCGAGCTCGGTTACAACTTCAGCACGAAAGAAGAAGCCTTGGAGTCCGTCGATTTGGCCGCCGACGCCGGGGTCGACGCCTTGAAGCTCCAGACTTTCCGCGCCGACACGCTCGTGACCAAGGACGTCGATTTCCCGCCGGAGGCCGGCGGCGGCAACCAACACGCCGAGTTCCGCCGCTACGAGATCTCGGAGGACATCCACAAAGCCGTGTTCAAGCGCTGCCGCGAGCGCGGCATCGAGCCGTTCTCGACGCCGAGCCACGCCCAGGACGCCGACATGCTCGAGCGCCTCGACTGCCAGGTCTACAAGATCGGCTCCGACGACCTAACGAACCTGCCGTACATGACGTACATCGGGAAAAAGGGCAAGCCCGTGATCTTCTCGTCCGGCATGGGGACGATGTCCGAGGTCGCCGACGCCGTCGCCGCGCTGACCGCCGCGGGCAATAAGGACCTGATGCTTCTTCAGTGCGTGTCGAACTATCCGATCAAGGATCCCTCGATCGTCAATCTGCGCGTGATCCAATCATTCGCGCGCGCGTTCCCGGTGATCGCGGGCTTCTCAGACCACACGGTCGGCGTCGAGGCGGCCGTCGCCGGCGTCGCGCTCGGCGCGCGCGTGATCGAGAAGCACTTCACGCCGAGCAAGGACAACGGCGCGCCGGACTCGCCGTTCTCCGCCGATCCGAAAGAGATGAAGGCTCTCGTCGACGCGATCCGCAACGTCGAGAAGATGCTCGGCGACGGAGTCAAGAAGCCGACCAAGTCCGAGAGCGACATGCGGCGCTGGACGCGCAAGAGCCTCATCGCCCGGCGCGACATACCCGAGGGCAAGATCCTTCAAGAAGGCGACGTCATCATCAAACGCCCGGCGACGGGCATCCAGCCCGCGCAGCTGGGCTTGGCGCTCGGCCGCAAGACGCGGCGCGCCGTCAAGGCCGATGAGGTGCTCGGTTGGGACGCGCTCTGACCGTGACCGCGGCGATCGTGGCGCAAGCCGATCGCCGCGTCGGCACCGGCCACCTGCGCGAGTCGCTCATCGTCGCGCGCTTTCTCGGCAAACGCGCGGCGCTCGCCGTCGGCGCGCGCACGCCCGCGTCCTTCATCAACGGTTCGCGGGCGCGCCGGCTGGCCTCTCTTTCCCCCAAAGCCCTCGCGGCCTGGGCGCGCGCGGCGAAGGGCGCCGGCGCCCGCGTCGTGCTCGCCAATCTCTGGGACCCGAGCGCGGCGCAAGCCCGGGCCCTGAAATCGGCGGGCCTGCCCGTCGTCATGATGGACGAGGTCGGGGGCAAGGCCCTGAGCGCCGACGTCGTGATCAACCCGATGCTGCTTTCAACGCGCTATCTAGGCTCGAGGGCTCGTCTGCTCGCTGGGCCGGCCTGGCTCGCGCTCGATCCCCTTTATAAAAAGCTGGCTCGCCGCAAGCGCGCGACGCGCGGGCCGCTGCGCCGCCTGCTCGTGACCTTCGGCGGGCTCGACCGCACGGGTGCCACGGCGCGCGCGGCGAAGCTCCTGCGCCGCCTGCGCCCCGGACTTAAGACGACGCTCGTGCTCGGGCCCGGCTTTTCCGACCACGCCGCGCTCGCGCGCGCCGTTTCCGGCGCGGCCGGCCTGACGCTCGTGCGCGGCGCCACGAGCCTCGCGCGCCTGATCGCCGATTCCGACGCGGTCTTGACCGCCGGAGGCAACACGCTCTGCGAGGCGGCCTGCCTCGGCGTGCCGGCTCTCGTCGCGCACGAGGACCCGCACGAGCGGCTCCATGGCCTGACCTGGCAACGCGAGGGCTTCGCGCGCTGCCTGGGGCCGGGACGGCGGCTGACCGCGCGCGCGCTTTCAAAGGCGCTCGACGAGCTCGACGACCCCGCCGCGCGCCGCCGGCGCGGCGCGAGCGGACGCCGCCTGGTCGACGGACGCGGAGCCGAGCGCATCGCCGAGCTCCTGGTGAGGTTTTCTCGATGAAGAAAGAAGTGCTGGCGCTCATCCCCGCGCGCGGTGGCTCGAAGGGCATCCCCGGCAAGAACATCAAGCCGATCGCGGGCAAGCCGTTGATCGCCTGGACGATCGCGCAGGCGCGAGCGGCGAAATCCCTATCTCGGATCGTCGTCTCGACCGAGGACCCGAAGATCGCCGCCGTCGCGCGCCGCTACGGCGCCGAGGTGCTCGACCGTCCGAAGGCGCTCGCCACCGACGGCGCCGACACGTTGGACGTGATGCGCCACGCCGCGCGCGCGCTGCCGTGCGACGTGCTCGTGCTGCTTCAGTGCACGTCTCCGATCAGAGGACCCCGGCTGATCGACGCCTGCGTCGAGCGGTTCTTGAGGAAGAAGGCGGACTCGCTCGGCACCGTGTTCCCAGATTTCAGCTACGAGTACGGCGTCGAGATGCCGCGGCGCCAGGACATCAAGCCTAGGCTCATCGACACCGGCAACGTCTATGTGATGCGCCCGGACCTCGTGCTGAAGGGCGACCGCTACGGCAAGAAAATCGAGCGCTACGAGACCTCGCGCGAAGAAGCGATCGAGATCGACGAGCCGTTCGATTTCTGGCTCGCTGAGAAGGTCCTGCTTGAGCGTTGAGGAGAAGACCTTTCGCGGCCGTCCGGAAGCGTGGCTCGCGCACCTCAGGCGGACGGAAGATTGGACCAGGCGGCTGTTCTCCGACGCGGACTTCCTCCGCCGCCTCGCGCCCTACGTCGAGAGTCTCGGCGTCGATCCCGAGCGCGGCCTGACCGCGTGCCGTAAAGCCGCCGAGGCCTTGTTTGGAAAAGACGCCTTCGAGTCCGCGCTCGCCGGCGGGAAGCCCTTCCGCGCGCGCTGCGAGCGCTGGCTGAGCCCCCTGGAGCCGCTGGCACGTCCGGCTCCGAACGAAACGGCGACGGCGCTCAAGACCGCGGCGGCAATCCTCTACCTCTTGGCCCGCGTCGTCGATCCACGGCGCGCTCCCAAGCGACGTGAGCGCGCGGCCTGGCTTTTCGACCAATCGTACGACACCGCCGAAGACCAGGAGTTCCTCGCGTTCCACCGTTACTTCAAGACGCGCGATGACGTCGTCTACAACTGCAATGACCCGCGCGGCGCAAAATTCGGTTTGCTGCAAGCCGCCGGAAAGAGTCCGGTGGCGCACCGCTGGCGCGTGCCCGCGCGTCGTAAGACCGCGGAGCTGGTTCGGCTCGGACGGCTCGCGTGGCTGTGCATGAATGACGAAAGAACGCCGCTCGCCTTCAAGCTTGAGGCGCTCAAGCTTTTCCGCGATCGTTTGCGCCTCGAGTCGCTGCTCGATACCATTCCCTGCGAGCGCTTCCTGCGCGTGCGCTCCGATTACGAGGCCTCGCATCCGCTGGCCACGGCGCTCTGCGAGGCGCGCCGTGGTAAGCACGTCGGCTTCTCGTCCGGCTCGTACTACCGCACGCCCGTCTACGATGTCATCGATTATCACGAGTACGGGCTGCTCGGCCGGGGATTTCTTGATGAAATATACTGGGATGCCTGGCCGAAGACGACGCGCTACGCCGTCCTGGGGCCGTTCGCGGCCGATCTCGACGCCGAGCCCGTGCCATTCGACGGACGCCGCCCGGTCATCGGCGTATTCCCTACGAGCCACGACGACCGTTTCCTGCTTCAAGAGCCCTTCTTCAAGGAGTTTCTAGCGGCCGTCGTCGCGCTCGCCGAGGACGTCGGCGGCTCGCTGCTCTTCAAGGACAAGGGCCACCGACTCTACGACAATCTCGACGCGATCACGACCGCTTGCAAGAGTCGCGTGCCCTTCGAGGTCTCGTACGCGGACGCGTGGCGCGGTTGCCGTCCACGCAGCGCGCCGCAAGCTTTGAAAGCGTGCGATCTCGCCGTCGTGATGAGCGTCTCGACGATGGCCTGGGAGGCGCTTGCCCTCGGCCGCAAAGTCGTCGTCTTCGAGCATCCCCTCTGGAAGCACCCCTTCGAAGAGACCGCGCCGGAAGCCGTCGTTCGCGACGCCCGGACCCTCAAGATCGCGGCGCGGCGCCTGCTCGCCTTGTCCGACGCGCAGTACGAAAGCCTTACGGCGCCGCTCATCGAGCGATGGGGCAAGCTCGGCGACGGCACCCTCGTAGGCTCGTTCGTCCAGGAGCTCGAAGCCCCGGCCCGACGCTAATTTGATAGAATCGTTTTTTCGCGATGACTCCCGTCCGCCGCTCCGAATCCCGCGTCCTTGACCGCCCGGCATCGCCCAATCTCGCGGCTGGCTTCTTGCGCGCCCTGGCGCTACGCCCCGATCACGTCGCGCTCGACGTCGACGGACGCCGGCTGACCTACGGCGAGCTCGGCATTCGCGCGGGCGCCCTCGCGAATGCGCTCGAGAAGTCATGCGCCGAGGCGACCCTGCCCGTCGCGCTCTTCGCCTATCGCAGCGCGACCGCCTACGCCGGCGCGCTCGCGGCCTGGGCTCGCGGCCGCGGTTACCTGCCGCTCAATCCCCGCTTTCCGCTCGAGCGCAACCTGCGCATGCTCAAGCTCTCCGGCGCCCGGGTCCTGATCGTCGACGAGCGCTGTCTATCCGGCCTCGACGAGCTTTTGGCCGCGAGCGAGGCCCCGCTAGCCGTGCTCGGCCCCGACGTCGAGCTCGACGCCGCTCGCGCCAAGCACGCGCGCCACGTGTTCCTCGGGCTCTCGTCTCTTCCTACCGCCGCACTCGAGGCGGCGCCGGCGAGCGGCGACCCGCTGGCCTACCTGCTTTTCACCTCCGGCAGCACCGGCGTGCCGAAAGGCGTGCCGATCCGAGCGAGCAACATCGCCGCCTACGTCGACAGCATGACGCGCCGCTATCGACCTACCCACGAGGACGTCTTTTCGCAAATGTTCGATATGACCTTCGACGTGAGCGTGCACGATATCGCCGTCTGCTGGGAAGCCGGCGCGACGCTCTGCGTGATCCCCGAGAAGAGCCTCATGGCTCCCGCCAAGCTGATCAAGGAAAAACGGATCACGATGTGGTTCTCGGTGCCGTCGGTCGCGATGATCATGGGTAAGATGGGCGTGCTCAAGCCGGGCTCGCTGCCCTCCCTCCGCTATAGCCTCTTCGCCGGCGAACCGATCCTGGCCTCGACCGCCGACGCCTGGCAGAAGGCGGCCCCGCACTCCAAGGTCGAGAATCTTTACGGCCCCACCGAGGCCACCGTCACGGTCACCGCCTATACGTGGGACCCGGCCCGCTCGCCCGGGGAGTCGGTCAACGGCATGATCCCGATGGGCGCGATGCATCCCGGCCAGGAAGGCCTCGTCGTCGACGAGGACCTGCGCCCGCTGCCGGACGGCCAGGCGGGAGAGCTCCTTCTCACCGGCAGTCAGCTCACCAACGGCTACTGGAACGATGCCGAGCGCACTCGCGAGCGCTTCATCACGCTCGCGAGTCGACCCGAGACGATTTGGTATCGTACCGGCGACCTCGTCAAGCGCGACACGCTCGGCTGCTTCTACTATCTCGGCCGCGTCGACAACCAAGTCAAGATCGCGGGCTACCGCGCCGAACTGGAGGAGATCGACAACGTTTTGCGCGGTATTTGCGGCGTCGAGCCCACGGTCGCCGTCGCCTGGCCCTTTCGCGCCGGGCGCGCCGAAGGCGTGCACGGCTTCGTGCCGGACACCTGCAAGCTCGCGCAGGAAGAGATCATCGCCGCCTGCAAGAAGCTTTTGCCCTATTATATGGTCCCGCGAGGCATCTCGTTCGTGCCCGAGATTCCGCTCAACGCGAACGGCAAGATCGATCGCAAGAAGCTCGCGGCGACGCTCGAGGAGAACCACCGTGAATCATGACGCGCTGAAGGCCCTCGTCCGCAAGAAGATCGCCGAGTTCGCAAAGAAGCGCGGCGTCAACGCCGCGATCGGCGACAAAACCGACCTTTTCGACGCGGGCGCGATCGATTCGCTCGACTTCCTGCAGCTGTTGATGGCCGTCGAGGAGAAGTTCAAGGTCGAACTCGACTTCTCCGACAAGGAACAGGGCGACTACGGCACGATCGACGGCTTCGTGGCTTGCGTCGCGCAAAAGACGGCCGCCTAGACCGGATGGAGATAAACGAGCGCACGACGGTCGTCGGCGGCACCTGCGCGAGCCTCGCCGACGCGTTCTATTTCGACCGTCCGGAACTGCGGTCCGCGGGCTTCTTTACGGCGCTGCGCCGCTATTGCCGCGAGTACCGCTACAACGCTCTCGTCAATTTCCGGCTCTCGCAGTACGCGATGGCGCGCCGCAACGAGCTCTACAACCGCCTGACGGACGGCGCGGCGCTTTCGATGGCTCGGCTTTTCCTGGCGCACCCGCTCCGGACGCTGCGAATGCTCGCCTACAGCCGAATCTGGGATCGCTGCGCGAGCCAAAACATCCGCCGCTATTTGACTAACATCAGCGCGCTCACCGAGATCGGTCCGGGCTTTTCCGGCATGTTCCTAGGCGTGAGCATGAGCGCCGGCGTCAAGGTCGGCAAGAACGCCAACCTGAGCGACTACGTCGTGCTCGCCAGCCACGGCACGCGCGCCCCGGTGATCGGCGACAACGTGCAGATCTGGAGCAGCGCCGTGATCGTCGGCGGCGTCGCAGTCGGAGACAACGCCGTGATCGCGGCCAACGCCCTCGTCGTCACCGACGTGCCCGCAAATTCGACCGTCATGGGTAACCCCGCGAAGGTCGTCTTCCGCCGCAAGGCACCCCAGACAGCATGAAGAAGCTCAAGCTCTCTCTCGATCACATCGCGTACGCCGTCAAATCGACGGACGAGACCCTCAAGTCTGTGCGCTTTCTGTTCCCGAAGATCAAGAAATACCGCGCGTACGAGGAAGCGCAGAACGTCTTCATCACCTACCTCATGGATCGCACCGGCGGCCACCGCATCGAGCTCGTCGAGGGCGGCGAGGGGCGCAACCCGGTGCAGAACCTCGTGGCGACGACCGACGCCACGATCTACCACATCTGCTACCGCGTCGACGATTTCGAGCGGGGCATGGACGAGTTCAAGAAGAACGGCTTCCACCGCATCACCAAGCCGTTCAAAAGCGCTCTCGAGCGCTCGTTGTGGGCCTGCCACTACTACCACCCGAAGATCGGCGTTGTCGAGATCGTCGGCAAGCGCAAGTCGGGCGCGGCATGACCGCTCGTCCGCTCAAGACCAGGGTCAAGGAACGGCTGCTCCTCGCGAGCCTGCGCGCCGCCGCGCGCGAGCAAGGCCTGGCGTCTATTTGCGAGAAGCTCGAGCAGGTCAATCCTGACCTGCGCCGCCAATACACGTCGTTCGAGGTCGACTCCCCCTATCTAGAGGCCAAGGTCCGGGCCCAGCACGCGTTCCAGATCTCGCTGGCGCTGCCGGAGATCCAGGCCGCGCCCGGGGCCGTCGTCGTTGACATCGGCGATTCCTCGGGCGCGCACGCGGCCTATCTCAAGGCGCTCGACGGCACGGCCGGGGCGCGCTACCTGTCGGTCAACCTCGATCCCATCGCCGTCGAGAAGGTCAAGGCCCGCGGCCAGGAAGCCGTGCTCGCGCGCGCCGAGGAGCTTGACAAGCAGGGGATCACGGCGGACATCTTCCTTTCCTTCGAGACGATGGAGCATCTGAGCGATCCCGTCTCGTTCCTCCACGCTCTCTCGTCAAAGACCCGGTGCAAGCGGCTCGTGCTGACAGTGCCCTACGTGCGGCGCAGCCGCGTAGGCTTCCAACACATCCGCAACCGTCTCAAGGCGCCGGTCAGCGCCGAAAAGGTCCACATCTTCGAGCTTTGCCCCGAAGACCTGCGCCTGCTGTTCCAGCACGCCGGTTGGAAAGTCGAACGCGAAGCCATCTATCTGCAGTACCCGCGCTGGTCCTGGCTGCGCCTGACGCGCTGGGCCTGGCGGCGCTGGGACTTCGAGGGTTTTTACGGAGCCGTGTTGTCCCGCGAGACGTCCTGGTCCTCCCTCTACACCGACTGGCCGTCCTGATTCCCCGTCGAAGCGCCGTCGAGGAACTGCTATAATCTCCAAATGCGGGTCCTCCTCGTTTACCCCAACATGATGGGCATGAACATGCTGCCCCCCGCGATCGGCATCTTCACGGCCCTGCTCAAGGCCCGCGGGTATGAAGTCGCTCTGTTTGATACGACCAACTACCCGCAGCTCGAAGGCGGCTTCGACAGCGACAAGCTGAAGTCCGAGAACCTGAACGCCCGGCCTTTCGACGACAGCCTGCTGCGCCGCTACGACAAGCATTCCTCGCCGCAGGACGACTTCGTCAAGAAGGTCAACGCTTTCTCGCCGGACCTGATCGCGATGTCGGCGACCGAGGACATGTATCCGATCGGCCTGCACTTGCTCGAGGGCCTGCCGAAAGACCGCCCCAAGGTCCTCCTGGGAGGCGTCTTCGCCACGTTCGCGCCCGAGCTCGCGCTGCGCATGTCCGGCGGTTTGATCGACTACGTCATCAAGGGCGAGGGCGAGGAGTCGATGCTCGAGCTCTGCCGGCGCCTGGAAAAAGGCCAGAGCGCCGAGGGCATCCCGGGACTGTGGATGTATCGCAAAGACGGCTCGCTCGTCGTCAGCAACCTGCCTATCCCGGTCGACCCGACCGAGCTGCCGCTCGCCGACTACTCGCTTTTCGAAGAAAGCCGCTTCTATCGGCCGATGCAAGGCAAGCTCTGGCGGATGTTCCCGGTCGAGACCTTCCGCGGCTGCCCGTACACCTGCGCGTACTGCAATTCGCCGTCGCAGATGCAGGCGTATAAGGCCGAGGGCAAGACGTACTTCCGCATGAAGGACCACAACAAGGTGCGCGAGGAGCTGCGCCATCTCGTCGACAACTACAAGGCCGACTCGATCTATTTCTGGGCCGACACGTTCCTTTCGTATCACGACGACGAGTTCGCGAAATTCCTCGAGGTCTACAAGGAGTTCAAGCTCCCGTTTTGGATCCAGACGCGCCCGGAGACCATCACCGAGGACAAGCTCAAGAAGCTCAAGGACGTCGGGCTCCTGCGCATCTCGTTCGGCCTCGAGCACGGCAACGAGAAGTTCCGCGAGAAGTACCTGCAGCGCAAGGTCCCGAACTCGCGCATCGTCGAGCGCCTGAAGATCCCGGCCAAGCTCGGCATCCCATTCTCGGTCAACAACATCATGGGCTTCCCAGACGAGACGCGCGAGCTCGTGTTCGATACGATCGAGTTGAACCGCCTCGTGCAGTCCGACGGCATCAACGCCTACTCGTTCACGCCGTTCAAAGGCACGCCGCTGCGCGACCTCGCCGAGAAGCAGGGCCTGATCCACCCGGACTACATCGTCCGCTCGATCACCAAGCCGACCCTTCTCAACATGCCGCAGTTCCCGCCCGAGCAGATCGAGGGCGTGCGCCGCTGCTTCGTGCTCTACGTCAAGATGCCGAAATCGCGCTGGCCCGAGATCGAGAAGGCCGAGAAGCTCACGCCGGAAGGCGAGAAGATCTGGAAGGCGCTCAAGGCCGAGTGCCTGTCGAAGTACATGAACTACGGCGGCTATGCCAAGGAAGAGGACATCGGCATGGTCGACGTGATCAACCAGCAGGCCGCGCCCGCGAGCCTGCCGTCGGCCAACTAGTGCGCGCAACGTCCGGCCGCCCCCGCCTCGTCAAGACGCTTTTCTTTTTGACCGGAGCCGCCGGCCTGATGTATCAGGTGGCTTGGCAGCGCAAGCTGATCGACATCTTCGGCGTCTCGATCTACAGCGTCACCGTGATCGTGTCGGCCTACATGGCGGGACTCGGCCTTGGAAGCTACTTCGGCGGCCGGATTTCGCGCCGGCTCGGCAAGCCCGTGGTGGTCTACGGCCTGCTGGAGCTGGGTGTCGCCTTCTACGGCGCGATCTCGATACCGGTCCTGACCTGGCTGCAGACGGGACCTTTCGCCGAGCTCACCCGATCGTGCTCCGAGAACGCCGTGCTCGCACTCTATGCGGCCGCGAGCTTCGGTTTTTTCATCGTTCCCACGGCGCTGATGGGGCTGACCCTGCCGATCCTCGCGCAAGGTACCACGAATTCTCTCGACGCTTCACAAGAGCAGGTAGGTGAGCTCTACGGCCTCAATACTCTCGGCGCGGCAACCGGCGCGTGGATCGCCGGATATCTTCTGCTGGAGCTCGCCGGGATCACGCGGACGACACTGCTCGCCGCCGGCTGCAACGCCTTCGTGGCCGCGACGGCAGTATACGCCTTCGGCCGCGCTCCGGCGACGCGTCCAACAGCCGCCTCCCGCGCACGCCGCTCCTCAGGCTTGTGGCGGCTGTCCGCGTGCTATTTTCTTGTCGGCCTTCTCGCGCTCGGTTACGAGGTCTTCATCTTCCGTTATCTGACCGTGCTTCTATCGGACATGCCGTACACGTTCACTATCCTTCTCGTGCTGTACTTGGCACTACTCGGCCTCGGCAGCTGCTTTTCGACCCGAATCCTCGAAGTCGCGAAGCTCGGACGGGAGAGAGTCCTCGCGCGCGTCGTCACCCTCGTGTCGCTGGTCCCGATCATCCTCTGCGCGCTCTTTCTGCTCACCCGAGCGGCGAGGTACGATGTATTCAACCTCAACGTTTTGATCGGCGCTTTTCGCGGCTACGCTTTCGCCTACCTGCGGCCGTCGCTAAAAATCTACTCGGCCGCCGCCACATTCCTATCTCCAGCCGTTATTCTTGGCGCCCTTTTCCCGATGTTCGCGGCTCTGGCGGCCCAGGACGCCGATTCCGTCGGCGACGCCGTCGGGCGAATCTACCTCGCGAACACGGCGGGCGGCATCCTCGGCGCGGCGCTTTTCGGCCTCTGGGTGCTGCCGAGGCTGGGCTCGGAGGTCGCGCTCGCCGCGCTCGCCGCGATTCCACTGCTTCTGCTCCTCCTCATCGAAGCGCGGGCGCGCATACGCCTCTCCGCCGCGCTCACGGCGGCCGGCGGCCTGACCCTACTCCTCGTCTTCTTCGCAACGGGGGGAAAGCTTTTTCCGCGGACGGTCCTGCGCGGGGGCGACGCGGAAATCATCGATAGCATGGAGGGACGGCTCGGGGTAACGAGCGCTCTGGCACACAACGGCGGCGTTTGGCTGCAGACCAATAGCATGCCGACGGCGACGTCGTTTCGCAAAGGCGAGGGCGTGCTCGGGCTCGGATTTTCAAAGGACTCCTTGATGCACCACGCGCTGCTGCAATCCTTAACCGGCGGTCGAAAGGCGTTCTTCTTGGGCTTCGACGTCGGTAGCGGGGTCGCGGTCAAGGCGCTCAGCGCCGAGACCGAGTCGGTGACGGTCGTCGAGCTTAACTCCGAAATCTACGCGCTCGTGAGAAAGCACAATCCGGCCCTGATGGATTTTCTGAATAGGTCGGGCAAGGTCCGCCTGCTCGTCTCCGACGCCAAGCGCTACCTCTTCCTCCACGATGACAAGTACGATTACATCAACATCACGCCAAGCTCGCACGTCAACGCAGGCGCAGGCTACTTGTACTCGCGGGACTTCTTCGAACTCGTGCACGACCGCCTCAACCCCGGAGGCCGGATGGCGGTCACGATCTATAATGGCGACCTCTCCGCGGTCAGGGCGCTATTAAGCGTCTTCCGTAACGTCGTACTCCTCGACATGACGGCCATCTGTTCCGATGCGCCGATCGATATCTCAGCGCGAGGGATCGACCGGGCTTTAGCCTCCTACGGCGCGGCCGCGCGAGGGCTACGACGGGCGGATTTTCTCGCCGCAAAGGCTCAGACGCCGTTGCGCAATCTCCGCCAAATAGAACCGCTCATCCCGAACGACATCTTGCCGAGTACGATCGACCGTCCGCGATCCGAATTCTCGTTCGTGCGCCAGCGCCAGCTCTACTGGCGCTACCTGCAGGGACGGCGCGACACCGACTTGTGGTTGAGCGGGATATTGAAACGCAATCCGGAGGCCGGCCTCATCCGATGGTGAGCAGCTTACGCCAGCGCGAAAGCGCCGGGTCCATGTCCCAATAGCGCCGCACGAAGTCGCGCCCGGCCTCGGCGCGCGCGGACTCCGCGGAGAACGCCTCCTCGACGGCCTTCATCAACTCTTCAGACCCCTCGACGAAGCGCGCGAGCCCGGGCGCGACCGACAACGGGCTCATCGGCATGACGTCGTCGAACAAGGGAACGACGATCTCCCAGCCGTAAGCGAGCGCCTCGAGCGCAGCGCCGCTGCTCGCCGTGACCATGACGCCCGGCTCTCGCAGCAGCTCTCCGAGAGAACCTTTCGCTACCTCGTAGCCGCTCACGTCGAAAGGTGTCATGGGGTGGCCCTTGAAGACCACGCGCGTCCCCCCGCCCGGCGGGAAAGCCTGCATGACGACCTCGGCCAGCCGCCAGGCCTCGACGGGATCGATCGAGCCGGCGACGAGCACCGTCTTCACGCGCGGCCTGACCGGCTCGGACAACGCCTTGGCCAGCGGGATGTAGCGCAGCGCCTCGAGCCGCGTCAAATGAGGATAGCAGCACTCCGACAGCAGCATCTCCGGGATCTCGCCGTCGGTCCCGAAGACGTCCGGAAGCGGCAAAGCGGCCGGTCCGGTCTCCTGCGTCTCCGACGGGGAGTGAAAATAGTTGAACAAGTTGCCCAAGATCGAGCCGTGCTGGAAGCCGATCGTACGCCACGAAGGCCTCAGCGCGCGTTTGGCCGCGTTGAGCGACTTTTCCCACGCCAGAAGCTCCGAGAGATAAACGAAGTCGCCTTTCGGCCCGAGCGCGGCGCAGAGCCGGCGGAACGCGAGCGCGTAAGCGATGCCCTCGACCGACGGAGGGCCGAAAAACGAGCGTTCCCATAATCCCTTTATAATCCCTTCCGCCCTCTGTCCGCCGAGCGCTTCCGGGATGAGCGCGTCTTTCGGCAGCTTGCGCCAGAGCCGGCCCGCGCGCAGCGCGAGCCGCAGCCAGAGCTTGATTCCTGCGCGGACATCCTCAGGAAGCAGGAACTCCTCGAGGAAATACGCGGTCTGGCCCTGGGCGTTGAGCGCGCGCGCGAGCGCGAGCGCGCCGTCGAAGGTCTTGCCCTCGAGCGGCACGAACTGAAGGAGCCACAGCGGCTCCTTGCCGGCTTTTCGCAGCGCTTCCTGCAGCGGCGCGAAGTAACGGTTCTCGAGGCCCGGTCCCAGCGCGGGAAAGTAAGTGGCGATCGCGAGCGCGGCTTCCGACGGCGCGGGCCGCGAGGCGCCCGCGAAGGCCCGGCGCGCCGCGCGGCCGCGCTTCCAGAGCGTCAACCAGAGCTTGGCGCCGCGCAGCAGCCACACGAGCGCGGGCTTGTCGTCGCTGCGTGCCAGCGGCGCCGGCGTGCCGAGCGCCTTCAAGCGCGCCAAGCGCAGGAAGGCGTCCGTCTTGAGCGGCCCGCGATCGGACAATAGAGAAAACCACCACGCGCTGATCGACAGCTCGGAGATGAAGAGCGGCTCGCGCGAGAGCCTGCCCAAGCGCGCCGACCACTCGAGAAGGACGGACCGCAGCTCCGAGACGGCGGCGTCGACCTTGCGCGCGTCCGCCATGCTATCGGGCCTGTAGGTCGTGATAGCGCTTGTAAAGAGGTCCGTGCGCGAGCAACTCGTCATGAGTTCCTTGCTCGGCGACGCGGCCCTGGGCGAGCACGACGATGCGGTCGGCGCCGCGGATCGTCGTGAAGCGGTGGGCGATCACGAGCATCGTGCGCTCGCGCGCGAGCTCCTCGATGGCGTCCTGGATCAAGCGTTCGGTCACGGCGTCCATTGCGCTCGTGGCCTCGTCCAAGATGAGGATGGGTGAATCCCGCAGGAACGCGCGCGCGATCGCCACGCGCTGGCGCTGGCCGCCGGAAAGGTTGCCCCCACGCTCGCCCAGGCGCGTCTTCTCGCGCTGCGGCAGCCGCTCCACGAACTCGGACGCCCGGGCGCGGCGCATGGCGTCTTGGACCTTCTCGGGTGGGGCGTCGGGCGAGCCGTAGCGCACGTTGGCTTCCAGCGTGTCATCGAAAAGAAAGGGCTCCTGGGAGACCACGCTCACCAAGCGCGCCCAGTCCTCGCGGCGCAGCTCGGGCAGCGGGACGCCGTCGACCAGCACGCGTCCCTCAGTCGGATCGAAGAGGCGCAAGAGCAGCCGCGCAAGCGTCGACTTGCCTGCGCCGGTCTCGCCGACGAGAGCGACCGTCTCGCCGCGCTTGAGGGTCAAGGATACGTTAATGAGAGAGGCGTGCTCGGCTCGCGCGTACTTAAACGAGACGTCCTCAAATACGATTTCCTTGTCAAACGAGCTCTTCTCGCGCGCACCCCAGGACAAGCGCGGCAGCTTTCCCTCGCCCAACGCGTCCGGCAGGAAATGGAGCCGCGAGAGGTATTCGGCCAGCCGGATGCGCGCGTCGTTGATCGCCGCGACCTTCGGGATCACGCGCGTGATGACGAACAGGAAGGTTAGCAGCTTGGCCGCGCCCATCGAGAGCCCGGAGACCGCGAGATAGACCACGAGGCACAAGAGCCCGTCGCCCAACAGTCCCTCGGCCAGGCTGTTGCCGGCCTGGGCCTGCGCGAGCGCCGAGGCGTTGCGCTCGACGTCGGCCGTGACGCCCTCGAAGCGGCGGCGCTCCCAAGCCTCGGCGGCGAACGCCTTCACCACTTCAATTCCCTGATAGATCGCCGCGATAAGACCCTTCAATCGCACTTTGAGGACGCCGTGCTCCTGGCCGAGCGTCCGCGTGCGGCGGATGATGAAGGATGAGACCGCGTAGCGCGCGACGGCGATCGCGAAGACCAGCAGGGTCAACCGCCATGACGCCCACACAAGCAGCCCGACATAGACTAAAACGGCGACGGCCGAAGTGACGAGAAGAGCCAGAAAATTAAAGCTCTGGCCCAAATGCTCGACTTCGTCGTCCAGGGCGTGGACGAGCGCCGCGCTCGAGCCCCCCTGGAAAAAGGAAAGGTGGCTTTCCAGGATGTTGGCGAAAGCCAAGTCGCGCACGCTCTTCATCATCGGATTGTAAATGCGCTCCGAGGCGACGAGCACGGCCCACTTAAGGAAAGTCGCCACCGCGATAACGCAGAAGATCAGACCGACGAAAAGGCCGACCGACGGCGAAAGCCCCGCCCATGAGAGGGTTCTAGCGACCTTGAGGCCCGGACCTTGCGACAGGAACGCCGCCCCGTTCTGAATGTAGGCGACGAGCGGGTAGAAAAGCCCGACGCCGAGGCCTTCGAACGCCGTCGAGGCGACGATCAGCAACGCGAGAACGGCCAGCCGGGACCGGTAGGGAGCGAGGGAGCGAAAAAGCAGGCGCGCGGACGAGGCCATTAGCCGCGAGATTTGATCTTCTTAGCCGGGTTACCAGCGTAGACGCTGTAAGGCTCGGTCTCGCCGATCACGAGCGAATGCGCGGCGATCACGCAGCCCTTGCGGATTATCGCTCCGTCGATGACGGTCACGCCGGCCCCGAGCCAAACGTCGTCTTCGATCACGATCCCCCCCGCGAGGGCTGATAGCGCTGCTCACGGATGGTCTTAGCCCGATCCGTATATTGATGATTGACCGGCACCAAACTGCAATTGGGCCCGATCAAGACGTCGTCTCCCATCTTAACGCCGTTGCCGGAATAGAGCACCGTTCCGGAGTTGATATAGCAGCGCCGGCCGATCACGATATGCCCGCTCCCGGCGACGTGCTTGATCTTGACGAAATCGTCGACGACGGAGCCGGCGCCGATCTCGGTGTTGGTGCCGCGCGAGGAGACCTCGATCGAGCTCAGCGGGCCGATGGAAACGGACGAGTGGAATCGATTAGCCAACACTAGAAGCATATAAAATCGGCGGCCCCAATGATAAAATGACGGCCTGAAAAGACTCTCCCTCGAGAAACCCGCCGATCACCGCGAGACGCTGCTGGCGCTCGCCATCGTCGCCGCCGTGGAACTGATCTCCTTCGGTTTTTTCGCGCCGCGCCTGGGCTTTTATCACGACGACTGGGTCCTGCTCGAGATGTGGGCGCAGACGGGGCGCTTCGCGCCGTTCGTCAAGGCGTTCTTCCTGCACGGCTTCGGCATACGGCCCCTCAGCATGCTCCATTACTGGGCCATCTTCGCGCTCGCCGGAGCGCGGCCGCTGGCGGCGCACTTGTTCCTCCTGGTAGGCGAGATCCTCGCCGGCCTGCTTTACTTCCTCGTGCTGCGCCGATTCCTCTCTCGAGACTTGGCTCTCGCGGCCGCCGCCTTCGCGACGGCCTTCCCGAGCCACGCCGCCACGCATTTCTGGATGTCGACCTCGCTTCAGATCGTCGCCATCGACCTCGCGCTGGCGGGCCTCCTCGCGCACATCGCCTGGCTCGAGAGCGGCCGCCGTCGATGGCTCGCCGCGAGCATGACGGCCTACGCGGCCGCGCTCCTCTACTATGAATCGCCGGCTTTCTTGCCCCTGCTGCTGGCGGCCGGCCTTCTCGCGCGCGGCTGGACCGTTCGGGAGACGGCGTCGGCGATGGCTCCGCTCGCGGCGCCGTTCGCCGCCGCCATGGCTTGGCAACGCTTCGCGTTTCCCTGGATGATCGCCGCGGCCGACACCAAACCCGCGGCCTTCTCCCCGCTGCATTTCCTCGACGTCATGCGCGCCGGCGTCGGCTGCGTCAGCTATAAGATCTTCAAGCTGTGCGCCCGGACAGCAGCGCCGGCGTTCCGCGCGTTCGGCGTCGGCCTGATGGCCGCTTGGGCAGCGGCGGCGGCGGCCGGCACGTGGGCGCTGACGCCACGGGAGCGGCCGCGTTCATTCGTACCGGCGGCTTGGCTTGCCGCGGGCGGCTTCTTGGCCGCCAACCTGCCCTATGCCTTCGCCCGGGATTATGTGCCGACGTTTTACGGCGTCATGGGACGGACGGGCGCCCTGGGCGGCCTCGTCGCGGGCCTGCTGGCCGCTTGCGCCCTCGCCGCGCTCGCGCCGCGGCCCGCCCTGCGCGACGGCCTCGCCGCGCTACTGCTCGGGGCGTTCACGTGGACTAATTGGCACACGGCGCTCGCGTGGGAGCGCTCTTGGGATCTCCAGCGCACCATCCTCGACAAGGCCGCGCCACGGGCGGCGACCCTTCCTCCCGAAGCGATGGTCCTGCTCGACGGATTCCCCTACACGATCAACAGCGACCTCGATGAAGTGATCGTGTTCGACGCGTCATGGGATTTCTCTTCGGCCCTGCGCCTCAAGACCGGACGGGGCGATCTCAGGGCCGACGTCGTCACGCCGCGGACCCGCTTCGAGAAGGACTTCGTGACCGTCACCATCGCCGGCAAGACGAGCCGCGTCACCCCCTACGACAACCTCTACGTCTACGACTACGGCCGGGACCGCTGGCACGACTACCCCTCTCGGACGCGCTGACGTTTTTTGTATAATTTGTCTTGATTTTCCGCGCCATGCCCGAGACTCCGGCCAAGGCCTACCGCAAGCATCAGAGCTTCGTCGAGATCCGCCAAAAGCGGCCGCACGCCGACGCCCGGACGCGCCTCGAGAAGCTTCTTAGGGAAGGAACGGAGCTCGACCCCATCGTCAAGCTCGCCTGCGAGGAAGCCCTCGGGATCAAGAAGGCCCCTGCCAGCCATGAGCCCTTCACGCTCCACGCCAACGTCCAAGAAGAGCTTTCCCGGTTGACGGACGACGAGTTGCCGCGCTATCTCCGGTATCGCTTCCGCTACGAGACCTATCCCGACCGCAAGTTGCTGGATAATTTCCCTCCCTGCATCCAGATCGAGCCGACCTCGGCCTGCAACTTCCGCTGCGTCTTCTGCTATCAAACGGACGCTGAATTCGTTTCTAAGAAAAACGGCCACATGGGCTCGATGAGCCTGGACCTTTTCAAGCGCGTGATCGACCAGTGCGTGGGAAACATCGAGGCCGTCACGCTCGCCTCGCGCGGCGAGCCGACGGCCGCGCCCAAGTTCAAGGAGATGCTCGCATACGCCGCGGGCAAGTTCCTCGCCTTGAAGGTCAACACCAACGCGTCCCTCTTGGACGAGGCCAAGTGCCACGCGCTGCTCTCGGCCGACGTCAGCACGCTCGTTTTCTCCGCCGACTCCGCCGTCGAGTCCGAATACCCCAAGCTGCGCGTGGGCGGCGACCTGAAGAAGGTATTGAAGAACGTCCGGATGTTCGCCGACATCAAGCGCAAGCACTACCCTAAATCGCGCATGATCACGCGCGTGTCCGGCGTCTCCGTGCCGGGGTCGTCCGGCTTGGACGAAATGGAGAAGTTCTGGGGCGAGTACGTCGACCAAGTCGCCTTCGTCAACTACAACCCGTGGGAGGACGCCTACCACGCCGCGCCGACGGGCGTGACGGCGCCGTGCTCGGACCTCTGGCGGCGCATGTTCGTCTGGTGGGACGGCCGCGTCAACCCGTGCGACGTCGACTTCAAGTCGACGCTGCTCGTCGGGACGACCGACAAGACCCTCACGAACCTCTGGCGCTCGCCGGTCTACGAGAAGCTGCGCGAGGATCACCTCGCCAAGAAGCGCGCGAGCCACTCCCCGTGCGTGGGGTGCGCCGTCGTATGATCTGCGCGCTCATGCTCGGCCGCGACGGAAGCCGCGGCTTTCCCGGAAAGAACACCTTTCCCGTGCTCGGCCGGCCGCTGATGGCCTACCCGATCCTCGCGGCCAAGGGCACGCCGCAGGTCGCGCGAGTTTACGTGTCTACGGACTCTCCTAACATCAAGAAGGTGGCCGCCGATTACGGCGCGCGCGTCATCGACCGGCCAGCCGAGCTTTGCACGCCGCAAGCCCTGGGCGAGGACGCCTTCGCGCACGGCTACCGCGTGATCCGCGACGAGCTGAAGGCCGAGGGCAAGGAACTCGAACTCGTCGTCCTGCTTTTCTGCAACGCGGCCACGGTGACCTCGGCGCTGATCGAGGAAGGTGTCGCCGCGCTGCGCAAGGACCCGAAGGCCGACTCCGCCGTCAGCGTCTCGCGCTACAACATGTGGAGCCCGCTGCGCGCGCGCAAAGAGACCAAGGACGGCTATCTCCAGCCCTTCGTACCGTTCGAGACGTTCGGCGACCCCAAGACGCTCAACTGCGACCGCGACTCCCAAGGCGACGTGTGGTACGCCGACATGGGCTTGTCGGTCGTGCGGCCGCGCTCCCTCGACAACGTGCGCGAAGGCCTGCTGCCGCAGAAATGGATGGGCCAAAACATCGTTCCGCTCAAGAATTGGGGCGGCTGCGACGTCGACTACGAGTGGCAGATGCCGGGCGTCGAGTTTTGGCTGCGAAAACACGGCTACACCGAGGAAGCATGCCCTCCGGCGAAAGTCCCGTCGCGTTAGTCACCGGCGCGGCCGGCGGCATCGGCGCGGCCGTCTGCGCGCGCTTGGCGGCGTCGGGCTGGCGGATCGGCCTGCACTACTCCTCGAACGCGTCGGGCGCGAAAGCGCTCGCTGCGCGCTTAGGCGAAGGCAACAGCGCGCCGCTCAAGGCCGACCTGTCGAAGCCCGGCGCGGCCAAGCCGCTGATCGCGGCTTGTCTCAAGGCCTTCGGCCGGCTGGACCTGCTCGTCAACAACGCGGGCGCCGTCCTGGGCCAAAGCGATTTCATGGACATGACCGAGGCCGACTGGGACAAGACGCTGCGCCTGAACGCGACGGCGCCGTTTTTCCTTACTCAAGCGGCGTTCCGCGCGATGAAGTCCGGCGGGCGCGTCGTCAACGTGAGCTCGATCGCGGTCAAATTCGGCGGCTCGGCGCGCTCGATGCATTATGCGGCCGCCAAGGCCGCCGTCGAGACGATGACCGTCTCTTTCGCCAAGCAGGGCGCGCCCAAGAACATCCTCGTCAACTGCGTGCGCGCCGGCGTCATCGATACTCCGTTCCACGGCAAGTTCAGCAAGGACATGAAGAGGCGCGTCGCGGTCATCCCTCTCAAGAGAATGGGCAAAGCCGACGACGTGGCCTCGCTCATCGCGCATCTGGCCGGTCCCGGCGGCGACTTCATCACGGGCCAGGTCATTTCCGTGACGGGAGGCGAATGAGCCAAGTCCTGATCACGACGTCCTCGTTCGGCATCGACCCCGACGTGCTGCGCGCCCTGGAAAAAGCGGGCGCGCGCGTCGAGCTCAACCCGTTCAAGCGCAAGCTGACCGAAGCCGAGGCGCTCGAGCTTTTGGGCAAGCACAAGCCCGTCGGCATGATCGCCGGCGTCGAGCCTCTGACCGCGAAAGTCTTGGAAGCGGCGTCCGCGCATCTCAAGTTCATCTCGCGCTGCGGGATCGGCCTGGACAGCGTCGATCTTTCAGCCGCCAAGCGCCTGGGCATCGAGGTCGTCAACACCCCCGACGCGCCGTCGCAGGCCGTGGCCGAGCTCGCCGTCGCGCTCATGCTTTCCGTGCTGCGCCGCGTCGCCGAGTCCGACCGCGCGCTGCGCGGCGGGAAATGGCAAGCCCTGATGGGCCGGCTCTTGGGCGACAAGACGATCGGCGTGATCGGGCTCGGACGCATCGGCGCGCGCGTGGCCCGGATCTGCGCCGGCTTCGGCTGCGCCGTCCTCGGCTACGATCCGCACGAAGCCGCCGGGGCGCCCGGCGTCGACAAGGTCTCTCTCGACGAGCTTCTCTCCGAATCCGACGTCGTCACGCTGCACGTGCCGCTGAGCGACGAGAACCGCCATCTGATCGGCAAGGACGCTCTCGCGAAGATGAAGAAGGGCGCGATCGTCGTCAACGCCTCGCGCGGCGGCTTAGTGGATGAGACGGCCGTTTACGAAGCGCTCAAGAGCGGCGAGCTGGCGGGCGCCGGCCTCGACTGCTTCGAGCGCGAGCCCTATGACGGCCCGCTGAAAGATCTGCCGAACGTCGTCCTCACGAGCCACATGGGCTCGGCCGCCGAGGAGTGCCGCGCGCGCATGGAACGCGAGGCGGCGGAAAACCTCGTCGCCGGATTGCGCCGGCTGGGAGCATTGAAATGAAGAAAGTCGTCGTCTTCGGCGGGTCGGGATTCTTGGGCAGCCACGTCGCCGACGCGCTGACCGAGGAAGGCTACGCCGTCCGCGTCTTCGACCTCAAGCCCTCGCCTTATCTGCAGGACGGCCAGGAGATGGTCGTCGGCGACCTGCTCGACTTCGACGCCGTGCGCAAGGCCGCGCAGGGCTGCTCCGTCGTCTATAACTTCGCCGCGATCGCCGACATCGGAGAATCGCGCAAGCGCCCGCTCGACGCGCTGAAGGTCAACATCCTGGGCAACGGGCACGCGCTGGAAGCCGCGCGCCTGGCCAAGGCCGAGCGCTTCATCCTCGCCTCGACGGTCTACGTCTACAGCCAGTCCGGCGGCTTCTACCGCGCGACCAAGCAGGCCTGCGAGCAGTACACCGAGGTCTACCACGACGAGTTCGGCTTGGACTACACGATCGCGCGCTACGGCTCCCTCTACGGCCGGCGCGCCGACGCGCACAACGGGATCTACCGCATGCTGCGCTCGGCGCTCGTCGAGGGCAAGGTGCGCTACAACGGCACAGGCGAAGAGCTGCGCGAGTACATCCACGTCGACGACGCGGCGCGGCTATCCGTCGACATCCTCAAGCCCGAGTTCAAGAACATCCCGGTGACGCTCACGGGCCACCACCCGATGCGCGTGAAAGACGTCATGGAGATGCTGCGCGAGATGCTGGGCGGCAAGGTGGAACTCGAGTGCGACAACGCGCCGCTCGCCGGGCACTACAACGTGACGCCTTACCAGTATCATCCCAAGGTCGGCAAGAAGCTCGTGAGCCCTTTCTACACCGACATGGGCCAAGGCCTGATCGACTGCTTGGCCGAGCTGCGCACCACGCTCGAGCGCGAGAAGCCGTCGGACAAGCCGGCCAAGAAGGTCAAGCGTGCCTGATCCGATCGTCCTCGATTTCGACGGAGTCGTGCTCGACTCCGTCGACGTCAAGACGAAGAGCTTCGCCGCCCTTTTCGAGGGAGAAGGCCCGGAAGTCGTCGCGAAGGTCGTCGCGCATCACCTGGCCAATGGAGGCCTGTCGCGCTTCGAGAAGTTCCGCTGGATCTACCGCGAGGTCTTGAAGCGCCCGCTCACCGAGGCCGATGAGAAGCGCTTGGGCGACGAGTTCAACCGGCTCGTCGAGGACCGCGTGCTCAAAGCCGCGTTCATCCCCGGCGCCCGCGAGTTCCTCGAGGACCACTTCAAAAAGCGCGCGCTCTACGTCGCCTCCGGCACGCCCGAAGAGGAGCTGCGCCGCATCGTCGAGCGGCGCGGCCTGGCGCGCTTTTTCCGCGGCGTGTTCGGCTCGCCGAAGACGAAAGACGTCATCTTGCGCGAGATCGCCCTCAAAGAAGGCGTCGCCGCCGCGCGCCTGACGATGGTCGGCGACGCCAAAAACGACCTCGACGCCGCCAACAAGGTCGGCTGCCGCTTCGTCGGCGTCGGCGGCAATTTCACGAACGGCACCGTCGTCGTCGCCGACTTGACCCGGCTCGCGGAGAAAGTGGGATGAAGCGCGACTTGATCACCGGCGGCACGGGCCTCCTCGGCAAGGGTATGGAGGAGACGGCGCCCGCGGGCTGGAAGATCTTGAGCGTGCACCAGCGCGATTACAAGGTGACCGACGCCAAGGCCGAGCACCGCGTCCTGGACATCCGCGACAAGGTCGCCGTCGACAAGCTCTTCGAGCGCCACAAGTTCGACGCCGTCGTGCACGCGGCCGGCATCGCCAGCGTCGACTACGTCGAGAAGCACTACGCGGAGAGCCTCGAGTCGAACATCGTCGGCACGCTCAACGTCTGCTCGGCGGCGCGCCGCCAGGGAACGCATCTCATCTACGTCTCCACCAACGCCGTCTTCGACGGCAAGAAGGCGCCCTACGCCGAGGACGCGCCGGTCGCGCCGGTCAACAAGTACGGCCGCCTGAAGGTCGATTGCGAGCGCTTGGTCGCCGAGACGCAGTCGAGCTTCACGATCCTGCGCCCGATTCTCATGTACGGCTGGAACCATCCGGTCACGCGCCCGAACCCGGCGACCTGGATCTACGATAAGCTCTTGCGCGGCGAGGCCGTCGAGCTCGTCGACGACGTGACCGAGAACCCGCTTTACAACCGCCAGTGCGGAGAGGTCGTCTGGGCCGCGGCGAAAAAGAAGCTTCCCGGCATCGTGCACGTGGCAGGCAAGACCGCCGTCAACCGCCACCAGTTCGGCTTGGCGATCGCCAAGGCCTTCGGCCTCGACGCGTCGCTCGTCAAGCGCGTGACGAGCGCGCGCTTCCCGGGCATCGCCCCGCGCCCGCCGAACACGACGCTCGTCACCCGGCGCATGGAGCGCGAGCTCGGGGTCAAGGCGGTCACTCTCGCCGACGGCCTCAAGGCGATGAAAGCCGCGATGGCGGTGAAGGCGTGACGTTCCTCAACGAGCGGCCGGCCGTCTCCGTCGTCATCCCGGCTTACAACGCCGCGTCGTTCATCGAGCGGACGCTCGACTCCGTCCTCGCCCAGACCTTCGAGGACTACGAGATCGTCGTCGTCGACGACGGCTCGACCGACGGCACGAGGACCGTCGTCGACCGCTACATCGCCGATCGAAAGCTGCGCGGCATGTGCCTCACCCAGCCGAACAAGCGCATCGCCGCCGCGCGCAACGCGGGGATGCGCGCGGCGCGCGCGCCGATCATCGCGCTGCTCGATCACGACGATATCTGGCTGCCGGAGAAGCTCGCGAAGACGATGAAGGCCTTCGCCGAGCACCCGGAGGCCGGCCTGGTCGGCCATCACATCGTGATGGTCAGGGCCGGCCGACAGATGCGTATCTTCCGCAAAGGCCCCGCCGGCGAGCGGATGTACGAGCGGCTGCTGCTCGAGGGCAACGCCGTCTCGCCGTCGGCGGCGTCGTTCAAGAAGGATCTCGCGCTGTCGATCGGGGGCTTTCGCGAGGAAGAGCGCTTCAACACGGTCGAGGACTACGACTTCTGGCTGCGGCTCTCGAAAGTCTGCCTGTTTTATTTCATCGACGAAGTGCTGTCGCAATACACGGTCGTCGACGGCGGCGCCTCGCGCAAGATCGAGTACCACCATCAAAACCTCGAGACGCTGCTCCAGGAGCACTTCGCGTCGCACTTCGGCAGCGAGCCCAAGTTTTGGGACCGCCTGCGCATGCGCCGGCGGATGTCGGCGGTCTACCGCTCGGCGGCCGGCGCGCTGATCGAGTCCAGCGCGCCGCCCGAGGTCCGCAAGGAATACGTGGTCAAGATGCTCCGGGAGTTCCCGTTCGACGTCTGGAACCTGGGGCGGACGGCGCATTATCTGGCGACCGCGGCGGCCGAGAAGATCATAGCGAGGAGCCCATGATGAACTGGAAAGGAACGCGGGTGCTCGTGACGGGCGCGGGAGGCTTCATCGGCAGCCATCTGACCGAGGAGCTCGCGCGCCGCGGAGCCAAGGTGCGCGCGCTCGCGCGCTACAACTCGCGCAGCCATTGGGGCTTTCTCGAGGACCTGACGAAGGACCTCGCCCGCAACGTCGAGGTCCGGGCCGGCGACGTCACCGACCCTCATTTCGTCTACGACCTCGTCGAGGGCCAGGAGGTCGTCTTCCACCTCGCGGCGTTGATCGCGATCCCTTATTCATACCAGGCGCCGTCGAGCTTCGTCGCCGTCAACGTCAACGGCACGTTGAACGTCCTCGAGGCTTGCATGCGCCGCAAGGTCCGCAAGATCGTCCACACCTCGACCTCGGAAGTCTACGGCACGGCGCTCTACGCGCCGATCGACGAGAAGCATCCGCTCCAGGGGCAGTCGCCGTATTCCGCGTCCAAGATCGGCGCCGATCATCTCGCCGAAAGCTTCTATCGTTCTTTCGAGCTGCCCGTCGCGATCGCCCGGCCGTTCAACACCTACGGCCCGCGCCAGTCGGCGCGCGCCGTGATCCCGACGATCATCTCGCAGCTCGCGGCCGGCGCGCCGTCGCTCAAGCTCGGCGCCGTCAAGCCGATCCGCGACTTCAACTACGTGGCGGACACCGTCGCGGGCTTCCTCGCCGTGGCCGAGTCGCCGAAGTCGATCGGCCAGGCGATCAACCTGGGCTCGGGCCGCGGCGTCTCCGTCGGCCAAACCGCCGAGCTCGCGATGACTCTCATGGGCGCGAAGGCGAGGATCGCGACGGACAAGCGCCGCCTGCGCCCGCAAAAAAGCGAGGTGCTGCGCCTTCTCTGCGACAACCGCAAGGCCGCCAAGCTCATCGGCTGGAAGCCGCGCTGGACGCTCGAAGAGGGCCTGACGCGCACGATCGATTACATCCGCCGCCGTCCCGGGCGCTATAAGAGCGAGGAGTACAACGTCTGATGCAGGCGGTCATTTTGGCGGGAGGCAAGGGGACGCGCCTGCGGCCGTTTACCGCGACGCTGCCCAAGCCGCTCGTGCCGGTCGGCGACCTTCCGATCATCGAGGTCGTCGTACGCCAACTCCGGCGCTTCGGCTTTCGCGACGTCGTCATCTCGACGGGCCACTTGGCCGAGCTGATCGAGGCCTTCTGCGGGAACGGCCGCAAATGGGGCGTCAAGATCCGCTACGTGCGCGAGGACAAGCCGCTGTCGACGGCGGGCGCGCTCAAGCTCATCAAGAGGCTCGACTCGGATTTTCTGACGATCAACGGCGACGTGCTGACGACGCTCGATTTCGCGAAGCTGTTTCGCTTCCACCGAAAGCGCGGCGCGGCGGCCACGATCGGCGTCTGCCGGCGCACGACTCGCCTCGACTTCGGCGTGATCGAGCTAGACGGAAGCGAAACGCTCTCGGCCTACAAAGAGAAGCCGTCGTACGATTACCTCGTCAGTATGGGCGTCAACGTCTTCGACCGCAATGCGCTCGACCACATCCGCAAGAGCGAGGCGCTCGGCATCCCCGACCTCATCGCCCGGCTCAAGAAGGCCGGCGAGCTCGTCGCGGGCTACCAGGGCGCCGGCGACTGGCTCGACATCGGGCGCCCAGAGGACTACGAGACGGCGCAGAAGCTCTTCTCCTCGCCCAAGGGCGCGGCTCACTACCTCCCCAAGCGATGAGCCGGCGCGCGGCGCTCGTGCTCGGGGGCTCGGGCTTCGTCGGCTCGGCGGCCTGTGCCGAGCTTTCGGCCCGCGGCTGGCGCGTCGTCTCGGCCCGAAGGGACGACGCAGACCTCGAAGACCCTGCCGCCGTCGTGCGCCTCATCGCGCGCGTGCGCCCCGACGCCGTGCTTCAGGCCGCCGGCTCGGACAAGACCGCC
>CAZRIP010000018.1:0-2726 GCA_964600165.1 uncultured Elusimicrobia bacterium | reverse complement strand
GGCGCCTCTGGGACGCGCTCGTCGGCGGGACGATCAACGTCTTGGACGCCGCGGCGGCGCTGCCTCGACCGCCGCGCGTCGTCGTGGTCGGCTCGGCGGCCGAATACGGCGACGCCCCGGGCAGCCGCCCCGCGCGTGAGGACGGCCCGGCGCGGCCCGTCAACGCTTACGGCTCGGTCAAGCTCGCTCAGACCCTCGCGGCTCTTTCGTACCGCCATCAAGGCGTCGACGTCGCCGTCGCGCGGGTCTTCAATATCTGCGGCCCGGACTGCCCTGAACGGCTCATCCCCGGAGCTTTTGTCACTAGGCTCGTCGCCGCCGAGCGCGGCGGCAGGCCCGTGGTCGAGGCCGGCGATCTCTCCGGCTCGCGCGACTTCGTCGACGCGCGCGACGTCGCCGCGGCGCTGGCCGGCCTGTGCGAGCCAAGAGTTCCTTCGGGCGTCTACAATGTCTGCACAGGACGCGCGACGACGATACGATACGTGCTGCGCGCGCTGCGCGCGCTTTCGAGCACCCGCATCAAGGTCGTTTCGCGCGGTCGGGGCGCCGGGATCAAGGTTAGCGTCGGCGACAACGGTAAACTGCGACGCACGACCGGCTGGAAACCGTCCTTCGGGCTCGAGCAAAGCCTGCGTGACGCCCTGAGCGCCGCACGACTGCGGCAATAACGTTTTGACGCGTTGTTCATGGCTCGTGCCCGGCCACGCCGATAGAATCGAGGCGTGAGCCTCCTGATCGCCACCCTCGTCCTGGCGGCCGCTTCGCTGCGCGCCGAGAAGCTCGTCTACCACCTACGCTCGCGCGACGGCGCTCCAATCGCCGGCCAGCCGGTCACGCTCTACCTCGCGTCGTACAATCTCGTCATCGACAACCGGCTCACCAATGAGAACGGCGACTGCACGCTCAGCGACGATGCCTATACGGGAGAAGAGCGCTGCGTCGTCACCGCGCGCCCGGGCTGGACGTTCGAGCGCTGCGGCAAAGACGGGGCCGAGCCCTGCCAGCCCAGCCCTTTCTGCGCGAGCGTCTTCGGGCGCGAATATTTCGTCTGGGGTCAAATTGATAAGATAGCGCTGCGTGAGTCCCGCCCGACCGCAGGTCGTCTTCTTATCGAGCATCGACTGGAACACGGCCTGGCAGCGCCATCAGATCTTCGCCGCGCAGTTCGCTCGAGCCGGCTACGAGGTCTTCTTCGTCGAGAACACGGGGTTTCGCAACCCGAGGCTCTCCGACGCCCCGCGGATCTGGGCGCGCCTGCGCAACCTGGCCCGTCTGCACTCGGCCGAGGGCGTCAACGCCGTGCCGGCTGGCCTCAAGGTCCTGCCCCCACGCGTCGCTCCTCCGACCCACGCGGCGCTTCGATGGATCAACGCAGGGTGGCTGCTCCCGCGCTTGGCTCGCGAGCTAGCCGAGGCTGGATTTAGGCCGGGCGCGCTGCTGTTCTGCTATGTTCCGACGGCGTCGACGCTCCGGCTCATCGAGCTCCTACGCCCGTCCACGGTCGTCTATGACTGCGCCTCCAATTTTCGCGGCCATCCGGACGCGCCGGAAGACTTTCTCAGGCTCGAGGCGCGTCTATTGCGACACGCAGCCCTCGTCGTCACCGATTCCGATTACCTTTACGAGCAGAAGAAGACGGAGCATCCGTCCGTCGTCCAGATCCACCAGGGCGTGGCACCCGAGTTCTTTCAGGCGAGCCCTCCGTCGATCGGTTGGGATAAGATCTGCTACTACGGTACCTGGAGCGTGGCGACCGACGGTCTCTACCTCGAAGCCCTTGAGAGCGCGGGCTTCGACGTCACGATCAGCGGCTTTCTCAAGACCTCCGCGCCCGCCGGAATCCGCGCTCTGGCGCCCGCCGATCGCGACAGGCTCGTTGAGCGCCTCGAGCGCTTCGACGTTTTCACCATGCCCTATGTCATCGACTCATTCACTCTCGGCGTCGTCCCGGCGAAGCTCTACGAGTGCCTGGCGATGGGCCGGCCCGTGCTCGCCTCGCCGCTCCCCTCCATAAAGCCGCTCGCGGGGCTGATTCACATCTCAGGGAGTCCGGATGAATGGGTCTCCATCGTCCGAAACCTGCCCAAGACCGAGACGCCCGAACTGCGCGCTCAGCGCATCGCCCTCGCGCGCGAGCACACGCACGAAAAAGAGTTCGCCCGTCTTCTCCAAGCCGTTGAGGCGGCGGCGAACCGGCCGCGCTCCACCGCCGCCGAGGAGACGGCGCCGCTCACCGGGGCGTTCCTGCGCGGCTTCGGCTGGATCGGCGCGCTGTATACGGGCGCGCGCGCGCTGACCCTCGCCGGGCAGGTCCTCGCGGGGAGGCTGCTCGGGCCGGTCGAATACGGCAAGGCGAACCTGATCATCGCGATGGCGGCCTTTCTGCAGGTACTGCCGATGCTCGGCTTCCCGACGGCCCTGGCGAAATTGCCCGCCGAGGAGCCGGACGACGCGCGGCGGGGCCGCCTCATTTCGACCGCGCTCAGCGCCTTCGCCATCTGGATCTTCCCTTGCGCGGCGGTCGCCCTGGCCTTGCCGAGCTCGCTCGCCCGGCTCGGGATCGCCGTGCCGGCCGGTCTTTGGTCCTACACAGCGGCGCTAGCTTTTTTGACGGCCTTTTACACCGTGGCCGCCAGTCCGCTGCTCGGCTTGCGGCGCTTCGCCGAGCGCGGCGCGGCGGAGCTCGTCTACGGCCTGTGCGTGCCCGCGGCGCTCATCGGATTCTA
>CAZRIP010000017.1:0-39606 GCA_964600165.1 uncultured Elusimicrobia bacterium | reverse complement strand
CCAGCAGGTTGGAGAGCTCCACGGCCTCGCCGACGATCTCGGCCAGGCCGCAGGCGACGCGCAGCATGAAGTATTGCGGGGTTTCGATCACCTCGCGCGTCTCGGGGTTCTTGAGGAGGTAGCGGTCGTAGACCGTGCGCAGGCCGAAATACTCGAAAAGATCGTTGCGGTCGTTTAAGATCGCGTTGTTGAGCTTGCGCGCGTTGGTCGTGACGAAGGTCGCGACTTTTTCCGCGATCAAGCCGGCCCGGTAGCCCGCCGCGATCGACTGCGAGAAAGAGTGGATGTCCTGGTTGGCGACTTCCTTGGCGATGTAGTGCGACAGGAGCCGCGCGGCCAGCCGCGAGTACTCCGGCTCCTCGGCGATCAAGAGCGCCGACGTCTGGATGGAGAGGTTGTCGAGCTCCTTGGTCGTCGCGCCGTCGTAGAGGCCGCCGATCGTCTTGGTGGCGACCTTCAGGATGTCGACGTGCGGGAGGCCTTGGCCGCAGCGCTGGACCGCGCGGACGATCTTGTTGACGTCGACCGGCTCCAGAAGGCCGCTGCGCTTGCGGACCTGCATCGTGGGCGCTGCGGCGTCGACACCGGAGGTCGGCGTCATCTCGGCGGACATGGACATTAGCTGCTCCTCCTCCCCTCGGCATGGGGCCCGGCAAAATTTTGCGGTTGAAAACCGCGAAGAGCAGACAGAATATACGACGTCGTCGTTTTTGTCAAATTCTCGTCGAGAAAATAAAAAGCGCGATAAAACGCCCGCGCAAAAATAGGCCCATAGGCCCTGCGCCGGAGGGGGTCGGCGGGCCTGCCCCGGCCTGGGTCTTTGGGGAACCATCTGTCATCGAGTGTCATCTACTTCCATCCAGGATTTTTGAGTCGTGACGGCCGGAAAAGGCGCGCGCGAAACGAGCTCGAAGGCCGGCCCTCCATCCGCCCGAACGCGTCGTCGCGCCGAAAGCGTTTTAAATATGCGAGTTGTTTTTTATCATGCAGTGTCGTTTATATATGTATAAGTGCCGTATTATGCGAATGAAAAAAGCGGGGAGCAAAGGGGTCTCCTCCGAGCCCGTTTTTTCAGGCCGGAACGACGCCGATTCCCGCTCGCGCGCGCGAAAGATCGTACACGCCGCGCGGACCGAGCAGCGAGCCGCGCATGGGGTCGCGCGCGAACCACAAAGGCGTGTCGAGATCGATAAATTCGAAGCCGCCGATGCCGGCGGCCACGTGCGCGGCGCACGCCATGGCCAGCGACGACTCCACCATGCCGCCGATCATCAGGCGCAGGCCGCCGGCGCGGCAGATCAGCGCGATGTCCCAGGCTTCCAGCAGGCCGGACTTCATGAGCTTGACGTTGACGACCGAGCACGCCTTGCGCCGGACCATCTCGAGGGCGTCGCGGCGCGTGGCCACGGATTCGTCGGCGGCGACGGGCAGGCGGCCGTCGCGCTCGACGCGCGCGAGGCCGTCCCAATCGCGCTTGTCGACCGGCTGCTCGAAGAGCGCGGGCTCGACGCCGCGGCGCCGCAGGCGGCGCACGAGCGCGACGGCTTGCCGCGCGGAGTAGCCCTGATTGGCGTCGAGGATCAGCCGCGCGCGGGGCGCCGCGCCCGCGGCCGCGAGCACCCGCGCTTCGTCCTCGTTCTCGTCGCGGCCGACCTTGATCTTGATCGTGCCGACGCCGAGCCTCGAGATCCGCCGGGCGGCGGCGGCCGCCTGCGCGGGCGGCACGATCGTGATGGTGACGTCCGTGGCGACGCGGGAGGACGCGCCGCCGAAGAGCGCGCGCAGCGGCAGCCGGGCGCGCCGGCACCAGGCGTCCGCCGCCGCCATGCCGAGCGCGGCGCTCGCCGCGCCCCGGCCCGCGAGGCGCTCCTCGACGCGCTCGAGAAAGCCTCTCAGAGACGAGAAGTCGGCGCCGGCAAGCCAGCCCTCTTGAGCCTCGAGGGCGCGCAGCGTGGAGCGCTGGTCCTCGCCGTTATAGGCCGGAAACGGCGCGCCTTCGCCGTATCCGACGGTCCCGTCCGAGATCTTCAAACGGACGAGAACGTTGCGCACCCGCGAGCTCCCGCCGCCGGCGATCTCGAAAGGCTCGTTCATCGGCGCGTCGAGCGGCCGCGCGTCGAAACCGCGCACGAAGCTCACGGTTTATAAGGAAGACAGCGGTCGGCGAATTGCAGCGCGTGGATCGCCGCGCCCCGGTCCGCCGGCATGAGGGATAGGGCGTGCTCGGAGTCGTTGGGGTTGTTGACGAGCGCGTAGAGCCGCGGTTCGCCGGCCGGCACGTAGCTGCGCCCTTCGGCGTCGAATTTGACGTCGGGTCCGGCGTTGCCCGCGTGCAGCCACAGCCCGTCTTGGCGCACGAAAAAACGTGATTCCCGGCCGTCCGGGCCCGAGAGCAGGCCGAAGACCTGCGCGCCGCGGCAGATCGCGCGCAAGTAAGACGAATGCTCCTGGTCCGCCTTGGCCAAGCGCAGCGCCTCGGGGTCTCGCCGCCAGACTCCGCGCAAGCCGAGCTCGCCGTCGCGGCTGGAGACGACCAGGTCGTCGACGGCCGGGGGAGCCTCATCGCCCTGCGCCTCGAGATCGATGAACGTCGCGGGCCGGCGCGCGGAGGAGCCGAGCGCGAGCTCGGGAGTCGCCGCTCCGCAGTCTTCTTGCGGAGGATCGACGGCGCCGCGCTCGCCCTCGACGCTGAAGCCGGCCTGCGTCAGCGCGTCGCGCAGCTCGCTTTCGAACTCGGCGTAGCCGCCCTCGCCGAGGAGGTCATAGATGATCTTGCCTTGGGTGTCGACGAGGTAGAACGCGGGCCAGCCTTCGGTGGCGTAAGCCTTCCAGAGCGCGCCGTCGTCGTCGAGCACGACGGGGAACGTCACGCCCAAGCGCCTGATCGCGCGCTCGACTTGCGGCGGGTCCTTCTGGAAGCCGTAAAGCGGCGTATGCACGGCGATCACCGACAAGCCGTCCAAAGCGTAGCGCTCGTCCCAGGCTTTGAGCACGGCCAGCGCGCGCAGCGAATTGAGATTGGCCGTGTTGATGAACGCGACCACGGCGACGCGGCGGCCGCGCAGGTTCTTGAGCGACAGGCCTTTGGCGTTGAGCCAGATGTCCTCGAGGGGCAGGTTCGGCGCCGGAGGCTGGATCGGCCGCGGCACGGCGCGCGCGCGGCCCGCGCAAAAAAAGACGCAGAGCGCGGCGGCCGGTAAAGTCACGCCCTGGCCGGCCGGCCCGTCATCAGGATCTCGACGAGCGTCGAGAGCATCTCGGCGCGGTCCGGCGAGCCCATCTTCTCGTAGATCGATATCAGGTTGCGCATCATGCGCACGAGAATATCGCGCGCGGAGCAGCGCTCCACGAACTCGGGGCGGAACTCGTAGCCGCTGCGCGTGAGCATGCGCCGCACCTCGTTGAGGTCGAGGATCTTGCCGCGGTGGAAAGCGTCGAGGAAGATCGTGTGGGAGTCGGGCCTGAAGCCCACGAGGAAATGGCCCGGGGCGCCGACGCCGAAGACCGGCAGGCGCAGGCGCTTGCCGAGCAGGAGATAGAGCACCGACAGGCTGACGGGGATCCCGCGGCGCGTGTCGATGACGCGGTTGAGGAAGCTGTTGTCGGGATCGTAATAGCGCGTCTCGTTGCCCACGAAGTTCAGGGCTTGGAACAGATGCGAGTTCAGCCGTTGGAACGTCAGCGCCGCGTCGGCCTCCGAGGGCAGGTCGTCGAAGACGCGCGCGGCGACGCGGTCGAGCCAGGTCGAGTAGACTTGAGGATCGATGCCCGGGTAGGCGAAGCGCGCCAGCAGCAGCGCGCCGGTCTCGAGATCCGTCTCCGGCGCGCGCGCGAGCCTGGCGAAGTCATCCTTGATGCGCTGGAATCGCACGGCGCGCGTCATCACGTCCGCCCGGGCGGCGAGGTTCTGGTCGCCGCCGGCGCGCGCCTCGTCGAGAAACGGCAGCACGGGCTCGCCGATCCGAAGGATTTGGCGCCGCACGAGCTCGAAGCTGCCGGGGTCTTCCTCGTCGAGGAGGGTCACGAGGCTGCGCAACTCGCGCTCGGAGGGCGGATTCATCCGCTCCATTTTAACCCCGGAACCGCGCGTTTGCAAGACGCGCGTCCGGCTAGGGACGCGGATTGAGCAACGCTTCGAGGCTTTGGCGCGCTCTTTCGTCTCCCGGATCGAGGGCCGCGGCGCGGCGGAAATCGGCCTCGGCGCCGGCGCGCTGTCCCGCTTCGAAGAGCGCCACGCCGCGATCGACATGAAGCCCCGCGTCCTTCGGGAACCGCTCGAGGCAAAGGTCGAAATAGCGAGGATCGATGCGATCGCGGCGCTTGGGAAGCCCCGCGCCGAAGCAGGCGGCTCGGGCGTCGAGCGCCAGGGCGGCCTTGAAGTCCGCGAGCGCTCCGTCTGCGTCCTTGGTCTGGGCGCGCGCCGCCCCGCGCAGTACGAGCCACGGCGCCCGCGGACCCGCTTCCGAAGGCCGGTGGCTTTCGATGAGAGCGAGAGCCTTCTCGGGCCCGGCGGCGTCCGCGAGGACGCCGAGCGTCGCGACGTCGTCGGGAGCGGTCTCGAGCGCGTGCCCGAGGTCGGAGAGCGCCGCGGGGAGGTCTTTGAGCTCGAGATCGACGCGCGCTCGCGTCTGATACGCGGCCGCCCTCTGCGGCGCGGGCGCCGCTCGCAGCGCGGCGAGCAAGCGGTCGACGAGAGGCCGGGCCTCCGCGGGCCGGCCCCGCGCGAGCGTCAGGTCGGCCAGCGCCCGCAGCGCGTCGAGATTGTCCGGAGCGGCCGCGAGCGCGCGCTGGAAGCTGTCTTGCGCCCCGGCCTCGTCTTTGAGCGCGAGCTGGACGCGCGCCTTCTTTTCGTAGGCATCGGCGCGCCGCGAGGGCCGCGCGGCCGTCGACAGCGAGACGAGGTCGTCGGCCAGGGGCAGCGCTTCGGATGGCCGGCCCCGCGCGAGGAGCAGATCGGTCAGCGCGCCCAGAGCGTCCGGGCTCTCGGGGAAGGCCGCGAGCGCGCGGCGCAAGCTCCGCTCGGCCGCGGCTTGGTCGCCAAGCGCGAGCTCGGCCCGCGCCCGCAGCTGCTCGGCGTCGGAGCGCCGGGAAGGGGGCGCTCCGGAAGACACGGCGACGAGGCGCTCGGCGAAGGGCAGCGCCTCGGCGGGGCTGCTTCGGGCGAGGAGGATGTCCGCCAGCCCGCGCAGCGCGTCCGGATCGTCGGGTGACGCCGCGTGGGCGCGTCGCAGGCTGATGAGCGCCCCCGCGTCGTCCTTGAGAGCGAGTTGGGCCCTCGCCAACAGCTCATTGGCCTCGGCGAGCCGAGAGGTCCGCGCTCCGGTGGACAGCGCGACGAGGCTCTCGGCGGCGGCGCGGGCCTCGCCGGGCCGCCCTCCCGCGAGCTGCACGGCGGCCAGCCCTCGCAGCGCGTCCGGGCTCTCGGGCGCGGCGGCCAGCGCCCGCTGGAAAGCGTCGCGCGCCCCGCCTTCGTCCTTGAGCGCGAGCCGGATCCGCGCCAAGAGCTGGTAGGCGTCGGCGCGCCGGGAGGGCGCCGTTCCGGAAGACGCGGCGATCAGGCGCTCGGCGAAGGGCAGCGCGTCGGCGGGCCGGCTTCGGACGAGGAGAAATTCCGCCAGCCCGCGCAGCGCGTCGGAATCCTTCGGCGCGGCGGCGAGCGCGCGGCGCAGGCTTTCTTGCGCCCCGGCGTCGTCCTTGAGAGCGAGTTGGGCTCTCGCCAAGAGCTCGTCGGCCTCGGCGAGCCGCGAGGCCCGCGCGCCGGTCGACAGCGCGACGAGGCTCTCGGCGGCGGCGCGCGCCTCGGCGGGCCGTCCTCGCGCGAGCTGCATGTCGGCCAGCGCGCGCAGCGCGTCCGGGCTGTCGGGAGCGGCGGCGAGCGCCCGCTGTAAGCCGTCGCGCGCCCCGTCTTCGTCCTTGAGCGCGAGCCGGACCCGCGCCATGAGCTGGTAGGCGTCGGAGCGCCGGGAAGGCGTCGCCGCGGAAGACAGCGCGACCAGGCGCTCGGCGAAGGGCAGCGCGTCGGCGGGCCGGCTCCGGGCGAGGAAAAATTCCGCCAGCCCGCGCAGGGCGTCGGAATCCTTCGGGGCGGCGGCGAGCGCGCGACGCAGGCTCTCTTGCGCTCCGGGGTCGTCCTTGAGCGCGAGCTGGGCCCGCGCCAAGAGCTCATCGTTGGCGAGCGCGCGCTGGATGCGCGCCGTCTGGTCTTGGGCGTCGGCGAGCCGGGAAGCGGCGGCCCCGGAAGACACAGCGACGAGGCGTTCGGCCAGCGGCAGCGCCTCGGCGGCCCGGCCCCGCGCGAGAAGCAGGTCGGCGAAGGCGCGCAGCGTTTCCGGATCGTCGGGGGCCGCCTCGAGCGCGCGTTCGAGGCTGTCCTGCGCCCCGGCCTCGTCTTTGAGCGCGAGCTGGACGTGAGTCAACAGCTGATAGGCCTCGGCGCGACGGCGGCCCTGCGTCGCGGCCGCCTTGACGAGGCGCTTGGCGTAGCCCAGCGCCTCGGCCGGACGGCCTCGCGCGAGTTCGAACTCGGCCAGCGAGCGCAGCGCGTCCGGGCTGTCGGGAGCTTCGGCGAGCGCGCGCCGGAGGCTGTCTCGCGCCCCGGACGCGTCGCCGCGAGCGAGACGCGCGCGAGCCAAGAGCAGCCGCGCTTCCACGTCGTTCGGAGCAGCCTCGAGCGCCTGCTCGAGGCTGCGCTCGGCTCCGGCATAGTCTTTGGCGGAGAGTTGGACCGCGGCCATGGATCGGTAAGCCTCGGCGCGCCGGGAAGGCCAGGCGCCTGTCGATCTGTCGATGAGGCGACGGCTCAACTCCAGCGCCTCGGCGGAGCGGCCTTGCGCGAGAAGAAGATTGGCCAGCTTTTCAAGGGCCATCGGATGGCTCGGGTCGGCCTCGAGCGCTCGTTTGAGGCTCTTTTCCGCGCCGCCGTCGTCTTGGAGCAAGGATCGGATCTGCGCTTGCCGGACGAAGGCGTTGGCGCGCTCCAGAGGCGTCGCGTCGCTCACCGCCCGCTCCAAGCGCTCGGCGAGCTCGGCCGCCTCCGCGCGCCTGCCTTGCGCGACGCGCAGTTGAGCGAGCGCCGACAAGACCCTCGGGTGCTCGGGCAAGACCGCCTGCGCGCGCGCGAGGCTTTCCTCAGCGCCGATCGTGTCGTTGAGCGAAAGCTGGATCTCGGCTTTCCGGCCGCCCGCGTCGGCGCGCTCCGAAGGAGAGGCCGCCGTCGAGACGCAAATACGCTCGATGAACACGAGGGCCTCCGCGGGGCGGCCCTGATCGAAGCGCACTTGAGTCAGCATGCGCAGCGCCGGGCCGTAGTCGCGAACCTGCGCGAGCGCGCGTTCGAGGGCGGCCTCAGCGGCGGCGGGATTCTTAAGCTGGAATTCGATCTGCGCTTGGTGACGGTAGGCGTCGGCCTGCTGTCCCGGTAAACCGCCTTTCGCCGATTCGATCAGGCGCCGCACTTGCGCGCGCGCCTCTTCGGGCCGGCCCCGGGCGACCGCAGCGAGCGCCAGCGCCAGCGGATCGCGCGCGGCGTCGCCTTCGACGGCGGCTACGGCGCCCGAGACGTCGCCGAGATCGAGGCGGATATCGCGGACGAGGCGCTCGGCGGCCGAGCGCAGCTCGGGCGTGCGCGCCGCCTTCGCGGCGCGCACCGCCAGCGCCAACGCCTTGTCCGGATGGTCTCGCGTCAGGCGCGCCTGCTGGTAGAGCGACTGCGCGTCGGACGGGTCCGGGCTCGTTTCCGTCCCGCCGAAGGCCGGCGACAACGCCAGCAACGCCGACAGAGCCGCCATCGCGCGCATCCCAGACGTTATAGCATTCCTTAATATGGTAATCTCGGACGCGTGAACGGCCTCCGGCCGCACCAGATGCTCGACGTGCTGCGGGCGGTGGAGGACCTGGCCGAGCTCGAGCTGCCGCAGCCTCCGGTGCTGGCCACGGCCGTCTCGCTCGACGGCTCGGTTTACGACGGCGCCGGGGCGATGGCCGTCGTGGCGTCCGGCCAGACGGAGCGCGTGGGCGTCGTCGACTTCGACGAGCTCGAAGGCCGGTTGCGCGACGAGATCGAGGCCGCGTCCCGCGAGCTCAAGCCGCGGCTGGTCTGCGTGCCGATCGCCGAGGACGACCCCATCTTGGGCTACAATCTGGGCCGCCCCGGCCTGCTCGAGCTGCTGCTCGAGCCCGTCGGCCCTCAGTTGCGCGCGCGGCTGCGCGAGTCGCGCGAGGCCTTGGCCCGCGGCGTGCCGTTGGTCTGCTCGCTCGATCTTTCCGGCTCTTCCATCGGCGCGCGGGCGATCGTCGCCGGCGACGAGGCCGAAACCCGGACGTGCTACCGCGACGACACCCCCGAGCTCATCGAGCGCGTCGCCGCCGGCGCGGTGCGCCGGACCTTCGTCTGCCCGATCCATCCGATGGGCCAGGTGCTCGTCGTCGGCTCCGGGCGGGACGCGCAGGCTCTCTCGCGCCACGCTCTCGACCTCGGCTTTTCCGTGTTCGTGGCCGATCCGCGCCGCGGCCGCCTGCGCGGGCGAGGCTGGGATCCGCGCCGCTTGCGCCTCATCGAGGGGGGCTGGGAGCAGGCCCGCGCCGCGTCGCGGGTGAGCGAAGACACCTCGATCGTCGTCATGACGCACAGCTACGCTCTCGATTTGGAGACGCTGCAAGGCGCGCTGCAAAGCCCGGCGTCCTACATCGCCCAGATCGGCCCGCGCAAGCGCACGCAGAGGATCTTGGACGAGCTCGCGCTGCTCGACGTCCGGCCGCGGACGGGCGTCTTTTTCGGGCCGGCGGGCCTCAACATCGGCGCCGAGACGCCCGAAGAGGTGGCGTTGTCTCTTATCGGAGAAATTTTCGCGCATCGCTCCGGCCGCAAGGGCGGCCGGCACGCCGCGCGCCGCGCCGCCGGGCCGGCGCCTAAGGTGAGGATTCCGGGGCTCGTGCTCGCGGCCGGCAGGGGCAAGCGCTTCTCGGGCGGGAACAAGATGGCGGCGGCGCTCGCCGGTCGGCCGGTCCTGCGCCACGTGGTCGAGAACGCGCTGGCCGCCAAGCTCGATCCCGTCATCGTCGTGCTCGGCTGCGAGGCCGAGGAGGGCCTGAAAGCGCTCAAGGGGCTCGACGACCCGAGGCTGCGCGTCGTGTTCAACCCGTTCTGGGAGAACGGCAAGGCCTCCTCGATCGAGGTCGGCCTGCGCGAGGTGCCGATGATGTGCCCCGGCGTCGTCGCGCTTCTCGGCGACATGCCGATGGTCAAGCCCTGGCTCATCGACCGCGTGATCGCGGAGTTCGAGCTGACGCACCGCCTGACGTTTCCGGTCCTCGCGGGACCGACGGGCCCCCAGAAGGGCTATCCGACGGCGTTTCCGCGCGAGCTCTTCGGCGAGATCCGCGCGCTGACGGGCGACGACACGGCGATGGCCGCCGTGCGCGAGCACTGGCAGGAGGCCGTCAAGATCCCTCTCGACGACGGCGCGACGCAGGCCGACATCGACACGGCCGAGGACCTCTCGCTACTTCTTCGGAGCGTACAATCTCCTCAGAGCCGCTGATCCGCGACGTGTCCGACACGGCGCTCTGGGTCGCCGCCTATCGCGCGCGGGAAAGCGCGCGGCCGGACGCCGTCTTCCGCGATCCCCACGCCGCTGCGCTCGCCGGGGAGCGCGGCATGCGGATCGTCGAGGACATGGCGCGCCGCCATCCGTCGTGGCCGCTCGTCGCGCGGACGTGGCTCATCGACCGGATGCTCGAGGAGCGCCTCGCCGGGGACTTCGATCTCGTGGTCAACCTCGCCGCCGGCCTCGACACGCGGCCTTATCGATTGAAGCTTTCGGAGAAGATCACCTGGATCGAGGTCGATCTCGCCGGCATCACCGAGTACAAGACGAAGCTTTTGGAGGACGCCGAGCCGGCCTGCCGCCTCGAGCGGATCGTCTGCGATCTGTCCGACGCCGCGGCGCGCCGCGCTCTTCTCTCCGACCTCGATCGGAGGTTCAAGAAGGCGCTCGTGATCACGGAGGGGCTGCTCGTCTATCTTTCGACGGAGCAGGCGACGGGCCTGGCGAAGGACATGGCGGCCGCGTCCGCGCCGCGGTCGTGGATCGCCGATCTCGCCTCGCCGTCTCTGCTCAAGATGCTCCAGAAAAGCCTCGGGCCGGCGATGGCGCAAGCGCCGATGAAGTTCGCTCCCGCGGACGGGCCCCGTTTTTTCGAGCCGTTCGGCTGGCGTCCCGTCGACGCGCGCGGTCTCCTTCGGGCGGCGGGCGAGATCCGGCGGCTGCCGCCGCTGTTGAGGCTCTTCTCCTGGCTGCCCGAGGGCAAGGCTCCGTGGAAGCGCCGCGCGCCGTGGGGCGGCGTCTGCTCGTTCGAGCGGACGCGAGCCTAGACCGGGCTGTTGGCGCGCTCGGCGCCGAAGAGGTTGGCGGCCTCTTCGATCGGCTTGAGGATCTCTTGGCCCGTCTTCAGGTTCTTGAGCTTGATCACGTGGCTCGCCGCCTCGTCGGGCCCGATGAGCGCGGCCCAGGCCGCCCGCTTCTGATCGGCGTACTTGAACTGGTTCTTGAGCTTGCCCGAGCCCGGAAACACGTCGACGGAGACGCCGCGCGCGCGCAGGAAGCGCGCGGCCTCGAGGGCCTTGCCGCGCGTCTCCTCGGAGAACACGAGCATGCAGACGTCGGCGCCGGCCTCGGCCTGCGCGCCCTCGCCCTCGAGGATCAAGAGCAGCCGCTCGAAGCCGATCGAGCCGCCGCACGCGGGGACCTGCCGCGTCCCGAACTTCTCGGTGAGATGGTCGTAGCGTCCGCCGCCGCCGATCGAGCCGGAGAAGCCGGGATGGCGGAACTCGAAGACCGGGCCGGTGTAATAGTCGAAGCCGCGCATGAGAGAGGGATCGACGCGCGCGCGCTCGGCGCCGACGGCGGCGACGACGGCGTCGAGCTTGGCGAACTGCTTTTGGCCGACGAGATCCCCCGATGCCGTGAAAATATCCCGGCGAGGTTCGTTTCTGAGAAGGGTGAGTTCGAGCTGCGCGGTCGAGGGCGAGCCGATCGTCTCTGATAGCTCTTGAATAATCTTCGGCCTCTCGACCTTATCGAGCTTGTCGATGATCACGCAAGCGGCTTGGCGCTTGTCCTCGGGGACGCCCGCGTGCGCGAGGGCCTCGTAGACGTAGGAGCGGTCGTTCAAGACGACCTGCACGCCCGGCACTCCGAGCGCGTCGAACGCGGCGAGGATCGCGGAGATCACGTCGATCTCGGCGCCGACGTCCTCCGAGCCGATCACGTCGACGTCGCACTGGTAGAACTCGCGGTAGCGGCCTTTTTGCGCGCGCTCGGCGCGCCAGACGGGGCCGATATTGAAGGCCTTGAGCGGGTGGGGCAGCGTGCTGCCGTGCTTGGCGTAGAAACGCGCGAGCGGCAGCGTGAGGTCGAAGCGCAGGCCCGCGTCCGCGAGCTCCTCGCCGGCCGCCTTCGCGGCGTCGAGCTTCTCTCCGCGCTTCATGATCTTGAAGATCAGCTTCTCGTTCTCGCCGCCGCCCTTGCCGAGCAGGACGGCCAAGTCCTCGACGGCGGACGTCGCGATCTGCTGGAAGCCGAAGGACCTGTATACAGACGAAATCGTCTCGATCGCGCGCGCGCGCCGGGCGCAGGCGTCAGGCAAATGGTCGCGGAAGCCCGAGGGCGGCGTAGTCGGGATCGGGTTGTTCACGGCGCTATTCTAGCAACATACTGTGTCCGGACACAGTATGTGTGACCGTACTGTCCCCTGGGATGGCACGGCGGCCAAAGAGATATAATTCGTCGTCCTCATGCTCTCCGTCCTCTACGGCCCGTTCCAGCCGGACCTCGAAGCGGCGTTCGTCGCGAAGCTGCGCGAGCTGGCCGCGCGGCCGCGGCGCGGACCCGTCCTGATCGTCGCGCCCTCGCGGCGCATGGCCGATCGGTTGGAGCGCCTTGCGGCCGTCGAGACCGGGCTTTCGCTCGTCGGCTTTCGCTTCCACACGTTTCATAGCCTCGCGCTCGAGATCGTCGACGAGGAAGGCCTAGGCGAGCTGGCGCTCGTCTCGGATCCCGTCTTTCACGACCGCGTCGTCGACGAGCTGCTGCGCGAAGGGGGCTTTTTCGGCGTTTCGGCCTCGGGCTATCGCCCGCGCGCGCTCGCCGGCGCCGTGCGCGCGAGCCTGCGAGATCTGATCGACGCCGGCGTCTCGGCCGAGGACATCGCCGAGAACTTCGGCGAGGCGCCCGTCGAAAGCGAGGCCGAGCGCAAGCGCCTGGCGGCGCTCTTGGCCTTGTCCTCCGCCTACGAGCGCCGGCTCTCCGAGCTGAAGGTCTGCTCGTCCTCCGGCGTCACGCGCGAGGCCGCGCGGCGCTGCGGCGACAGCCGCGTCCTCGCGGCCGCGTCCGAGGTCCTCTATTACGGCTTCTATGACCTGACCGGCCTGCAGCTGGACTTCTTCGAGGCCGTGGCGGCGCGCTGCGAGACGACGCTGTTCTTTCCCTATCGGCGCGCGCATCCCGCTTTTCGTTTCGCCGACGAGCTCTTCGAGGAGAAGCTGCTCGCGCGCGCCAAGCCCGCGCCGCCCGCGGGCGCGTCGCCCGCGGCGGCGGCGGCGCTCGACTCGCTGTTTCGCCCCGAGGCGGCGCCGGCGGCGCTGGGCGACGACGCGCTGCGCGTGATCAGCGCGTCGGGCGCGCGCGACGAGCTGTGGGCCTGCGCCAAGGAGATCGCGCGCCTGGTCGCCGAGGGTTATTGCGCCTACGAGGACGTCGCCGTCCTCGCGCGCTCGCTGGAGCCCTACCGCGCGGCCGCCGCCGAGGTCTTCGCGGAAAACGAGATCCCCGTGGACCTGCGCGCCGACGAGCCGCTGCTGCGCCATCCCCTCGCCAAATGCTGCTTTCATCTCCTGATGATGCGCCGCCGGGATTTCCCCGCGGCCGCCGCCCTGGACCTCCTCGGTTCGCCGTATTTCAAGGACGGGCGAGCGGGCTGGCGCCGGCTCATCGAGGAGCTCGGCATCCGCGGAGGATTCCTGCAATGGCAGGGAAAGCTCGAGGCCCGCGCGGCCAAGGACGCGGACGCCGCGTCGCTGTGGGAGCTCGTCTCATCCTGGCGCGAGGAGCTGTCGAGACCGGGAGCCTCTTGGTCCGATCTCTCTCGCCGCTGCGAAACGCTGCTCGAGCGGCGCTTGAGGCCGGTCCGGCCCACGCCCGAGGAAAGCGAGGTCTGGGAGGCGGTGCTGTCGTGCGTGCGCTCGCTCGCGGGTTTCGACCGTCTGGGCTCGGTCCCGCGCATGGAAGAATTTTTGGAATGCCTCGAAGAAAAGCTCCGGAGGGCGAGCCGCCCGACGGCCTCGGGCGCGCGCGGCGTGCGCGTGCTCGACGTCATGGACGCGCGCGGCGACGCGTTCGGCGTGACTTTCCTGCTCGGCCTCAAGGAGCGCTTCTTCCCGCGCCAGATCGAGGAAGACGCGCTCTTGCGCGACGCGACGCGCGACGCCCTGCGCCGCGCGGCCGGCTACTCGATCGCGCGCAAGCTGGCGGGCTACGACGAGGAGCGGCTTCTGTTTTACCTGGCCGCGGCCTCGGCGCGCAAAAGGTTTTACTGCGTCTATCCGCGCTCGGACGAAAGCGGCAAGGCGGAGGTCCCTTCGCTCTATCTTCGCGAGCTCTGCCGCTGCGCCGGGCTGCCGTTCGGCGAGCGGGAGCGGCGCGTGCCGCGCCAGCCCGCGGACCGGCTGCGCGAGAGCGCGCTCGATTCGCTATCGCCGCGCGAATTGTCCCTGCGGCTCTCGCTCGACGGCGGCGACGCGCCGGGAGCGCTCGACGCCCTGGGGCGCGCGGACCCGCTGCTTAGCGCCGGATTGGCCGCGTTGCCGCGCCTCAACGCGCGGGGAGCGCCGGGGCCTTTCGACGGCATCGTCGGCGAGCCCGCTGATTATCTCGAGCGCTGGCGCCGGCGCGGCGTCTCCCCGAAGGCGCTCGACGCCTTCGCGGAGTGCCCGTTCGCGTTCTTCGCGCAGCGGCTGCTCGAGCTCGGCTCCGACGACGACGCGCTCGAGCTCGGCGATTTCGACGGCAAGACGCGCGGCACGATCTATCACGCCATCCTCGAGCGCTTCCACGGCGGCGCGCCGCTCGACGGGGCGATCGAGGCCGTTTTTCAAGAAAACGATTGGAAGCGGCTCGGCCTCTATCCCGTGCTCTGGCGCGCGGCGAAAGAGGCCATGACCGAGAACTTGCGGGCTTTCGTCGCTTGGGACGAGGCCCGGCTCCGGGAGCTCGGCCTGCGCCCGCTTTGGCGGGAGAAGGAGCTCTCCGGGGAGCTGCCCGGCGGCGGCGGGCTCAAGCTCGCGGGCAAGATCGACCGGATCGACGCGGACGCGGAGGGACGAAAGTTTTGGATCGTCGACTATAAATCGCGCTGGTGGGGCGGACTGCGGTCCTCTTCTCAGGGAAGGCTCGCCGCCGAGATCGCCAAAGGCGGCATGCACCAGATGCCGGTCTACGCGGAGCTCGCGCGGCAAGCCCTCGGGCCCGGCGCGGAGTTCCTGGGCGCGAGCCTGCGCGCGCTCGAGGAGTCGCCGGAGACGACCGGCCTGCCGCGCGAGCAGCGCTACGACGCCGCCCAAGAAAAAGCCGAGGCTCCCGCCTTTTGGGCGCGCGTGCGCGAGGCCGTCGGCCGGATCTCGAGCGGGCGCTTCCCCATCAGTCCGCAGGACGGCGAGTTCGGCCGCTGCGCGCGCTGCGAGTTCTCCGGCGTCTGCCGCAAGGGCCACGGCCCCTCGCGCCAGCGCGCTCAGGCCGCTTAAGCGGGTTTGAACTCGAGTTGCATGCCCGCCGCCTTGAGGACCCTCAAGAACGTTTTGAAACCAGGATTACCATTCTTTGAGAGCGCTTTGTAAAGACCCATGCGGGAAATCGACGCTTCGCGCGCCGTTTTCGAGACGCCTCTCGCCCGCGCGACCTGTGAAAGAGCGAGAAGCATGAACGCCGGATCGTTTTCTTCCGCGGCCGCGGTGAGATAATGCGCCGCGTCCACGGGATCGTTGAGGGTCTCGTCCAGGTACTCGTCCCACGTCTGGTATTTCCGCTTCATTGGCTTCTCCGGTACTCGCGCCAATATCCGATCGCCCTTGAGATGTCCGCGTCCTGGCTTGCCTTGTCGCCTGCGCATAGTAGAATGATGAGGCCGTCTCCCCTTAGCCCGATATACGCGCGATAGCCCGGGCCGAAGTCGATCTTGAGCTCGATGACGCCTTCGCCGACGCGGATCAGGATCTTCGCGACTGCGGCCCTGTCACGGATTCGGCTGATCGATTCGGAGAAGGGCCGCACGCCGGGCCGGATCTCGAAGTTCTCGACGCGCTTGATCACAGTGTATACCAGAGTTTACAGCGGGTCAAGGCCTAGAGCTTCCCGTCGCGCATCGCCTGGCAGAGAGGGCAGTCGTCGTCGTAAGGGAGGTCTTCGATCTTGCCCTCCAGGAAATCGCGCGCGCTTTGCACGGCGTCCGGCCACGTGGCGAGCATCCCGATCATGTTGCCCGAGGACCAGACCTCGACGAACAGCTCGCCGTCCGAGCGCAGCAGGCTCAGGTGGGAGCGGCGGTCCTTCGCCAGCTCCAGCAGGTAATGGTCTCCGCCGTCGAACTTCGCCAGCGCGTCGTCCAAGGATCCCGCGTCGGCGTCCAACGTTTGCAGCTTGTGGTCGATGTAGATTTGCATATAGCGGATACGATCGACCCCCCGAAAAAGTTCCATCGTCCGACGAGAATGGTAAAATCGGCGGGATGCCCACCGCCGACGCCGAGGACCGCCGCCGCGCGCGCCTGCTGCTGGACCGCAACGTCGTCGTCGAGGCCGGGGCGGGGACCGGCAAGACGACGCTGCTGACGGACCGCCTTCTCTTCCTGCTCCTCGGCGGCCGCGGCGGCAAGCCCGTGCCGGTCGAGCGGATCGTCGCGCTGACGTTCACGGAGAAAGCCGCCGGAGAGATCAAGCTCCGGCTGACCGAGCGCCTGGCCGAGATCGGCGCGGCCTTGGGCGGCGCGGCGCGGCCCGCCGCCCGCGCGCTCGCGACGATCGCCGAGCTCGAGCGGGAGTTCGGCCGGACGCCGGAGCAAGTGCTTTCCTCGGCGCGCGAGGCGCTCGAGCGGCTCGACCGCGCGCAGATCGGCACCATCCACGGCTTCGCCGCGCGCCTCCTTCGCCTCTATCCCGTCGAGTCCGGCGTCGACCCGGCGTTCCGCGTCGACGAAGGGCCGCTTTTCGACGAGCTGTTCGAGTCCGAGTGGGCGGCGTGGCTCGACGTCGAGCTCGGCGAGCGCGCGCCGCGCGCCGCCGAATGGCTCGCGCTGCTCAAGCTCGCGTCCCTCGACGAGCTCGAGGCCTTGGCGCGCGTGCTCGCGCGCGAGACGCTGGACTTGGCCCAGGTCGGCTTGCCGGGTCCCGGGATCGCGCAAGAGCTCGAGGCGCTGGCGAAGTCGGTCGAGCGGCTGCCCGAAGGCCGGCCCAAGCCCAAGGGCAACTCGAGGATCGTCGAGTCGATCGAGGCGTGCGGCAAGCGCCTGCGCGCGCTCGCCGCCGCGGCGCGGGCCGAGCGTGCCGACGCGCCGGAAAACCTCGCCGAGGCCGAGCTCAGGGAGTCGTCCTGGCCCAAGGCGTGGGACGAGGACGGGCATGAGGTCTACGAGCGCGCCTTCTCGGTGGCGAGCGAGGCCTCGCCCGCGAGCGAGGCGCTGCTGCGCCGGGCTTGCGCGCTCGCGCTGCCGTTCGCGCGCGCTTTCCGCGCGAGCTACGCGCGCGCGGGCCTCGTCTCCTTCGACGGCCTGCTGCGCCGCGCGCGCGACCTCGTGCGCGACCGGTCTGACGCTCGCGCCGCGCTCAAGGCGGGCATCGAGACCTTGCTCATCGACGAGTTCCAAGACACCGATCCGCTGCAAGGCGAGCTGCTGATGTTCTTGGCCGAGCGCGCGGACGGCAAAGCCGCGCGCTGGGAGGAAGTAAAGCTCGGCGCCGGGCGGCTGTTCGTCGTCGGCGACCCCAAGCAGTCGATCTATCGCTTTCGCGGCGCGGACATCTCCGCCTACGAGAGCTTCGTCGCCCTCGCGGTCCGCGAGGGCGCGCGCTCGTGCGCGTTGACGGCCAATTTTCGCAGCGAAGCCCGCTTGATCGAAGTCGTCAACGCGGGTTTTTCCACGCTCATGCGCCGCGAGCCCGGTCTTCAGCCCGCTTACAATCCGCTCACGGCCGCGGGCGCGGCGGCGAAGCCGTCGGGAGAAACTCCAGTCTCGCTGGCCGTCGTCGGCGACGGCCCGGACGGCAAGGCGCCGGACTCGGCCTCGTCGCTTCGGGCGGAGTCCGCGTGGATCTGTTCGTGGATCTTGGACCACGCCGGCGAGGGCAAGGACCTGCGGCTGCGCGACGTGGCGATCCTCATGCGCAGCGCCGCGGGCTTGTCGCCCTTGCTCGACGCGCTCAAGGCGGCGGCGATCCCCTACGCCGTCGACATGGAGCGCTATTTCTACGGCGCCCAGGAAATAATCGATCTGACCAATCTCCTCCGTGTCCTAGACCGGCCCGAGGATCGCCTCGCGCTCTGCGGGCTGCTGCGCTCCCCGCTCGTCGCGCTCGAGGACGCCGCGCTCTACCGATTATCCCGCTCCGGAGGGCTCGACTACGAGCGCTCGCAGCCGAAGGACGAGCGCGTGGCGGCGCTCTACGGCGTGCTGCGCGAGCTGCGCGCGCGCGTCGGGCGCGAGCCCGTCGGGGCCATCGTCGCCGCGGCGCTCGAGAGGCTCCCTTTCCTCGAGCTCGCCGCGGGAGCATACCACGGCCAGCAGACGGTGTCGAACCTCCAGAAGTTCGCCCGCTTGGCGTCCGCCGCGTCGGACGAGCGCGGGCTGACGCTCAAGGAGCTCGTCGCGCGGCTGGCCCGCGCCGCCGAGGACCCGCGCTCCGAGGGGGAGAGCCCTCTCGCCGACGAGCATCTGGAAGCCGTCCGCGTCATGACGGTGCATAAATCCAAGGGCCTCGAGTTTCCCGCCGTGATCCTCGCCAACGCGTCGACCGGCCGCTCGGGCGCCGGCAAGCGGCGCGACGCCCTCATCGACTGGAGCTCCGGCCGCGCCGGCCTGCGCCTGCCTTCCGGCGCCTGCGACGCGACGATGGCGTGGCTCAAGGCCCTCGAGGACGAGCGCGAGGATCGCGAGACGATCAGGCTCCTCTATGTCGCGCTGACGCGCGCCAAGCGCCGGCTCATCGTGACGGGGCGGGGGAAAGCGGACGCGGGGGCGCTTTCCTCGCGCTTGGCCGCGGCCGGCTTGTGGCCCAAGGACGGGAAGGACGCGTCGGTCCCCGTCGCCGCCATCGCGCCGGAATCGAGCGCGCGGACGCGCCGCCTGCCGGCGCCGCCCGCGCCGAAGCTCGACGCGAAGGCGCTCGCGCGGGCGTGGAAGCGGCGTTTGGCGCTGCGCGACGAGGCTTTGGCGAAATCCTGGACGACGAGCCCGACGTCGGCGCTGGGCGAGCCGGAGAAGCGCGCGCCTTTCGACGAGCCGAGGCCGAAAGGCGCGGCCGAGCCCGCGCTTCTGGGGGAGCTTTGCCATCGCGCGCTCGAGCGATGGGACTTCAAGGATCAAGCCGGTCTGTCGGCGGCGCTCGCCGCTTCGGCCCGCTCGCTCTCGCGCCTGCGGCCCGACGCCGATTGGGCCGCGACGACGGCCGAGGCCGGAGAGATCTTATCGGCCTTCGCGAAGTCCAAGGCCGCCGCCGCGCTGCGTCGCGCCGAGATCTTGGGCCGCGAGGTGCCTTTCGTCTACGGGCGCGACGGGACGGTCGTGCGCGGCTCGATCGATCTCCTGTGCCGCCGCGACGGCAAGCTCGTCGTGATCGATTACAAGACCGACCAAATCTCGGCGAAGGACGCGCCGGCGCGCCGGGAGCATTACGCGCCTCAAGGACTCGCTTACTGCGAGGCCGTCCGCCGGGCCTACGGCGAGGACGCGGCCTTCGAGATCGTGTTCCTGCGCGGCCCTCACGCCTAGCGCGTCCGGCGGCGATCAGGGACGAGCGTCGACGAGATGGGCGTCCTTCGCGCTCAAGACGACGCGGCCGGCGCCGATAGACTTGCCCCGCAAGATGACCTTCGCATAGATCTCGTCGCGATGGATCCGTCCGCCGCGGCGCTTCTCCCGAAGAAACAGCCCGCAGGCCTCGATGCGCTCTCCTGCCTGGAACGGCGCCTTGCCGTAGCCGAAGATCTTGATTTTGGCGTCGCCGTCGCCCGCCCAGACCAAAAAGATCGGCTTGTGGCTGTCGTAGCCGACCTTCTCCGTCAGCGTCGAGGTCTTGTCGGCCACGCACACGAACTTGCGGTCGAAGTCCGCCATATGATGAACGAGCAGCGGCACGGGGGTGATCTCCTCCGCGAAGGCGGTGACGCTGAGGAGAAGAATCAGCAGCGCGCGCATCACCTTAGGAGGTTAGCACCGCGCCTCCCGTATTTCAAGGCACGCGCCGCCGAATATGCTAGAAATGCCGGACCGTGCCGGTATTTTAAGGAGGAAGATAGAAATGAAAATGACTTTCGCATTAGCCGTCCTCGCGGCTCTCGTTTGCGGCGCTCGCGTGTCCGTCGCGCAGGATCAGACGGCCAACAACAACAACGCCCCGGCGACGCAGCCCGAGCACAAGGACGGCAAGCACATGGGCAAGCACATGAAGGGCATGGACGCCTGCAAGGACGACGTCAAGCAGTTCTGCGCGGACGCCAAGGGCCATAAGGCGATCCACGAGTGCCTCGAGAAGAACGAGGATAGCCTTTCCCAGGGCTGCAAGGACGCGCGGGCCAAGATGATGAAGCATGAGAAGCATGGAAAGAAGAAGATGGGCGGCGGCGAGATGAACAACAACAACGCGCCGGCGACCCCTCCGGCCGGCGGCCAGTAAGCCGACCGCTCGTTCCAGTCTGAAATCAGCGGCCGAGGCGGAAACGCCTCGGCCGCTCTTGCGTCAACCCGCCCAGCGCTCGGGCCTCACGCCTAGGCGTCCATGATCTCCACGGTAAAAAGCGTCCCCACGCCGGCCTTGCTGTCGACCCAGACGTGGCCGTCGTTGAGCCGCGCGAGCCGCTCCACCATCGCGAGCCCCAGGCCCGTGCCGGACTTCGAGCCCGTGACGAACGGTTGGAAGAGGCGCGCGGCGATCTCCTCGGGAATACCGGGGCCGTTGTCGGCCACCTGGATGAAGACCTTCCCGCGCTGCTTGGCCGCGCTGAGCGCGACGCGGGGCTCCGGGCTCTTGGCCTCGGACATGGCGATCGCCGCGTTGCGCACGAGGTTGATGATGATCTGCTTGAGCTGGTCCGGGTCTACGGCCGCTTCGATGGAGTCCGGCGGCGGGCTCCATAGAATGCGGGTCGTGCCGGCGTAATTCGGCTGCATGATCTTTACGAGCGCCGTGATCAACGGCGCGACGTCGACGCGGCGCTTGACCGGCTCGCGCGGCTTGCCGTAGGAGAGGATGTCGTCGACCAGGGTGTTGAGCCGGTCGCATTCCTTGTCGACGGCCTCGAGCAGCTCGCCGGCTTTTTTGGCGGGGATCTTCGGGTCTCGCGCCAACTGCGCCGCGCCCTTCATGTAAGCCAGCGGATTGCGGATCTCGTGCGCGATGCCGACGGCCATCTGGCCGACCTGGCTCAGCCGGTCGGCGCGCAGGAGCTCCTCGCGGACCTGGAGGGTTTGCAAGGTCAACCCCAAGCAGGCGCCGAGCGAGGAAAGCCAGCCCAAGGTGGCGGAGTCGTAGAAATCCTGGCGCCTGGGTCCCAGCCACAGAAGCGCCGCCGGCTTGCCGCCGAGCATGACCGGGACGAGCGCTTCGGCGTTTCGGTCCACGGCGTAGAGCAGCGCGGCCCCCACTTCGTCCAAGCGCGGGCCGGGCCGCTCTTGATCGAGCGTCGCGTCGAGCTCGAGCCGCGTCGCCGGCCGCGTGCGCGCGCGGAAGTAGCCGAGCCACGGCGGAGGTGAATTTTGGAGGGAGCCTACCTCGGGGCCTGATTTCAGCAGCTCGAGCGACGCCTTTTCGACGCCCAAGGCCTCGCGGGCCAGGCTGGTCGTCAATTCGTTGAGGTCGGCGGAGTCGAGCACGCTTTGGCTTTTCGCGAGCCAGGCCTGGAGCAGGCTGTCCCTCCAGCGCGCCTGCACGAAGAAAAATCCTTTGGCGCTCTCGCCGAATCGCTCCCAAGCCCACAACAGCGCGGGAACGATCAGGTACAAAGCGAGGATCGAGTTCACCGTGGGCGAGCCCGGAAGCAGCCGCACGGCCGAGACGACGGCGCCGGCGAGCAGCGCGGCCGCGCTGCTGAGCGTCAATAAGAACGCCGCTCTTCGCGCCAAGGTCGCCGCGGACAAGAGATCGTAGCGGTCGATCGAGTACGCCACCAGGGCCGTGTAGAGGGTGATCGACACGGCGCCGAACGGGAACGCCGGGATCGCGATCCCGAAATGCGGCAGGAATTCGAGGAGGCCGCCGCTCGCGGCGACGAGCGCGCCGACGGAGAGGTAGAGCAAGCCGTTGCGCCGCGCGAGATCGGGCTCCCGATGCCATCCCCAGAACAGCCGCGCGGCGCAGACGAAGAGGACGGGAAAGAGGAAGAACGTGAACGCGATCCGCCAAGCGGCCGTGGTGAACCAAGGCGTCCAGACCGTCAGCGCGAAGGCGAGACCCGAAGCACCCAGCGCGACGGCGCCCCGCTTCGCGCGCTCCTCGTCCGCGGCGAGCCCGAAGACGAAGAGAAAGACGCACGCCGGCAGAGGGCATAGATCCATGAAAAGAGCGCGCATCCAAAACGGGTCGGCGTAGTCCGGAAACACCTTCATGTGGCAAAAGAGCCACAAGCTCAAGCAGAAGGCGACGGCGGCGAAGGCCCGATAGTGAAGGCGGCGGCTCTTGGAGTAGAGCAATCCGGCGAGCGCGAGATTAACCAGCGCCGCCAGAAGATCGACTCCTTTCAAAAGTGCCGTCGCGCTCACGAATCGAAGTATAAGGCGGGCGGCTCTGAGTGTCAATCCTCATTCAGATGAGCCGGCGCAGGAAGGAGTCGAGGTGAGCCGCGATCTTGGAGCGGTCGTAAACGGTCTCGGCGGCGAAGCGGCCCCTTCGGCCGAGCTCGTTTCGCAGCGCCGCGTCGCGCAGAGCGCGGATGACGGCCGCGGCCTTGACGAAGTTGGGGCGGGCTCCCACCACGATCCCTAGTTTTTTCATTCGTCGCGCCAAACTGGTCAAGACAGGGTGGCGCGCCGCGCGTTGGGACGGGATGTCGCCGCGGTCAGGCTATTTTTCAGGCGGCGAGGGCGACCTTGAGCTCGGCCGTCAGCTCGTCGTCCTTTTCGTAGAGGGGGACGCGAGGCAGCAGCGCGCGGTCCAAGCCCGGCCGGCAGCGCCCGCGCACCATCGTCGTGGCCGTTCTAAACAAGGAACGCGCCGCGCGCGCGCCGAGCTCGCCGATATCGTCGGGCTCGCCGTACGGGTAGCAGAAGTGGAGCGAGGGGCGCCCGGTCTCCGCCTCGATGCGCGCGCGGCTGTTCTCGAGCTCGCGTCGCAGCGCCGGCTCGCTCAGCCTGCTGAGCGCCAGGTGGTGGACCGAATGGGTCTCGAAGGAGATCTCCGCGTGAGCCGACAGCTCGCGCACGCGCGACCAGGAGATCGGCGGCGCGAAGGCGAGCCGGGCCGGGCGCGACTGATCCCCGCAAAGCGCCAAGCGCGCTTGACGCAGCAGCTCCTCGACCTCTTCGTAGGTCGACAAGCTCTTGAAGCGGGCGGTCAGGAAGGCTTTCGCGCGAGCGGCCGCGTCGGGGTCGCTTAACCGCAGGTCGAGCCCGTCGACGACCAGTCGCCGGCCGAGGCCGGCCTCGATGAGGGCGTCGAGCTCTTGGTACCAATAAGGCTCTCCGGTGTCGAGATAGCGGGTCGGCAGATAGAAGGACATCGGCCAGCCGCGAAGCCGCGCGAGCTCGGCCGCCGCCTCGATGGTCGGGCCGTAGCCGTCGTCGAAAGTGACGGCGGCCATCCCCGAGCCGCTCTCCCCGCGCGCCAGCCGCTCGTCGAGCTCGGTCAACGAGACGAACCGATAGCTCCGCGAGAGGCGGTCGAGCTGGGACTCCAAGCGGGCGGGCGAGATCTCATGATAGGCCAAGATCACGGCGCCCCGGTCGCCGTTCCACCAATCGATGATCCGGGAGACGCCGGTCCTTCCTCCGACCCGCGCGGCCATAGCGATGAGCCTGTCTCGACTCATGATCCCTCGGCCATGCGGTCGATGGCCCGAGCGATCCGCGCGTATACGGAGCGGAAGGAAGGCAGATCGTGCCCTTTCGGATCCGGGATATCGTTGCCATCGATGAGAAAGACCTTGGCGCGCGGCGCGAGCCCTTTGCGGCAGATGTACCACGCGGTCTTGCGGTCCGAGACGAAGATCGCGTCGAATTTCTCGGAAAGTTCGAGAGTCAGGGCGCGCGAGCGATGCTCGGCGAGCGAGACGCCGTGGTCGGCGGACGCGGAGAGGGCGTAGCAAGGGCTCAGCCGGTCTTCCTGGGCGTGGACGCCGAACGAGGAGAACTCGCGGTTCGGGAGCCGCTTCCTCGCGTAGGCTTCCGCGAAAGGGCTGCGGCAGATGTTTCCGGGGCACACGAAAGCGGCCGAGCGCGTTCCAGCCAGCCCTTGCGGCCGCTGCCCGACGCGCATGACCCTTCCCATAAGCTCCAGCCGGAGGCGTACGAGCAGCCGCTGGCCCAGGAGCGCGTATTCGGCCAACCGGAAAGCCGGGTCCTTGAGCGGATTGTCCTCGATGATCTCGCGTCCCTGAAATAAGTTCGAAAAGGACTTCGCCCAATCGAGCAGAAGGCTTGGGCTTTGCCCTTGCGCCAAGCCCGTGACGAGCAAGATCAGGTCCCACTTGAGATTGCGCGCGTAGACCGGCTGGCGGCGCTCGGTCCGCTGATGGACGCCCCGGCCTTCCCCGAACTCGGCGAAGAACTCGCTCGGCATGTCGCAGCCGCCGAACACGCCGAGCTCGATCGAACCCCAGAAGCGGCCGTTCATTTCGATCGGGTAGGCGCGCCCGCCGCTGACCAGGAATTCGAGCATCGCGACGCCGTTCCAGCCCATCCTCTTAATGAGGGCGGGGACCAGCGAGAATTCCGCGTACGTGTCCAAAGGAATGGTCCCGCGATAAGTGCTCGCCCCGCCGCCCCAGGCCTCGTGGATCCTGCGGTGGGCGTAAGCGACGAGGATCGAGCCTTCGCGCGCCAGCACGTTGTACCCGGCGCCGTGCCCCTTCAGCGGAGCCTGCAGCATGAAGGGGACGGAAGCGATGTTCTCCCGCAGGAAGTCGACTAGTTGGATCTCATCGTGGATCATTTTCGGCTTGAACGAATAAAGGCGGTTGCGGTGGATCACCTTCGAGCTCACGGGCCGGGCCATCAGCGGGTAGCGCAGCTCGGGAAGGAGCTTGGACAATTCGTCGAGCGTCGCCACGCGGCGGCTTTCCGGAAGGGGAAACCCGATCGCGCGGCAGGCCTCGTATAACACGGACTTGTCCCTGCTGAAATTCCTGCTGTCGGGCCCGTTGATGCCGAGCACCTGCGTGCGCCGAGAGAGAAGAGTCTCGGCCGTATAGCACAGCTCGAGCGCCGCGTCGTTCATGGGTATCAGGAACTCGTAGTCCTCGCGCTCCAATGTGCGCGCCAAGTCCTCAACGCACGACTCCACGTCGAGCTCCGGATCGGCCAGGCGATGGAAGCCGTCGACGAACCGCGAGAACCTGATCGGGTGAGCGGTCCAGTCCGCTACCCCCACGCGATGCCCCGCGCGGGCCAGTTGCCGAGAAACGGTGGCCGCGGCCCGATCGTTGGCGCCCAATAGAAAAACGTGTCTTTCTGTCATCGGTCCATCCTAACCTGTCCGCCGGCTACGGCCGATAGTGGAGGTGCAAGAGTTGTTTGACGCATGAAATGATAACCGTACGCGGTTCGGTGGCTTCGGCTCTCGTCCAAATTTCTAACAGAGGGTTGAATTACCGAGACCTGGGGGTTATGCTGAGAAAAGAACAGGTTGAGAAATTGAGGAGGCTTCATGAAGCAGAGATTGCGGGGTCTGCTCTCTCTGGTCTTACTGTTAACTGGTTACGCCGCCTCCGCCACGACCTATTACGTTGCTACCAACGGTAGCGATAGCAATCCAGGTACTCAGTCCCAGCCTTTCCTCACGGTCCAAAAATGCGCGAATGTCGTGGCTGCGGGAGATACCTGCCTATTTGCGGATGGTACGTACAATGTCTCGGCGAACGTGACCATCAACACCAATGGTACATCCGCTGCTCCCATTACGTTTAGGTCTCAAAATGTGTGGGGGGCGACCATTTCCGGTGCGGCTGGCGTTATCATTATGCTGGACATTAGCGGCAATTACGTTACTATTCAGGATTTTGTTCTGACCAATATTGGTAGCTCCGCTAGCGGTGGTTCGGCCATATCGAACTATCATGGTGGAACCAACCTAAAAGTCATCCACAACAAAATTTACGGCGTAGGTAATACTCTATGCACGGGCACTAGCAATGGCTATACCGGACTTTACCTTACATCTGGCCCTGTACTGGTTGATAGGAACTGGATTTATAGTATCGGCCGGGAAGCAAGCGGCGGTGGATGCAGCCCGGGGAATAACAACTACCAGAACCACGACCACGGCATCTACATCGACGGGGGCACGGGCTATACCATCCAAAATAATCTCTTCTTCAACAACGAGCGCGGGTGGTCGATTCAGCTGTATTCGAACCAAATCAACGAGCTATATATCATCAACAACACCTTTGCGGATGCCAACCCGTGGAAGGAGGGACACATCATTTTTGCCTGTGCGGTATCGACTGCGGTGGTGTACAACAATGTGTCTTATGATCCCACGAGCGCATTTATCTACACTTCCGGCATCGGCACGCAGAGCGGAGTGTATGTGGAAGACAACTACACGACGGCCGGCGAAATCGCCGACACCTCTCCATCGGGCTGGACGATGGCAAGCAACATCGTCAACTCCAACGCCTCGACCATGTTCGTCGATCCCACCGGGGATACCGACTTCCACTTGTCCACGGGCAGCCAGCTCATAAACGCAGGCGTCAGCAGTCTGCACGGTATATCGGCTCCTGCTTACGACTTGGAAAACAACACTCGTCCGCAAGGCACGGCTTTCGACATCGGCGCCTATGAATCCGTTGGCAACGCCTATTACGTCGCTACCATCGGCAGCGACAGCAATCCGGGGAGTCAATCGCAGCCTTTCCTCACGGTCCAAAAATGCGCAAATGTCGCGGTCGCGGGAGATACCTGCCTGTTTGCAGACGGTACGTACAATATCTCGTCGGATGTGACCATGAACACTAGCGGCACATCCGCTGCTCCGATTACATTCAAGTCTCAAAATGTGTGGGGGGCGACCTTCTCTGGCGGGTCTGGTGTTGTGGCTATGCTGTCCGTTGGCGGCAACTACATCACCATTCAGGATTTGATTCTGACCACTATTGGTTCCACGAATGGCGGTGAGACCGTATCGAACAATGCCGGTGGAACTAACTTGAAAGTCATAAATAACAAGATTTATGGCGTGGGCAATACCTTATGCACGGGCGCCTCCGATGGTTATAACGGAATTTACCTTTCGGCCGGCCCGGTCACGGTGGATCGGAACTGGATTTATAACATCGGGCGAGAAGCCCCCGGCCAGGGCGGATGCAATCCGCCAAATAACAACTACCAGAACCACGACCACGGCGTCTATATCAGCGGAGGGACGGGCTTTACCGTCCAAAACAACCTGTTTTACGACGACGAGCGCGGGTGGCCGATCCAACTGTATCCGAACCAGATCAACGATCTTTATATCATCAACAACACCTTTGCGGACGCCAATCCGTGGCAAGATGGACATATTGTTTGGGCTGCTCCGATAGCCACCGCCGTCGTTTTCAATAATGTGTCCTATGATCCAACGACCTCGTTTATCAACACTGGGGGCATTGGCACGCAGAGCGGCGTGTATGTGGAACACAATTACACCACTGCCGGCGAAATCGCCGACTCATCTACGCCGTCAGGCTGGACGGTGGCAAGCAATAATGTCAGCTCCAATGGGGCGAGCATGTTCGTCAATCCGACCGACGATACCGACTTTCATTTGTCCACGGGTAGCCAGCTCATAGACGCAGGCGTCAGCAGTCTGCAAGGGATATCCGCTCCTGCTTACGACTTGGAAAACAACACTCGTCCGCAAGGCACGGCTTTCGACATCGGCGCCTATGAAGGTGCTGGCAGCACTGGCAGCGCAGCCTGCCTGACGAGTAATGGCTCGTGGTGGAACGCCGCTTTCGCCCAGCAGAACAGCAGCTTCACGGCACAATTCGACGCGACGCCGGGCGCCTCGGGAAGCGGCGAAGACGGCGTGTTCGGCCTCTCCAGCGGCACCGCCAACGCTTTTACGACCCTGGCTGCCATCGCAAGGTTCAACACCTCGGGCTTCATCGACGCTCGCAACGGCGGCTCATACACTGCGGACAACTCGATCCCTTATTCCGCGAACACCTCTTACCACTTCACCTACACAGTAAACCTCGCCTCGCGCACTTACAGCGCCTACGTGTCGTCGCCATCGGCCTCCGCGCAGGTGATCGGCAGCAATTACGCCTTCCGGACAGAGCAGTCTACCGTCGCCGTCTTGAACAACTTCGGCTTCATCGCCGACATCGGCAGCGCGACGGTTTGCAATATCGCCGTCTCGACCGGGGCTGCTCCGTCGATCACATCCATTTCGCCCAGCTCGGCGACGGCCGGCGGGTCGGGGTTTACGCTGACCGTATACGGCGCGAACTTCATCACGGGAAGCTCGACCGCGCAATGGAACGCCTCGAATCGGACGACGACTTTCGTGAGCAGCTCGACGTTGACCGCCTCGATTTCAGCCGGCGATATCGCGTCGGCAGGGACGGCTGCCGTGACCGTGGTTACCTCGAGCGGTACGTCGAACAGCGTGACCTTCACGATCCAGTCTGCGGGCGGAACCTGCCAGACGAGCGTCAACACGTGGATGAATGCCGCTTTCGCGCAGCAAAACGGCACCTTCGCGGCCGAATTTGACGCGACACCGGGTGCCTCGGGCAGCAGCGAAGACGGCGTGTTCGGCCTCTCGAGCGGCACTGCGAATGCTTTTACGACCCTGGCGGCCATCGCGAGGTTCAATGACTCGGGCTTCATCGACGCCCGCGACGGCGGCTCTTACCTGAGGGATAACGTAATACCCTATTCCGCGAACATCTCCTACCACTTTACCTACACCGTCAACATCGCCTCGCACACTTACAGCGCTTACGTCTCGTCGCCATCGGCCGCGGCGCAGGTGATCGGAAGCAACTACGCCTTTCGCACCGAGCAGGATACCGTTACTGTCTTGAACAATCTCGGCTTCATCGCCGACATCGGTAGCGCCACGGTCTGCAACATCACGATCTCGACTTGGGCTCCTCCGTCGATCACGTCCATCTCGCCCAGCTCGGCGACGGCCGGCGGGTCAGGGTTCACGCTGACCGTTTACGGGACGAACTTCACAAGCAGCTCGACGGTGCAATGGAACGCGTCGAATCGGACGACGACTTTCGTGAGCGGCTCGACCTTGACCGCTTCGATTCCAGCCAGCGATATAGCGTCGGCGGGAACGGCCGCCGTGACCGTGGTTACCTCGGGCTATAAGGGCGGCGCGTCGAACAGCGCCACCTTCACGATCCAGTCTGTGCGCGACACCTATTATGTCGCTACCACCGGCAGCGATAGCAACTCGGGGACTCAATCGCAGCCCTTCCTCACATTCCAAAAATGCGCAAACGTCGCGCTCTCGGGAGATACCTGCCTGTTCGCGGATGGCACGTACAATGTCTCGGCGTCGGTCACCATGAACACCAACGGCACGTCCACTGCTCCCATTACATTCAGATCCGAAAATGCGTGGGGAGCGATTATTAGCGGCGCGTCTGGCGTTGGAGATCTTCTGGCCGTTGGCGGCAACTACGTCACCATTCAGGATTTCGTCCTGACCAATATTGGCACCTCCGCGAGCGGTGGTTCGGCCGTATCGAACTATCACGGTGGAACCAACCTAAAAGTCATTCACAACAAGATATACGGCGTGGGCAATACGATTTGCACGGGCACTGGCAATGCTTATGTTGGAATTTACCTTTCGACCGGCCCGGCAACGGTGGATAGGAACTGGATTTATGGCATCGGCCGAGAAGCAAGCGGCGGCGGATGCAGCCCTGGGAATAACAACTACCAGAAGTCCGATCACGGGATCTATATTCAAGGAGGAACCGGCTTTACCGTCCAAAACAACCTGTTCTACAACAACGAGCGCGGGTGGTCGATTGAGCTATATCCGAACCAGGTCAACAGTCTGTATATCATCAACAACACCTTTGCGGATGCCAACCCATGGGAGGATGGGCACATCGGGTTTGCCGCTCCGGTATCCACTGCGGTTGTTTTCAACAACGTGTCCTATATTCCAACGACTTCGTTTATCAATACCTCCGGCATCGGCACGCAGAGCGGAGTGTACGTGGAATACAACTACACGACTGGCAGCGAAATCGCAGATTCCTCGACGCCATCGGGCTGGACAGTGGCAAGCAACGTCGTCAACTCCAGCAGCTCGACCATGTTCGTCGATCCTGCCAGCGATACCGACTTTCATCTGTCCGCGGGCAGCCAACTCATAGATGCAGGCGTAAGCAGTCTGCACGGGATATCCGCTCCCGCTTACGACTTGGACGCCAATGTTCGTCCGCAAGGCTCCGCCTTCGACGTCGGTGCCTATGAATCTGTGAAGTAACTTGCTGGTAGCCTGCTTGCTGATCGCCCACGGGTTGATTACACAGAGATTTCCCATTCCTTCTATAGGCCGACATGGTCCGCCGTGGCATGCTTTATGCCTATGCGACGCAAAGGAAAGGGGCTGTCGCCGTGAGAATCTGCTTTCTTTCGACGGGCACGTTCACCCATATCGGCACTTACCTCGAGCACTTCCGGAGGGCGGGGCACGACGTTCACTTCCTCGCGCTCTCGCCGAGTCCACCGCGGTCCGTCCCGACGCACGATCTCGCACTTTGGGGCGATTATTCCTTAGGAAGAGGGAAGTGGAAGTATCCATTGAGCATGCCCCGCGCGCGATGGCTCGTCAGGCGGCTGCGGCCTGATGTCGTGCACGCGCATTACGCGACCAGCGGAGGCCTCGCGGGTCTGGTCTGCGGGCATCGTGCCACGGTCGTGACCGTTCACGGCACGGACTTGACCCAGCGAATGGATTCTCACGTTTGGCGCCGCCTGCTCAAGGCTGTCTTCGATCATGCCGCGCGCGTCAACACCGTCAGCGCGGAGCTTACTAGTCTGTCGTTGCGCCTCGGCGTGCCGCCGGAAAAGATTTCGGAGTTCACCCCGGGAATAGACACCGCGCGCTACCAGGCCCAGCCGAGAACCGTCGACAGTGAGCGCGGCCTACGGCTGATCTGCACGAGACGCCTGGAACCGATCTACGACCACCGCACCGTCATCGAGGCGCTTGCCCTGATTAAGCGGCGCGGCGTCGCCTTCAAGGCTACGTTCGTCGGAGACGGCGTGCTGCGTCGGGAGTTGAGAAAGCTGGCCACGCGCTTAGGCCTGACGGACGAGCTCTCGTTTCTCGGGCAAGCGTCGGCCGATGAGATGCCCGCGCTGCTGGCGGCGCACGACGTCTATCTGTCGGCTTCTCGCACCGACGGCACGAGCCTCTCTCTGCTCGAGGCGATGGCCTCCGGGCTCTTCCCGATCGTGTCGCAGATCTCCGCCAATCAAGGGTGGCTTCAGGACGGCGTGGGTGGATTCTTGCACCGCGTGGCCGATCCCGCGCACCTCGCCGAGCGCGTATGGGAGCTCTCGAGGCGCCCTCAGCTTATGTCGCCGGCGGCGAAAATCAATCGCGCGCTTGTGCTGGAGGCCGGTGATCGCGCCGCCAACATGAAGAAGCTGGAAGGCTTATATGAGGAGGTCGTCCGCCGTCACTCGGTATAGCCTTTGGGGTTGGCCTGCTGCCAGCGCCAGTGGTCGGCGCACATTTGATCGAGTCCGCGCGTCGCCTCCCAGCCGAGCTTTTTCTTGGCGAGAGACGGGTCCGCCCAGACCGACGCGGAGTCGCCTGGGCGGCGCGGCTCGATCTTGTACGGGATCGCGCGCCCGGCGGCCTTGGACGCGGCGGCGATCACCTCGAGCACCGAATAGCCGCGGCCGGTCCCGAGGTTGACGGCCTCGGCGCCGGAAAACGAGTCGATCTTATCCAGCGCGGCCAAGTGCCCCAGCGCGAGATCGACCACGTGGATATAGTCGCGCACGCCGGTGCCGTCGGCGGTCGGATAATCGCCGCCCCAGACGCGCACTCGCGGGCGCAGGCCGATCGCCGTCTGCATGACGAACGGCATGAGGTTGTTGGGGACGCCGCGCGGGTCTTCGCCGATGCGTCCGCTTTCATGGGCGCCGACTGGGTTGAAATAGCGCAAGAGCGCGATGCGCCACCCCTGTTCGCGTCGCGCGAGGTCGAAGCAGGCTTCCTCGACGGCGAGCTTGGTGGCTCCGTAGGGATTGATCGCCGAGCGCGGGTGGCTCTCGTCGACCGGGCTTTTCTTCACCTCGCCGTAGACCGTGCACGAGGACGAGAAGATCAGGCGCCGGCAGCCGGCTTCCCTCATGGCCGACAGCAGGTTCATGCTGCCGACGAAGTTGTTCTCTCGATAGAGTTCGGGCTTCTCGACGGATTCGCCGACAGCCTTGAGACCGGCGAAGTGCATGACGGCGTCGAAGCCCTCGGCGAGCAAGGCCTTCAAGCGAGCGTCGTCCCGCAAGTCGAGCTTCTGGAAGCGCAGCGCCTTGCCCGAGAGCTCACGCACGCGCTCGACGGCGCGTTCCGACGAGTTGCATAGATTGTCGAAGCCGACGACCTCATGGCCCGCGCGGAGCAGTTCGAGCGCGGCGTGGCTGCCGATATAGCCTGCGGCTCCGGTGACGAGGACTTTCATGCGGGGATCATACGCTTATCGGATGACTAGAAGTCATCCGACCACTCTCTTGAGCGCAATAAGCGCGCAGACCATCAGAGCGGCCCGTCGGGGTCAATCGAACGCGACTTTGTCGGTCGAGAGGACCGGCGCGGCAGCGCGGACAGGCTTGGGATAGACCCGGTCCCGCACGGCGAAGTACAGGCCCGGCATGGTCTTCCGGATTGTCTTCTTGACGTTCCAGGCCGCGAACTGGCTCGCCGTGGCCCACGAATCTCCCGCGGCGAGAGCGGCGGCCAGGCGCGCGCTCGTGCCGTTGAAGATGGTATAGCGCCCTAAGACCACGCAGTGCCCTGCGTTCCAACTGGAAGTCACGGGCTCCGACGTGAAGAGGTAGCGCAGCCCGGCCTCGTCCGCCGCGCGGCCCACTTCGTCGGAGTAATAGCCACCCGGCACCGCCGCTGTGAGAACGGGAGCCCCGAGGGCGTCCTCGAGGAAGGCTTTGCTGCGCGTCCACTGGAGCTTGATGAATTCGTAGTCCCGGTCCGAAAGCGAGGGCGGGTGGTCCACTGTGTGGGAGCCGATCAGGTGTCCCATGCCGGCGAGGAGGCGGAGGTCCGCCGTTGAGAGCTCCCCCGGCCGGCCGATGGCGCGCGTCACAACGAAGAAGATCGCCTTCCAGCCGAGTTGCGCCAAAGCCTCCCCGGCGTCCAGCCAGCCGGGATGGCCGTCGTCGAAAGTGATCGCGAAGCCGGAGCCGGTTTCGTCGGGCGCGCGCTCTTGGATCGCCGACAGGTGCCGTTTGAACTCGTCGAGAGTCACGGCGTAGCGACTGCCGGTCGGCGTCGTCACGATCTCGTGGTACATCAAGGAGTTCAGCCTCACGGCCTCTTTCTCGGAGACCGGGCTAAGCGTCATGGGCAGCGAAGGAGTCCTGAGTGTCATAAAACTAATTATACAGAGAGGCGGGACGCCGCGGCATCTCGCGGGCGCAAGCGTTTTTTGTCGGATCCAGGACGACAGTTCTCGCCAGGCCATGCGTCATCTTCCTGCTCTGCGGGCATTCCTCGGCGGAAGACGTGATCATGACATTTTCAACAGGTTATTCTAGAACGTGGCGGTCAACGACACGGTCGCGATGTGGTCGCGATAGTCGAACTCCGAAAATCCGTGCGAAAAGCGCGATTGGTAGCGGTAGGTCGCCGAAGCCTTGAGCCAGTCGCGAATCGGGTAGGTGATACCCGCGGTGGCCCGATAGAGATCGTCGCGCCGGTCCAACGTTCCTCCCGACGCCGATGGGCTCGCCGCCGGATAAGTGTTCAATGAGTAGCCGCCGCCGAGGCTCGCCGTAGGCCCCCAAAGGAAGCCGTGGGTCAGCTCGAGGTCGGCGCCCGTGGCGACGTAGAACTGGTTGATGGAGAACGTGGCCTCCTGCAGCAGCCGGCTCACGGTGAGCGCGACGGTCGTGCGTTCCTGCGGCAGATAGCGCAGCTCGACGAGCGCCGTGACGTCTTTGGTGTCGCGGTCAAGGCCCGGCGCGGCCGCCTCATCGTAATGGCGAAAGACCACGCCGGTCTGCACGTGTCCAGTTACCTTGTCGGAGAGCTCTCCCTGAACGCCCACGTCGGCCAGTTGCCCCTTGCTGTTCTTGCTCGGGCTGGGCGCGTCCGTATAGTGGATCAGCTGCCGATGATAGGCCGCGTAGAGGATGGTCTTCGGCTGGACTTGCCAGCCGGCCTTGACGCCGAAAAGCTGCTCGTAGCGGTCGAGTCCCGGCCCCAGGGTGATGTCGTCGCTTACATATTTGTACCGGTCTTCTTGCCCGTCAGCGCCGAAGGACAAGCGGCCGTCGCCGGGAGCCTCGTCGAGCTCGATGCCGGTGGTGTTGAGCCAGCGGCGCCGTCTGGCCGTCAATTCCGAGTCCGCCGGATCGACCGTGTTGAGGTAGCTGTCGAAGACATGGGCCGTCTGGCCCCGCGGGCCTTCATACCAATAGCCCGCGTCGGCGTTCTGAATGACTGCGTTGTTGGCGCTCGGGTCTTTCGAGTAGATCCTGTCGGCCGCGTCATAGTTGAGCTCGGCTCGGTGATGATCCGAGGGATCGGCGATCAGACCGAAACCGAGGTCCGGCGTGTGGATCCACGAGGACAACACGGGCTGATTGTTCCCGCCGCCCGGGCTCAAGAAGATGTTCGAATCGTAGGATTCGCTGATGCCGGCGTGGGGATGGAACTGCGCGGTACCCCCCGCGAGAGTGGGGGGCGTCGGAAAGCCGGCCATCGTCGCGGCAAAAGATGGAACGACCGTCGTCATCAGCAGCGAGATGGACAACCCTATCATGACCGCGACTCTAGCTTATCTCGCCCCGATTGAGCATCTCGCGGGCGTCAAGACGGTGAAAAGAATAATTTTCGGCGTCGCTATTGGTCTTGCGGCCGCGCGATGGTAAATTGATCGCCATGGGACTCTCGGTCTTGATGATCTGCCCCCAATTCTGGCCGCAGATCGGCGGTTATGAGCGCGCGGCCGAGCGGCTATCCGCCGCTCTGGCGCGCGCGGGCGTCCGCGTGACGGTGCTCACCGAGCGCTGGGAGCCGGAGTGGAGAGCGCGCGAGCTGCGCGACGGCTACGAAGTGCGGCGCCTATGGTGCGGCTACTGGCGCCTTCCCCATTCCTTGCTCGCTTTTCTTTCGTTCGGGCTCTTCCTGCTGCGACGCGGCCGCGCGTTCGACGTCTGGCACGTTCACCAAGGCGGCGGGCACGCGGCGCTGGCCATCGCTCTTGGGAAGCTGCTGAGGCGGCCGGTCGTTCTCAAACTCGCGAGCTCGGGGGCGTTGGGGATCCACAATCGAGGATTCGGCTTCCTCCATCGACGGGTCGGCGCCTGCGTGGCGATCAGCGAGGAGACGCGCCGAGAGGCGCTCGACCTGGGCATCCCGCGCAAGCGGGTTCATTTGATCCCCAACGGCGCCGACGGGAGCCTCTTCCGGCCGGCTACCGGCGAGGAGCGCGTAGCCGCGCGCCGAACGCTCGGCCTCGACGGCCGGACCGTCCTGCTCTATGTGGGCTGTCTTCGGCCCGAGAAAAATGCCGTCGGCCTGCTGAAGGCGTGGGAGGCCGTCGACGAGCGGCTGCGGCGAGAAACTCTTCTTGTGCTCGTCGGAGACGGCCTTGAGCGCGAAAAGGTCAGCCGGGCCGCGAGCCGGCCGGAACTCCAGGGGACGGTGCATTTGGCGGGGGCTCGCGCCGACGTCGAGACTTGGTATCGCGCCTCCGACCTGTTCGTGATTCCCTCCTTAATTGAAGGACTGTCGAACGCCATGCTGGAGGCGCTGGCGAGCGGGCTGCCCGTCGTCTCTACGCGCGTCTCTGGTAGCCGAATCCTGCTCGAGCCGCCTGGCGCGGGGCTCGTGGTTCCCGTCGCGGACTCGCCGCGGCTGGCTCGGGCGCTCGAAACGCTGCTTCGAGACGAGCCCGAAAGATTGCGTCTCGGCGCCAACGCGCGGCGGATGTTCGAGGCCCGCTTTTCCATCGAGACCCTGTCGCGGCGAATGATCGCTCTCTACCGGGAACTGTGCGACATCAATTTATGACAGCCTCGCGATGGCTTTGGAACGGCGCGGCATGGCATCCTATCGCGGCATGAAAAAAATAATCGGACTGGTCGCGGCGCTGACCGCCTTGAACGGCTGCGCGTCGGGCCCGAAGCCGCCAATCACGCAAGAGACGACGGAGATTTCGAGCGCGCAGCGCAGCGCCGCGCAGGCCCGCAGCGACTACCGGCTCTCTCCCGGCGCTTTGATCGAGATCTCGGTTTATCAGGACGCGGAGCTCGCTCGCAGGCTCCGAGTGGACACCGACGGCACGATCATGATGCCGCTCGTCGGCAGCGTCGTCGTGGGCGGGATGACGGTCGGGCAGGCGCAGCTGGAGCTCCAGCGCCGGCTCTCCAAATACTACACCAGTCCGCAAGTCACCATTTTGGTCGACGACTACGGCACGAAGCAGCTGTTCGTTCTCGGCGAAGTGCAAAAGCCGGGCCCCTACCCGCTGCCGGTCGGCGAGAAGATGACCGTATTGCAGGCGATAACCGCGGCCGGAGGGTTCACCAAGGGCGCCGCCCCGGCCCGGACGCACCTGCTGCGCTCCATAAGCGGCAAGAATGTGGACTATAAAGTGAACCTCAAGGCGGCGATCAGTCGCGGGGACCCGAGCGGCGACATGCCCGTCGAGCCCGACGACGTCGTCTATGTTCCCCAGAGCCTATTCTAAACCAAATGACTAAAAGCGAACGCCCGGATATGACCTTCTCCGACTACCTCGGCATTCTCTCGCGCCGGCGCTGGACCGTCGCGGGCGTGGCTTTCGGATTTCTCGCGTTGATGGGGGCCTATGCGTTCCTGACCAAGCCAGTCTATCGCGCCACTGCGCTGGTCGACGTGGAGCGGGTGAGCGACGTCACGGCTCCCCCGACCAATCCGGCCGTCGACGACGACTATCTGGCGACTCAGGCCAAGCTCATCGTCAGTGAGACGGCGCTTCGGAAGGTCTACCGGGATCTCGCCCTCGACCAGACGGAGGAGTTCAAGACGAGGCAGCGCTTTCGCGACGCCGTCGAGGTGCTCGCGGTGCCGAAGACGCGCCTGTGCTATATCAACGCCGAGAGCGTCGATCGGGCGCTCGCGGTCAAGATCGCCGACGCGCTCGCGCAAAACTTCATCCAGGAAAACCTCAACAACCAGCTGTTCATGTCCAAGCACGTGCTGGCCTCTCTCGATAAGCGCGCGCGAGGCGCCGACGCTCAAAAGGTCTACGAGTCTCTGCCCGCCGTGCTCGCGAGCCCGCTCATCCAGGGCTATAAACAGCGAATACTCCAAGTCGAGGGCGATCTGGCGAGCCTGCGGACCAAGGAAACGGATGATCATCCGGAGGTTGTCGCGCTGCGCACTCAACTTGGACTGTTGCGCTCGGCGAGAGATCAGGAGATCGATCGCATCGTCGGCAGCTTCCGCGCCGAGCTTTCCGGACAGCTCCGGCCCAACAACGTTCGCCTCATCGACCCTCCCTACTGGCCCGAACGTCCTGTTCGCCCGCGGAAAATGTTGGCGCTGCTGCTGGGTATCTTCGGAGGCCTGGTCCTCGGCTGCCTCGCCGCCATCGGCCTCGAAAGTCTCGATCAGACGATCCGCACTCAACGCGACGTCGAGCGTGGTGTCGGCTTGCCGGTCCTCGGCCACATCCCGCGGCTGCGGCTCAAAAAGAGGGAGAAGATCTACGCGCAGCTGCTGTCGCCCGAGCCCTCATTGACGAGCGAGGCCTTCCGCACGCTCAGAGCGATGCTGGCCTCCGCAGACAAGCCGGGCCGGGACGCTTTCTTGCTCGTCACGAGCGCGGCTCAAGACGAAGGCAAGAGCTTCGTCGCGGCGAACCTCGCCGTCGCTCTTTCGCAGCTCGGCAAGAAGACGCTGATCATCGACGGAGATCTGCGTCGAGCGAGCCAGGACCGAATCCTCGGCGAAGGCGGCCAGCGCGGCTTGAGCGATTTCTTGTCGGGCAAGGTCGCCTCGCCGGGCGAGCTGCTTCAGGGGACCGGGGTCCCCGCGCTCGACCTCATCGGTGCCGGAGAGATCCCGCCGAATCCCGCGGAGCTCTTGAGCGTCGAGGCGCTCCCCAAGCTCTTAAAATGGGCGCACGAGCGCTACGACCGCGTGATCGTCGACTGCCCGCCCGTCTTTCCCATCAGCGATACCCTGCTTTGGGGCATCCGCGTCCGGACATCTCTGATGGTCTCGCGCTCAGGCTACACGCCCCTCGACTTGCTGCGGACGGCCTGCGAGCGGCTGCGCGCCGGCGGCGTCGAGATCGTCGGAGCCGTGATCAACGGCGCGCGACCGCGGAGCCTCGGATACGCGGATGGCCGGGATTTCAAGAGGTACATCCGGCGGGGCCGATGACCGTCGGCAGCAAAATCCTCAGAGCCTCAATCCTGCGTACCTGCGACCTCGTCCTGCTGCTGGGCGCGACCTTCTTCGTGACGCCGCTTCTCGTGCACACGCTCGGGGACCGGATCTACGGAATCTGGATGCTGGTCGGGGCCGTTGTCGGCTATTACGGCTTCCTCGACCTGGGCCTCTCGGCGGCGGCGACCAAGTATATGTCCGAGGCCGTTGGAAAAGACGATGTCGCGCAGTTCAACGAGGTGGCCAGCACCGCGCATTTCCTATTTATTCTTATGGCGGCGGTCGTCATCGCCGCGACGCTGCTGACCGCGCTCGCCTGCCCGCTCTTCTTGCGCGACCGCGGCGAGGTGGCGATGGTTCGCGAGTTGATCGTGCTCATGGGGAGCGCGGCGGCGATCGTGTTCCCCGCCAAAGTCTATATCGGGATGTTGGCGGCCCGGGTCCGTTACGACTACCTCGCGGCGATCTCGATCTCCCGGACGATCATTTACAACGGGGCCATCTACGCCTGCCTTCGCGCGCACCTGGGGGTCGTCGCGATCGCCGTCGTGTTCCTCGTTGTCAGTCTGCTCCAGCGCGCCGCCATCGTCGCGACCTGCCGGGCGAGTTACCCGCAGCTCAAGATCGTTCTTTTTAAAGGCGATCGGCGGACGATTCGCGAAATGTTCGACTACGGCCTGAACGTGCTCGTCTGTCAGATCGGGGACATCCTGCGCTTCCAGCTCGATCCGATGGTGATCGCGATCTTCCTCAACGCGGCCTTGGTCACCCCCTACGCGATCGGAGGAAAGCTGGTCGACGGCTTTGACAAGCTCGCCACGATCTTCAGCGGTACGATGCTCCCCGTCTTCAGCCAATACCACGGGCGCGGCGACTATGATTCGATCCGCAGCACGCTGCTCAAGGCCGCGAGGTTCAGCGCCACCGTCTCCGCGTTCCTGGGGCTGAGCATCATCTTCTACGGCCGCTCGTTCATCCTGCGTTGGATGGGGCCTGGTTTCGACAACGCCTACCGCATCGCCGCGATCCTTTCCGCCGCGCAGATCTTCGGGATCCCGCAAGGGCCGGGCATCCAAGTGCTCTACGGCTTGTCAAAGCACAGAGTCTACGCCGTGATGAGCATCTGTGAGGGCGTGATCAATCTCGCGCTCAGCGTGGCTCTAATCAAGCCCTACGGCATCTACGGCGTCGCGCTCGGCACGTTCATCGAGATTATCGTTTTCAAGCTCGTGATCTTGCCGGTCTACATCTGCCGCGTTGCGGGGCTTTCCCTGCGTCGCTATCTATTTGACGCGATCTTGCTCACGCAGCTCAAGGCGGCGGTTCCGCTGGGGCTCTGCTTCTACGCGGTCTCGCGCTTCCCCGTCCCGAGTTACGGGGTTCTGGCCGCCTGCATCGCCGTCCAGACGGCGCTTTTCGTCCCGGTCGCGTATGCCTTCGTTCTCGGCGAGCCCGAGCGGCGAGCGGTTCTCAACGCGATCCACGGGCTCATCGATAGAAGGCGCCCCGCCCTGGCCGCGCCGCCGGCC
>CAZRIP010000016.1:0-42022 GCA_964600165.1 uncultured Elusimicrobia bacterium | reverse complement strand
GCGTCGACGGCGCCGGGCTCAGAGCTCATGGCGCGTGAGATCGGCCGTCGTCTCCCGGCGGCGCGCGAGGCGGGCTTTTTTTCCTTCGACGAGGATCTCGGCGGCGCGGCCTCGGGAGTTGTATTGGGAGCTCATCGAGAAGCCGTAGGCCCCCGCTTGCTCGACGACGAGGACGTCTCCGGGACGGCACGGCGGCAGGGGCACGCCGCGCGCGAGGAAGTCCCCCGACTCGCAGACGGGCCCCACGACGTCGACCACGGCCGTTTTCCCGGGGCGCCGGCGCGCCGGCGTGACGGCGTGCTTGGCGCCGTAGAGCGCGGGGCGCGCGAGGTCGTTCATCGCCGCGTCGACGATCACGAAGCGCCGCCGCGGGGTCTTCTTCCGGTAGAGGACGGTCGCCAGCAGCACGCCGGCGTCGGCGACGAGATAGCGGCCGGGCTCGATGAGAAGCTGGAGTCCCGGCCACGGCGCCAGCGCGTCCTGCAGCGCGCGCGCGTAGTCCGCCAGATCGAGCGCCTTGCCCCCTCCGGCGGCCACGCCGAGCCCGCCTCCGAGGTCGACGAGCGAGAGCTCGATCCCCGCCGCCGCGAGGCGCTTGAGCGCGCCGGACACCGCGCGCGCGGCCGCGCGATAGGGCGCCGCCGAGGTGATCTGGGAGCCGATGTGGCACTGGATGCCGCGCACGAGCAAGTGCCGGCTCTTCGCGGCCTTTTTATAGAGGCCGATCGCCTCGCCCAGCTCCACGCCGAACTTGTTGTCGTAGCGCCCGGTCGTGATGTGCGGGTGAGTCTTCGGGTCGACGTCGGGGTTGATCCGCAAGGAGACGGGGGCCCGCTTTCCCAGGCGCCGCGACACGCCTTCGAGCGCGGCGAGCTCCTCGGCCGACTCGACGTTGAACGTGAGGATGCCGGCGCGCAGGGCGGCCGCCATCTCGTCACGCGTCTTGCCCACTCCGGAAAAGACGACGCGCCCGGCCGGGAATCCCGCCGCGAGCGCGCGGGAGAGCTCTCCTCCTGAGACGATGTCCGCCCCCGCCCCCGCCCGCGCGAGGACGCGGCAGAGCGCGGCGTTCGAGTTGGCTTTCATCGCGTAGCAGACGAGCGGCTGGCGCGAGAAGGCGCCGCGCAGCGCGCGCAAGCGCGCGCGCGCTGCGTCGGCGTCGTAGACGTAGAGCGGCGTGCCGAACCGCCGCGCGAGCGCCTCGTAGTCCGGCTTCATGTCAGAAAAGTTCTCCGAGATAGACGTAAAAAATCCCCCCGTTCGACGTCGTGCGCTGCCCGTAATCCATCGAGACGATCAGCGGATACTCTTGCAGGATGAAAGTATAGATCCGCAGGCCCAGGCCGACGGAGTTTCGCAGCCGCGGCCAGCTCACATCGGCGCCTTGGCCCGGCGAGCCCCACGTGTAGCCGGTGTCGCTGAAGATCGTGCCGAAGATCGCCTTGAAATAGAAATCGGGGAAGAAGTACCACATGTAGTAGTTGAGATCGGGCGCGATCGGGAAGCGCCACTCGGCCGTCGCGACGGCGAGGCGGCTGCCGATGTCCGTCGAGAGGCTGCGCCCGTAGCCGCGCACGCCGCCCAACCCCCCCAAGATGAACTGCGGGCTGTCGGGGCCGAAGCCTTGGGCGGCGTAGCCTCGGAACGCCAGCGCGCTTTGGCCGCCGGTGCCGACGAACTGGTGCGCCTCGAGGGACTCGGTCGTGAACCTCCGGTTGCCGCCGACGGCCTGCGTCGCCTGCTGCCAATCGAGGCGCACGCGATCGCCCTCCGTCGCGACCAGATAGCGACCGCGGACGGTATCGCGCACGAGCGCCAGGCCCGCCATCCGCGCCTCGTTGTCGTAGTGCGTGCCCGCCGTCGTGTCGTAGACGCGCTCGGTCGCGGACTGCAGCGAGGCTTCGACGCGATGATAGCGGTCGAAAGGGAAGGCGACGCCGACGGACTGCGTGTTGTAGACGTCGTCGATGGAATCGCCCGTGTTCTGGTCGACGAGATCCTGCGTCCCGACGCCCTGCGCCGCGGCGAAGAACTGCGGCCGATACCGCTGGTATGAATAGGTGGCCTGGTACTGGAAATCCCGGCCCGAGTGAAAGGCGAGCAGCGCGGAGTTCTGGTGGTTGCCCGTCATGTCGGAGCCCTGCCAATAGCTCGTCCAGAAGAAGCCGCCGATGGAGGAGTAAAAGAACGCAGGGACGAAAAGGTCAGTCGAGTAGTCGAACTTGTAGGGCCTTTCGGGGGAGATCGCCAGGGTCTGCGTCGAGACGCCGACGCCTCCCATGCCCGGAAGCAGGAACTTCGTCGGCCCCGGAACGTCGCGGACGGTCTCCGGGAGGTCTTCGTCGAGAAAGCCCTCGCGCGGGCCCGCGTAGATGTGCACGCTGCCGCGCCGCAGCGACGCGAAGGCGATCTCGTCGCCGACGTAGGTGGGCGTGAAGCTGCCGCCGATCGTGCGGGTCAGGCGCTTGGCCTTGCCGGTCGAAAGATCGAGCTCGCAGACGTCCGAGAAGCCGCCGCCGTCGCGCACGAAGAGCACCCTCTTGCCGTCGGGTGAAATCAGGGGGTCGCGCGCTTGATAGCCGGTGTCCTCGAGGCGCGTCAGCGAGAGGTCGGACAGCTCGAGCCGGTAGAGCCGGCGCTCGTAATCGGCCGGATCGAGCGGGTCGGCCGCCTCGCGCGAGTAGACGATCGCCCGGCCGTCGGGCGTGAAGACGGGCATCTGGTCGTCGTTGACGTCGTCGGTCAGGCGCTTGGTCTTCTTCGAGTCGAGGTCGTATAAATAGAGATCGGTGTAGGTATCCTTCATGCCGGAGAAGACGATCCGGCGGCCGTCGGGAGAGAACGAAGGCTGATTGATCTGCTGAAATCCAGGAAGCTCGACGCGGCCGAGTTTCGCGCGGCGGACGTCGTAGAGAAAGATGATGTCGCGGTGGTTCTTGGTGCCGGAGAAGGCGATGAAGCGTCCATCGGGCGAGATCGAGAGCACGCGCGAAAGGTTCGCGAAGTTGCCCATCGGGATGTTCTCGATCGGCGCGAAGGGAACGCCGGGGACTTTATGCGCCCGGCCCGTCTTCATGTCCATCCGCCAAAGATACGGAGGATCGAGGTCCTTCTGCGTCGTGAGATAATACATCGTCTCCCCGTCGGGCGAGAACACGGGCGAGGAGTTGAACTGAGGGATGGTCCCCTTCCCGCGCGTGAGCGCGCCGCCGAAATAGCCGGGCTCCTTGAGCCGCTCCAGGCGCGCGACCCGGCGGTACTTGTCCTTCGTGTACTCCTGGAACCGGCGGTCGAAGGCGAAGATATCCTCGCCCAGGAGCTCAAGCAAGACTTGGCTCACTTCGACGCGCGCGACGAACAAGCGCAGGGAGTCGCCGATCTTGCGCTGGCCGTACTGGTCGGCGAGGAACTGCATCGCCTCGGCTCCCTCGTGGTAGCCGAGCGTCACCTGGTGCGGCTTGAGGTGGCCGAAATGCTCGAGGTGCACGAGCGGGATCAGCGTGCCGGACGTCGCCGCGTCGCGCACGAGGGACTCCTCGATCGCGGGCTCCGCCGCCTCGGTGACGTAGTCCGGCATGCCTTCGATCCACCACAGCGGATAGACGATCGATTTCAAGATCTGGCCGGACTTCCAGAAGCCCGAGATGAGGACGTAGTACTGCATGATGTGCGTGAACTCGTGCGGGATGACCTCGTCGAGCCATTGCTTCTCGCCGTTGTTGTAGACCATGAACCGGTTCTTGGTCGGCTCGGTGATGCCGCCGGTCCCGTCGCCGACGTCGGCGATGTTCGATTGCTCGAAATCGTTGGGGCTCGCGTAGAGAAAAAGAGGCCGCCGCTCCCAGCGCGTCCGCTTCCTCGAGGCGTCCGACGCCCATGGAGCGGCCTCGACGTCGACGTGGAGCAGCTTGGTCACGCGGTCGAAGGCTTTTTCGGCCACGTCGGCGGCGCGCGGCACCATCGAGGCCGAGCCGTCGTAATAATAGATGTCGAAGTGCTCGGTCGAGCGGATCTTCCAGTCGAAGTCGTGGACGACGACGTGGTTCTGTCCGAACTGCGCGTTGGCGGGAAGGGTAAGCAGGGAGACGGCGAGCGCCGCCAGGACCAAGCCTTCTCGTCCTGTCACTTTTTCTTCGCGGCTTGTTTCCTGGGCGGGGTCCGGCGGTTGAGTTGGCGGTTGAGCTCGCGCAGGGCGGACTTGGCCTTGGCGTCGTCGGGCGTCGCCGCGAGCACGCGCTCCCACGCGGCCTTGGCTTCGGCCGCCCGCCCGAGCTTTTGGTCGGTCGCCGCGAGCAGGGCGTAGACGCGGTCGACCGGCAGGCCGTAGCCGCCAGAGCCTTCGGGGACCGGCGCGGCCTCGAGATGCTCGAGCGCCGACTTGAAGTCGCCCTTGTCGAAGGCGATCTGGCCCAGATAGAACTCGGCGCGCTTGGATTGGTCTCCGCCCGTCGACTTCAGCTGCTCGAAGCACTCGAGCGCGCGATCGATGTCCTTGGCGCCCCACAGGCTCAGGCCCAGGTTCTCCTCGATCAGGGAGTCGTTGGGGTAGCGGAACTTGAGCCGCTCATACTCGCTGACGGCTTCCGGATACGCGCCCTGGCGATAGAGGAGCTTCGCCTCGAGCATGCGGATCTCCTTGTCGTCGGGATAGTGCCGCAGGAAACGCCGGTACTCCTCGAGGGAGAACGAGTAGAGCCCGACCTCCTGGTACATGATGCCGAGGCAATAGAAGATCTTGGGGTCGAGCGCGCCGAGCTCGCGCGCCTGCTCCAGCTCGTTGATCGCGTCGGGGTAGAACTCGCGCCCCTTCTCGAAGTGCAGCGTTCCGAGCTCGACGAGCGAGCCGATGTCCTGCGGGTCGATCTTGAGGCGCTCTTGCGCCGCGGCGATGGACGCGTTGAGCTGCGGCAGCGGAGGAAACTCGATCTTGCGGCGGGAGAACGACCCGGAGTCGCGCAGCACGAGCGACATCACGCCCAGGAACGCGACCCCGCAGAAAGCCAGCAGGATCACGACGAGCTTCGAGCTCAGCCAAGAAAGGTTCAGCCGTCCGGCCCGATGGATGGGCTTGACGCGCAGCGCCAGGTCCTCGGCCTTCGCGTTCACGGCTCTTCCTCCGCCCTTACTCGCCCTTGTCCGGCGCGAGGAGCTGGCCCAAGGTCAGCGGCGGAGGAGCCTTCAGGTACTGCGCGACGCGCTTGCGGTCCTTGATCTCGTCGAACTTGGCCAGCGAGACCGTCACGTCCAAGGTCTGCCCGTCGACGCCGAGCACGATCGCGCTGACGGAGTCGCCCGGCTTATAAGACGTCTCCGGATCGGTCTCGGCGGGCGAGGAGACGGCGAAGCGCTTCTCCTTGGCGTCGAGCTCGATGCGCACGCCGTGCGGCCCGGCCTCGACCACCTTGCCGTGGACGACGGACTTCGGCGGGAACTTCTTGCGCAGGAAATCCGCGGGATTGGGGGTCAGCTGCTTGACGCCGAGCAGCAGGCCCTCGCGCGGCTCCGCGGCCTCGGGCGCCGGCTTGGCCAAGATCTTGACGCGCAGCTTGTCGCCGCGGTGGAACGCCGGCGCCTTGGCGACGCCCCAGACGAGATCGGCGGGGCGGACGACGCCCTCGGCGCCTCCGATGTCGACGACGAGCCCGGTCGGGCCGGAGCCGACGACGCGGCCGATGCGGACCTCGCCCACGCGCAGCTCGTCCATGAGCTTGTGGCGCCGCTTGCCCACCTCTTCCTCGAGCACCGCTTTCCGGGACAACACGAGCTGATGCTTCGACTCGTTGAGCTCGATGATGTAACAGCGGACTCCCGTGTTCAACATCCGCTTCGGGTCGCGCACCGGCCGCAGGTCCGCCAGCGACGCGGGAAGAAAGCCGGCGACGCCGCCGACGTCGACGATAAACCCGCCCTTGATCGCGGACTGCACTTGGCCGCGGACGCGGGCTTTCTCCTTGTGCGCCTTGACCGCGGCTTCCCAGCCGAGCTCCGCGCGCGCGCGCTTGTAAGAGAGAGTGACGCCCTCGCGGCGTCCGACGAGGATCGCGGGGACGCGCTGGCCGATCGACGGGGCCGCGCCCGCGAACTCGGGAAGAGGGATCACGCCTTCTTTCTTCTCGCCGACGTCGACCAGGACCGAGTCCTTGGTGACCTGGATGACCTTGACCCAGGCGACGTGGCGCCCGGCCAGCTTCTCCGTCACCGCCGCCTGCTGCGCGAGCAGAGACTCCATGGTCTCTCCGCTCTGGCTCTCGGCGCCTTCCTGGTCCTCTTCGATTCTCTGTTGCTCGGTCATGTTCCCTCTTTCGTCCCTGCGCCCAATATTGAGCGCAGGAGCGTGATCGACTGCCGCGACCGGACCATTTTACCTTTTTTACAGCGAGAACACCCGGTCCATCACCCGCTGGGCGAAGGCGAGAGCGGCCTCGCGGTCGTCGGGCGCGCCCTCGTAAAAAAGAGGAGGGCCGAAGCGAGCCTCGACGCGCGTCGTCCACGGCCAGCGGCGCGTGCCGATCAAATGGACGGGAACCACGGGCACCTTCGTCAGCCCCGCCAAGAAACCGACGCCGGCGCGCGGCTTGCCGGGCCGTCCGTCCTTCGATCTCGTGCCTTCCGGCAGCAGGCCGAGCGCGCCGCCGTTTTGCAGCACCGCGGCGGCCGTCCGCATCGCGCCGATGTCGCCGCGGCGATCGACCGGGATCGTGCCGGTGCCCGTGAGAAACCAGCCGAGGACCGGGATCGAATAGAGCTCCGCTTTGGCCATCGCGCGCAGGTAGCGCCGGCCCCACAGGGCGATGGCGATCAACGGGCCGTCGAGATTGGCGACGTGGTTGCCGGCGAAGATGACGCCGCCTTGAAGAGGGACGTTCTCGAGCCCGACGATGCGCAGCCGCCAGACCGTCCGGAAGAGCGCGTAGAGGAACGTATCAGGGACGCGCCAAAAGAAAAACGGCGAGGTCAGCCAATCGCGCCGGTCATCGGCGGCCATTCTTGATGAGGCGCAGGATCTTGCCGGCGACTTGATGAAGCGAGAGCCGGGTCGAGTCGATCACGTGGGCGTCCTCGGCCTGCGTCAGCGGGTTGATCTTGCGCTTGAGGTCGTTGAGGTCGCGCGTCAGGATCGCTTCCTTGATCTTCTGCCGGTCGGCGTCCTGACCCGAACCCTTGAGCTGTCGGTAGCGGCGGTCGGCCCTTTCGTCGATCGACGCGTCTAAATAGATCTTGAAGTCCGCGTCCGGGAAGACGTTGGTCGTGATGTCGCGGCCTTCCATGACGATGCCGCCGTCGCGGCCGAGCTTGCGCTGGAGACGCGTGAAGAACTTGCGCACGTCGACGTTGGCGGCGATCACGCTCGAGTTCTTGCTCACGCGCTCGTCGCGGATCTGCGTCGTCACGCCCTGGCCGTCGATGAACGTCTTGAGCGTCGTGCCTTCCTCGGTGGGCTTGAACTCCCAATGGATCCGCTCGGCGAGCGAGGCCACGGCCTTCTCGTCGCGCAGGTCCAGCCCGTCCTCCAGCGCCTTCCAGGTCAACGCGCGGTACATCTCGCCTGTGTTGATGAAATGATAGCCGAGCTCTTTAGCGACGAGGTTGCCGACGGTGGACTTGCCCACGCCCGCCGGGCCGTCCATCGCGATGATCCAGCCCTTCCGGCGCGCCTTTTTGCTCATGCCGCCACTCCGGGACGCTTGGCGAGGATCTGCTTGACCGCCGCGAGCATGGCCGCGTTCTGGGCCCGCGCGCCGATCGAGATGCGCACGTGCTCCGGCAGGCCGTACTCGTCGAGCGGCCGGATGATGACGCCGGACTTGAGCAGCGCCTTGAACAGCTCGCGTCCCGGGATCGGGCTGCGAGCGAAAAGGAAGTTCGTCGCCGACTCCAGCACGCCGAAGCCGAGGTCGCGCAGCGCGGCGGCGAGCGGCGCGCGCGGCGTCGTCGCGGCGCGGACGCTGCGCTTGACGAAGGCCTGGTCTTTGAGCGCCTCCACGCAGGCTTGCTGCGCGGGCAAGCTCACGTTGAAGGGCATGCGGATGCGGTCGAGCCAGCTCAGCACTTCGGGGTCGGCGAGCGCGTAGCCGACCCTGAGACCGGCGAGCCCGTAAGCCTTCGAGAACGTCCGCATGATCACGACGTTCTCGTGCTCGCGCATGAGCGGAATGCTGTCGGGATAGTCGTTCCACTCCGCCGCGAACTGGCAGTACGCCTCGTCGAGCACGACGAGGACCGATTTCGGGACCGCGGAAAGGAGCGCCTCGACCTCATCCTGCGAATTATAGGTGCCGGTCGGGTTGTTCGGGTTGGCGACGAAGACGAGCTTGGTGCGCGCGCTCACGGCGCGGCCCATCGTCGCGAGGTCGTGCGTCCAATCGATCATCGGGACCTCGATGACGCGCGCGCCCATCATGCCGGCCTGCTGGCGGAAGCGGATGAAGCCGTACTGCGACACGACGACCTCGTCGTCGGACTCGACGAAGGCTTCGCAAAGAAGGCGGATGATCTCGTCGGAGCCGTTGCCGACGAGGACCTGGGCGATCTCGAGCTTATGGAAGCGCGCGATGGCCGCGCGCAGCTCCGGGCTCGCGCCCTCGGGATAGATCGAGCATTCCTTCTCGGCTTTCTTGTAGACCGCCATCGCCTTCGGCGAGGCTCCGAGCGGGTTCTCGTTGGACGCGAGCTTGATCACGCGCTTGAGGCCCAGCTCGCGCTGCACCGAAGCGATCGACTTCCCCGGCTGATACGGGACGATCGACCGCAGGCAGCGGCGGGGCTGGATCTCCATCAGGCTCGCGCTCGCAGGGCCGCGTAGGCCATCATCCGGCAGTCCTGCTTCTCGCGGCGGAAAGAGAAAAAACGGTCATTGTCGCAGCTCGTGCAGCCCGCGTCGACGGAGATCGCGCCCGCCGGGACGCCCGACTCGACGAGCTGGGCGCGCGCCTCGGCGGCCAGGTCGAGGTAAAGCCCGGCATCCGATCTCCGGAAGCTCTCGGGGCGAAAGCGCCCCTCGAGCTCGGCGCCCACCTTGTAGCAGCACGGCCCGATGCGCGGACCGACGCGCGCCTCGAGCCGGTCCGCGGGGATTCCGAAAAAGCGCTGGAACGAGGCCGCGGCCTCGCGCGGCATGCCGGCCGCCGTGCCTTTCCAGCCGGAGTGGAACACGCCGACGGCGCGGCGGTCGGAGTCCCAGACGAAGAGAGGGGTGCAATCCGCGGCGAACACGCAGAGCACGCGGTCCGGCGAATCGGTGATCCAGCCGTCGGCCTCCGGCGTCTGGTCGGTCGGCGTGCTCGGTCCGACGCGGACGATGTCCGCCCCGTGCGCTTGTCTCAAGAAGTAGGCCGGGAGACCGCCCAATCCCGCCTTCGCCAGCGCCGCGGCGCGCGCCGCGGGATCCTTCATGTTCCCGGCGGAACGCTCGGTGACGCCCATCAGGACGTCCGACCTCTTGACGAGGTCAGACGGCGGCATTCGCCTCTTTCTTGGAGAGGGCGGCCGCGGTCGCCTTGTCCGGATCGGCCGCCTTGGCCGGGACGCGGCGCAGCGGACGCACCCATTTCGTGAAGCTCGAGGGCTTGAGGGAATACTCGTGCACGAGCCTGACGACCTCGGAGATCGGCTGGAACTGCTCCCAGTTGATCCGCAGGATCCTGACGCCGGCCTGCTCCATCTCGGCGATGAACTGCTCGTAGTTTTCCTTGAGCATGCGCAGATAATCGAGCGGGATCTCCTGTTCCATGCCGCGGCCGCGCATGCCGATGCGCTTGGCCGCCGTCTCGGGCTTGCAGTCGAGGTAGATCAGGATCTGCGGGAACACGAGCTCGCGCAGGACCATGTTGTCGAAGAGGTCGAGATACGTGTTGTAGTCGAGGTCGGTGATGATCTTCTCGGGATGATTGTTGAGCATCCGCGCGAAGATCGTATCCTCCCAGATCGTGCGGTCCTGCACGACGCCGCGGATGCGGCCGAGCGAGATGCGCGTCACGAATTCGCGATGCTGACGGAAGCGGTGGTTGAGCAGCCACACCTGCATCATCGTCCCGTACTTCTTCATGTCCGCGTAAAAGCTTTCGAGGTAGGGATTGCCGTCGACTTCTTCGAGTATGGGCTCGAAGTTGAGCGCCTTCGCGAGCTCCGTCGTGAGCGTGGATTTGCCGACGCCGATGGTGCCCGCGATGCCGATGTAGCCTTCTGCGAACATAAGCTGTGGTCTCCTGGTTGCGTGATCAGCCCGGCTTGATCTCTTGCTCGATGCCGCGCAAGGCGAGCTTCACGTCGTCGGGGGAGGACGCCGCGTCCATGACGTCCGCCTCCGTGACGAGCCCGTCCTTGAAGAGCTTGACGAGCGACTGGTTGAACGTCTGCATCCCGTAGAACTGGCCTTTCGCGCAGGCCTGCGCGATCTCGACGGCCTTGTTCTCCTCGATGCACTTGCGCACGTGCGGCGTCACCACGAGGATCTCCACCGCCGGCACGCGCCCGCCCTTGATGCACGGAAGGAGGCGCTGGCTGACGACGGCCTTCAAGCTCTCGGCGAGCTGGATGCGGATGAGATCCTGCTGGTGCGGCGGATAGAGGTCGATGATGCGCGAGATCGTCTGGATCGCGTCGATCGTGTGCAGCGTGCCGAAGACGAGGTGTCCCGTCTGGGCGGCCGTGAGCGCCGCGGAGGTCGTCTCGAGATCGCGCATCTCGCCGACCAGGATGACGTCGGGGTCCTGGCGCATCGCCATCTTGAGGCTCTCGGCGTAGCTGCTGGTGTCCTCGCCGATCTCACGCTGGCTGACGATCGCCTTCTTATCCTTATGCACGAACTCGATCGGGTCCTCGATCGTGATGACGTGCTCGGCGCGGTTCTCGTTGATGTAGTCGATCATCGCCGAAAGCGTCGACGATTTTCCCGAGCCCGTAATGCCCGTGACGAGCACGATGCCGCGGCCGTTGTCGGCGATCTTCTTCATCGTCGCCACCGGCAGGCGCAGCTCCTGGAGAGTGGGGATCTTCGTGGAGATGAAGCGGATCGCCAGGGACAGCCGTCCGCGCTGCTTGAACGCGTTGACGCGGAAGCGGGCCACGTCTCCCGCTTGGAAGGAGAAGTCGCACTCCCCCCGTTCCGCGAAGAGCTTCTTGGCCCGGGCCGTCGCGACCGAGTTGAGCATCGACTCGACGTCCTGGCCGCTGAGCGCGTCCGGCGCCGCGACCTGCAAGTCGCCGTCGACGCGGATGTAGGCCGGACCGCCGGCGCGGACATGAAGGTCGCTCGCGCGCTTATTGACCATCGACTGCAGCAATCCCTGTAGGTCGGGCATTATTTGAGCTTCCTCACTTTGAGGCGCATGAACGCGGGCTTGCTCCAGTCCTCGGGAGCGCTCGTCCTGGAATCGGAAGGATCGGGCGCGTCGAGCGGATGCCGTCTGGCCGTCGCTCCGGTGAGGCCGGCCCGCGAAAGGTTGCGGTTGCCGCGGCGCGCCGGGAAGCCCGTCGCGATCACCGTGATGCGCAGCACGTCGCCCATGGCCTCGTCATAGGCGTGGCCGGCCTTGATCTTGGCGTCTTGGCTGGCCGCGCCCGTGATGAGCGCCATCGCCTCCTCCATCTCGGCCAGCTTCATCGTGTTGCGGCGGCCCGTGACGTTGACGATCAGGCCCTTGGCCCCGTCCATGACGACGTTTTCCAAAAGCGGAGAGTGGATCGCGGCCTTGGCCGCGTTGATCGCGCGGCCCGGGCCCGAGGCTTCGCCCATGCCGATGAGCGCCTCGCCGGCGTCTTTCATGACGGCGCGGATGTCGTTCAAGTCCATGTTGATCTCGCCGGGCGTGGTGATCACGTCCGAGATGGACTGGATGGACTTGCGCAGCACGTCGTCGGCCATGCGGAAGGCGCTCTCAGTAGTGGTCTCCGCATCCAATATGTCGAGCAAGCGCTGGTTCGGTATCACGAGCAGCGTGTCGACGGCCTTGCGCATCTCCTGGATGCCCTGGTCGGCGATGTTGGCGCGGTTGAGCTTCTCGAACTCGAAAGGGCGCGTGACGACGCCGACGGTGAGCGCGCCCATCTCCTTGGCGATCCCCGCCACGATCGGCGCGCCGCCGGTGCCGGTGCCGCCGCCCATCCCGGCGGTGATGAAGACCATGTCGGCGCCTTCGAGGACCTCGCGGACCTGGTCCTTGGTCTCGAGCATGGCCAGGCGGCCTTTCGACGAGTCGCCGCCGACGCCGAGGCCTTTCGTGAGATTTTCTCCCACCTGGATGCGGACCTCAGCCTGGCTGCGGCGCAGGTCCTGCGCGTCCGAGTTGGCGGCGATGAGCTCGACGCCCTGGATGCCCGCCTCGGCCATGCGGTTGATCGCGTTGCCGCCGGCGCCGCCGACGCCGATCACCTTGATGACGGCGCGCGACTCGTTGAAGTCCTCGGAGACCTGGATGCGCATCGGCTAAAAAAGCTCCTCGAAGAGCGACGAGACGCGGCGCAGCCAGGCGGGGCGCTTGCGCGCGCCGGACGCCGATCGGCTGCCCGAGCCCCAGTTGGCCGTGCGCGAGAAATGGAGAAGGCCGAGCGCCGTGGCGTAGGTCGGGTTGAGCCAGCGGTCGTCGGCGGCGAAAAGGTCCGGGTGCGCCATGCCGACGCGCACCGGCATCCCCAGGATCTGCTCGGCCGCGGCCAGCGTGCCGCGCATGAGCGAGCCGCCGCCGGTCAGCACGGCGCCGCCGGGAACGACCAGGTCCGCGAAGGAGGAGCTCTGCAGCTCCTCGGCGATCAGCGAGAAGATCTCCTCGACGCGCGGCAGGATGATGCCCATCATCGTCGAGGTCTTGACGCGATTGGGCGTTCGCCCGTCCACCCCGTGAAACTCGATCTCGTTGTCGCCGTTGAGCAGCGAAGGATGGGCGATGCCGTGCTCGGTCTTGATGCGCTCGGCCGTGGCGAGCGACGTCCGCAGCCCCACGGCGAGGTCGCGCGTGATGAAATCGGACCCGATCGGCAGCTCCTTGGAGTAGCGGATCGCGCCCTCGGAGTAGATGCCGAGCGAGATCGACTGCCCGCCGAAGTCGATGATCAGCGAGCCGATCTCCTTTTCCTCCGGGGTCACCAGCATCTCGCCGGCCGCGAGCAGGCCGTAGACCGGCTCGACGACGTCGAAGCCCGCCTTGCCGATGGTGTTGACGATGTTGTTGAGGTGCGCCGAGGAGGCCGTCACGATGTGGACCTCGACTTCGAGCAGCGAGCCTTCCATTCCGACCGGATGCGGCACGCCCTTCTGACGGTCGAGGCTGAAACCCTGCGGGATGACGTGGAGAATCTCGCGGTCCGACGAAAGCGGGACGGCGCGCGCGTTGCCGACGACGGAGCTGACGTCCTCGGCCGTGATCTCGCGGTCGGTGCGCGCGATGTTGAACGCGCCGCGATTGTTGAACGACTGGAGATGGCTTCCGCGCACGCCGAGATAAAGCGAGCTCACGGTGCACTTGGCCGAGGCCTCGGCCTCCTCGACGGCCTGGGTCACGGCGCGGGCGGTCTCGAGGATGTTGATGACGACGCCGCCCTTGATGCCCCGGCAGGGGACGCTCGCGCCGCCGAGCACGCGGATGCGCCCGGCCTCTTGCGGGTCGGGCGTGCCGAGCAGGCAGGTCACCCGCCCGCTGCCCATGTCGAGCCCGGCGACTACGTCTTGCTTTGCCATGGCCTCAAAAGGATCTTGCCGTCTTCGAAATAGCGCAGGTCCGCCTCCATCGCCTTGAGCCGCGGCTCGCCGTCGCGCGCCTTGGCGTCGAGGATCACCTCGCGCAGCCGCGCGAACTTCTGGGGCGCGAAGCTCAAGCTCCCCCACAAAAGGACCGTGCCGTCGGCCAGCCGGGCGCTCCAGCCGTCCTGCGCGGAGACGAAGGTCATCCGCGCCAGCGGCGCGGGCAGCTCGTCGGCGCGCGCGGCCAGCGGAAGGAACGCGGCCAGCCGCTTGAGCTCGTCTTGCGAGGCGTCGCGCGGGTCGACGACCGGGGCCGCGACCTCGTAGACTTCCGCCGGAGCCTCGAAGACGACTCCGTCTTCCGAAAGGTAGCCGGCCGCGCGGCCGCTTTTCTCGACCGCGGCGATCGCGGACCGCGGCGTCACCTCGAAGCGCGCCGTGCGGCTGAAGAGATCGCGGCGCAGGCGCGCCGAGGCCAGGCAGGGAAACTTCTGCAGCAGCTCGCCGGTCGTGCGGCCCGCGCGCAGGAAATCCTCGATCGGGGCTTTCAGCGCGTCGGGAGCGCCGACGACCGTCGTCGCCGCGGGCATGAGCTCGTCTTTCATCCTGCCGATCGAAAAATCGCGCGCGAGCTTGCGCGCCGTGACGGCGGCGAGCGCGCCGAGGAACAGGACCGCGAGCACGGCCGCGCGCCGGCGCGCGCGCTGGCTGCGGACCTTCGGGCGCATCGCCACGCGGACGCGGCGCATCAGGCCTCTCCGACGACTTTCATCTCGAGCTCGAGCTCGACGCCGGAAGACGCCCGGACCTTCTCGCGGATGTCGTCGACCAAGGCCAGCACGTCGGAGGCCTTGGCGCCGTTGAAGTTCTCGACGAAGTTCGCGTGGAGCGGAGACACCCTCGCCCCGCCGCGGGCCAGCCCCTTGAGGCCGGCCTGTTCGATGAGCTGCGCGACGAAGCGGCCCGGAGGGTTCTTAAAAGTGGATCCCACGTTGTAAGTATGGATCGGTTGCGTCTGAAGCCGCCTCTGCTGGAACTGCTGAACGCGCCTCATTATATCACCTTTGTCCCCGGGCCGCAATTGAAGCGCGCACCCGAGCACGACGCGGCCTTCGAGATTGCTTCGCCGGTACGCGAAATGAAGCTCCGATGACCGCAGCGTGACGGGCAGCGACGAACCGCCGAGCGCGTAAACCTCGCGCACCAGAGGCCCGATCTCGCCCTCGCGCGTCCCGGCGTTCATCACGAGCGCGCCGCCGACCGTCCCCGGCACGCCGACGATCGGCTCGAGCCCCTCGAGCCCTCGCTCGGCGCAGGAGACGACGAGCTGCGGCACGCGCGCTCCGGCGCCCGCGCGCACGAGGCCGCCGTCGCCGAACTCGATCCGCTCGAAATAGCCCCGCAGCCGCGCCACGATCCCGCGCACGCCGCCGTCGCGCACGAGCAGATTGGAGCCGAAGCCGAGGAACATCACGGGCACTTTCTCGGCCCGCGCGAGCTTCATCAAAGACGACAGCTCGTCCGCGCTCTCGAGCTCGACGTAGCAATCGGCCGGCCCGCCGATGCGGAAAGTGGTGTAGCGCCCGAGCGGCTCGTCGAAGCGCGCGCGCGGCATGGCGTCCTTCACGCGCGCGCGCCAGGAGCTCGTCATCCGCGCTAGCCGGCGATCCAGTTGGCGTGCAAGCCGTAAGGAACGCGGCGCGGAATCTTCACCGACGCGACCGGCGCCAGTTCTTGAGCATCGATGATCATGAGTTCGCTCGCGCCCGATTTGGCGTCGTAGATGAAATTCATCAGCCAGCCCGAATCCTCGGCCTTGCCGCCCGGGCAGGAAACGAAGAGAGTTTCTCCGCCCGTTTTTCCCTCGCCGAACCGATAGACCCGGTTGGTCCCGGAGATCAGATCGTACTTGATGACGGCGTCGCTCTCGTCTTTCGCTTCGCGCGCGAGGTAGCCGAACCGATGCGCGCGGCCGACCACGGCTGGATTGACGATCGGGAACTCGCTGAGGACGCTGTCGAGTGCTCTCTCCGTCGTCATTCCCGTCGAAAGATCGAGCCGCCATTCGAAGAGGCTCGCTCGGCTCTTGGGCCAATCCAGCCTGCGCGAGGCGCGCAGCACGATCGTCGAGCCGTCCTCGTAAGCGTTGAGGACGTGGTAGACCCAGCACGGCTCGATCCGGAACCAGCGCAAGCCGGCCGCGTCGCCGTTTCGCGGCAGGACGCCGATGCGCGCCCCATACTCGGGATGGAACTGAAGCCCGCGCTCGGTGAAGACGAGCGGCAGATCGAGCAACAGCGCGTAATTCGCGGTGACGGCGAAGTCGTGCATCATGACCGGATGCGGAATCTCGATTGTCGCGGTGCGGCTGAGCTTCCCGTCCGGATCGAGGACGCCGTAGCGCACCAGCTTCTCATCGTAGCCGAAGATCAGCAGCTCGCCCGTCGCCGTGTCGAGCTTCGGGTGCGCCGTGAACGGCGACGTCCATCGGCCGTCGAAGTCGTAGCGACCCAGCGTCCGCAGGTCCTCGGGGCTGATCTCGTAAGGAGAGCCGCCCTCCCATGCGGCCAACAGCCTGCGGTGATGCCAGACCACCGAAGTATTAGCCGGGTTCTTGATGGGGGGCCCGGCAAGCAAGCCGCCGTAAAGGCATCGCCCCGCCGCCTTTTCCTTTAGGTAGCCCTCCGTCTCGACGAACCGGTTCATGTACCACGCCTTGCCCCCCTCGAGGCGCACGGCGTGGACCATGCCGTCGCCGTCGAACCAGTGATACGGATTCGGCGGGAAGACCGGGTTGGGGCCGGTGCGAAAAAAAGTACCGCGGAGGGAATCCGGGATCTTACCCGTGACGACGCAGGGGGTCGAAGGCCTCTCGTCCATGACGGGCGCGTAGTTGCCCGAGAGGTACTTGTTCCCCGGCGAAGCGGGCGCTTTACCGGATTTCTCGCGCAAGAGCGGACCGCACCCGGAAAGAAGCAGGCCGCTCCCCGTCGCCGCCCACCGCAGGAAGGAGCGTCGCGTCAAGCTGCTTTCGACGATGTCCACGGCGGAGAGCATATCAGTTTGATATGATTCTCGCCCATGGACCGCCCTTGGTACGAGCGCCTCGAAAGGCGCTTGAGCTTCATCGCGATCCCCGGCTTGGCGGCGCTGCTGGCGGGCTTGAACGCCTTCGTCGGCATCCTCACGCTGATCCGGCCGGATTTTCCCACGCAGCTCGTCTTGGAGCCCGAGCTCGTCCGCCAGGGACAGGTCTGGCGGCTGCTCACCTATCTCATCGTCCCGCCCGAGATCTCGCCTTTGTGGCTTTTCTTCTGGCTGATCCTCTTTTACATGTATCTGCAGATGCTCGAGCGCTACTGGGGCGACCTGCGCCTGACGGTCTATTGCGCGATCGGCGCGCTCGCGTCCGGCGCCGTCGCGATGCTCTTCAACGTCCCGCTGACGAACACGGCGTTCAACACGAGCCTCTTTCTCGCGTTCGCCCGCCTCAATCCGGAGTTCGAGATCATGCTGTTCTTCTTTTTCCCGGTGAAAATGCGCTGGCTGTTTATCGTCACGGCGGCTCTTCTCATAACGTCTTTCCTCTTCGGCGGGGCCGTCGAGAAGCTCTCCACGGGCGCGGGCGTGCTCAACTACCTGATCTTCTTCGGGCAGGGGCACTGGCAGGACGCGCGACGGCGCCTGCGCCGCCGCCGTTAAAAATTTGCTAATTCTGTCATCATGCTCGCGCGCGGTCTCCTGCTCGTCCTGATCGCGACGTCCCCCGCTTTCGCCGCGCGGCGTTCCTCAAGCGGCGGCTCGATCAAGCTCGTCGCCTACGACGCCAAGGGCCGTCCGATGGACCTCCCGAAGCTGCTCGCTTTCATCGGCCGCGCCGACCGCAAGGACGGCGACGACCCAGGCATCGCCGTGACGGCGCCCGACGGCATGGGCTGGGCCAAGCCGCGGCTCGAGCAGACGGGCTCGATCGTCACGCTCGAGTGGGTCGAGCTGCCGCGGATCATCCTGAGCCTGCCCTGGCCCGTTGAGGACGACGGCTTCTCCACCGTCGCCGTCGATCGCGAAGGGCGCGGCTTTCAAGACGGCGACGTGGTCTATCTCAACGAGGAGATCGCGCTCTCGGAGTATCGCCTATTTAAGGAAGCCTGGCTCAAGCACACCAAGGACATGGACCCGCCTTACGAGCCCGGGGCCAAGGCCAAGAAGCTCGCGGAGGAAGCCAAGGACGACCTGGCCCAGGCGCAGGCGAGCAAAGAGGGCGCGAAGCGCTCGGAGTCTTTCGACAAGGCGCTTCACGCGATCTCGCTCGCGTGGGAGAAGATGCTCTTCGAGCACGGCCTCGAGCTCGCGCGCAACGACCGCACCAAGAACACGCTGCGCTTCGGCCTGACGCTCGACGACTCGCTACTGGAGCGCCTCGATCATTACCAATGGATCATCGAGACCGTGAAGCACTCCGGCGCCAATTGGGTGCGCCTCGTCTTCCGTCCCAACCCGTCCGATTTCACCTACGCGAAGCTCAGCTCGTTCAACGAGTACGACGAGATCGTCAAGGAGCTGCGCGCGGCCGGCATCCGCGTGATGGGCTGCGTGCTCGACACCAACCAATGGCCGTCCGAGCTCACGCCGCAGGTTTACGCCGCCCGGACGAGGAACCTGGTCCTTCACTACTCCGACCCGATCAAGAGCTGGGAGGTCGGCGTCGAGATCAACGGCAACTGGCTCGGCGGCCAGAAGGAGCCTTTGTCCTCGCAGCAAGTCTTCAAGATATTCCAAGCGGCCGCCGCGCAGGTCAAGGAGATCGAGCCTTCGCTCGAGGTGGTCGGGACGCTTTACTGGTGGGACGGGACGGCTCCGGACGAGGAGCACAGCCTCGGCGGCTGGCTGGCCATGTACGTACCGAAGGGCTTCGGCCGCTCGGTCGACGTCGTCGCGCTCTCGCTGCAGCCCGAGGACAACCCCGTCGGCCTGGGCTTCGAGCCTATCTTCGAGCGCGTGCGGCAATACCTGCCCGACAAGAAGGTGATGCTCGGCAGCTTCGGCTACGTCGAGAAGAGCGATCTCAACGGCTACTGGTGGCTCAATCCCACGGACGTCGACGGCGCGCGCAAGGACCTGATGATCCTCTATACGATGGCCTCGTGCGCGATCCCGCGCTCGGCTTGCGGCGGCTTCTGGTGGCAGACCCTCGACCAGATGATCCCCGCCAAGCACAAGACGACGGACCTCTTCCGGGTCTATCGCCGCACCACGCAGCAGATCGGCCGCTAGGCCAAAGTTCCCTTACGCGATCGTGACGCGTCCGTTTCTCGCCCGTCCGCGCGCTCGTGTTATACTGCCCGCGCACGGAGGGAACGGAAATGGCCAAAGGGAAAGTGAAGTGGTTCAACGATCAGAAGGGCTACGGCTTCATCACGCCGGAGGACGGGTCGAAGGACTTGTTCGTGCACTTCAGCGCGGTCCTCGGCGAGGGCTTCAAGAGCCTGGCCGAGAACCAGGCGGTCGAGTACGACGTGGTCGACACCGACAAGGGGCCCAAAGCGAGCAACGTCCGAAAGCTCTAGCGCGCGGCGGCCAAGGCGGCGGCGTCGCGCTCCAGACGGCCCATGGACGCGGCGTCGTCGCCGTCGTAATAGCCCCGCACGCGCAGCGCGGGATCGACGAGCGCGACCTTGAGCGTGTGGCCGACGAGGCCGCCGCCGGCGTCGGTGACCGGGACCTTGAAGCCGTCGCGCGCGAGCGCTCGCAGCTCGCTTCTTTTTCCCGTCAGAAATCGCCAGCGCGCCGGATCGGCCCCGAAGCGCGCGGCGTAATCTTTGAGAACCCGCGGCGTGTCGCGCTCCGGGTCGACGGTGAAGCTGACGAGCCGCACCGGCGCGGGGAGCGCCTTCTGCATCGACGCCAGCCGCGCCGTCAGCGCCGGGCACGGGCCGGGGCACGACGTGTAGATGAAATCGGCGATCCAGGGAGAGCCCGCGAGCTGCCGGCTGCCGAAGGCCGCGCCGTCTTGCGCGACGAGCGAGAACCCGGGCAGCGCGCCGTAATCGGGAAGCGGCGGCGGCGCGCAGGCGCAGAGCGCCAAGGCCGCGAGCGCCAAGATCTTCATTTCCGTCCGATCACGTCGAAGATCGTCGGCACGACGAACAGCGCGCCGGGGACTTTCTTGACGGCCTCCAGGTCGCGCTTGAACCGCCGCGCGAGCTCCACCGAGACGACGCCCTGGCCGATCATCGCCGGCAGATGGCCCAAGAAGAACAGCTCGGACCATTTCCAGAGGCCCGACGCCGGTCCGCCGACGCGCATGTGCGGCACGACCTCGACGTCGCGCAAGCCGAGCTTGTGATAAAGGGCGGGCAGCTCGCCCGCGATCCGGTAATTCCCGCCGGTCTTGAGGTACCACTCGCGCGCGCCCTCGATGACGGCGTCGAAGCTCGGGCGCGTCGGATAGTACGCGCAGCCGAGATGATGGTAGTCCTCGATGGCGAGATAGCCCCCTTTCTTCAGGCACGGAACAAGATGCTTGAGGCACTTCTCGACGTCGGGCAGGAAGCTGAACACCCAGCGCGAGAAAATCAGGTCGAAAGCGCCTTTGCGCGCGGGGTATTTGCGCAGGTCGCCCTCCCAGACCGTCACGTTGTCGAAGTTCTTGCGCGCGGCCTCGTCGCGCAGCGTCGCGGCGTATAAAGGAGAGGCCTCGATCGCCGTGACCTGCCCCTCCGCGCCGACGCGCTCGGCCAGCGGCAGCGCGACCGTGCCGATGCCGGCGCCGACGTCCAGGCAGCTCCAGCCCTTGCCGACGCCGAGCTTGTCGAGCAAGCCCTCGGTCATGGTCCGCCAAACTTCCGCCTGGAACGTCAGGCGCTCGATCTCGTATTGCGAGGCGCCGAGCATGTATCCGGTCTTGGCGGGCATGACTATATTCTACCGCTAATACTCGGGCTTGAGACGGGCGAGCTCGCGCTCGAAGCGCTGTTGAAACTTCGAGTCGAGCACGTCGGCGCAGACGGCGTAGCGGATGAGAGGCTCGCGCGTCCCGTCGTCGGCGAAGCCCTCGAAGTGCACGCCGACGATCCCGGTCTCCGAGATCACGAGGCGGTTGAACGCCTCGTGCGCGGGCAGGTCCTTCGGCAGCTCGCGGCCGAGCGCCTTCTTGGGCACTTTCCAGAGCGTGAAGAAGCCCGCGTCGGTCTCGCACGCGGACTTGAGGCCGGCGCCGCGAAGGCTTTTCACGACGTACTCGAGCCGCCGCGCGTAGAGCGCGCGCAAGTCGTCGAGCGCGGCGCGCGAGGCCTTCGCGTCCTTGAAAAACTCGCCGTACGCGGCCATCACCGACGGGACGGGGCCGGAGTCCGTGTTGCCCTTGATCAGCAGATAATCCTCGACGAAGTCCTTGCTGCCGATCAAGGCGCCCAGGCGCGCGCCCGGGTCGTTGAAGGATTTGCTGACGGAGTAGAGCTCCATCCATTCGAGCTGCTTGTGGTCGCGCGCGACTTCCGCCAGCGGCGCGTGCTTGCCGGGCGCGGCCAGAGCGCCGTACGCCGCGTCGTTGACCAGGCGCGTCTTGCGCTTGACGCACCAGTTCGCGAGCGCCTCCCAATCGGCGGTCGAGGCGCCGACGGCCGCCGGATTTCCCGGCCGGATCACGAAGAGCATGTCCGCGCGCTCGAGGCCCTCCTTGCGCAGCGCTTCGTCCAGGCGCTCGAGGCTCAGGCGCATGTTCTCGGTCGAGGAAAGCGGCCAGACGACGCGGCGCGCGCCGTAATAAGAGCCGGTCCACGTGCCGATGATGTCGTAGGCGGGAAGGTTCGAGGCCACGACGAAGGAGTCGCGGCGATTCTTGTCCGGCAGATGGAGCCCGCAAGCCAGGGGCAAGAGCGCGCTCGTCGTCTTGATGCCGTTGGTCGGCGCGAACTTGACGTGAGGAAGGCGCAGCGCGTCGGCTCCCCCATGCAGCGCGATCATCCCTTCCGCGAAGGAGTTGAGGTTCTTGTCCTCGGCGTAGGTGTGGTAATCGTAGCCGGGGTCCTTCGAGAAGCGCGCCTTGAGCTCGCGGATCGCCTCCACCGGCACGCCGTCCGGGTTGCCGAGCGAGAGGTTGAGCGGCGGCTGGCCCGTCTTCTCGACGTACTCGCGGATCAGGACGTAGATCAGCTGGAAAAGATTGATGCCGGAAGGCGGGAGCTGGCGCGCCATCGGGCGAGTCTAGCAGTTTCGCTTGATCGGAGAGAACCAGCCGAGGAAGAGCATCGTCGCGCAGAGATTGGCGGCCCAGGCTCGATTCACCAGGATGAGCAGAAGGCTGAAATAGAGGATCCTGCGCTCCCAGCGCGCGCGGCGCGCGTCGGCGCGAACCTGCTCTTCTAAATGAGGATTGGCGGTATCGGGCACGGCGGCCGCGGAGAGACGGTCGCGCGCGTCGTCGAGCTCCTGGCGCGGCATCGTCCGCTCGTCGATGCCGTGCGCGCGCTCGTAGTGCTCGAGCGCCAGGTCGAATTTCTTCTCGGATTCGTACGATCGAGCGATGGCCCAGTGCGCGGCGGCGTTGCGCGGGTCGCGCTCGAGCTCGGCGAGCGCCTGCGCGCGCTCTCGCGCGGGCTCGCCGGCGACGACCGATTCCTCGACGGCCTCGTGGGAGCTCGCCCACCAGTACACGACCGCCAGCGAGGCCGGGATCACGAAGCCGAAGGAAGGAACGAGCGTCGAGAGCAGCCAGCCGACGAGAGGCCCCAGGACGCCGAAGATCATGTAGACGAGGTCCGGCACTCCGCGCAGCTTGCGGCCGGCCCAGAACGACGCCAGCATGAACATCGAATAGATCATCGCGAGTTGGTAGGGGATGAAGAAGACGGCGATTCCGACGGACTCCATTCAGCCGAAGCGTAGCCTGAGTGCGCCGGAAAATAAAGGGTTTTTTCGGGCGCCTTCGCCGAGGAGGGCTGGCGTGGATTTGGTAAAATCTTTTCTTGATGAAGCCCCGCCTTGCCGTCGACGCGGAGGAACTGCGCCGCACGCTCGAAATCCTCCAAACGATCGTCGAGGACCGCGCCGCGCTGGCCGTCATTCCGGACGAGCTGCGCGTGGCTTTGATGGTCGCCGCGGGCCGGCTTTCGCGCCCGACGCGCTACGAGATGAAGGCCAAGCGCAAGGCGGTCCGCAATCTCAAGAAGGCCGCGGTCCGCGAGCTCGACCGCGCCGTGCGCAACGCCACCGAGATCCGCACCGCGCGCGCCGAATCCGTCTTCGTCGCCCCCGAGCGCCGCGGCGCCGACGCGCCTTCGCGCGAGCTCCAGGAGCCGCGCCACTGCTACGTCTGCAAAGAGGACTTCCGCAAGGTCCACTTCTTCTATGACGCGATGTGCCCCTCGTGCGCCGAGTTCAACTACGACAAGCGCTTCCAGACCGCGGATCTACGCGGCAAGACGGCGGTCGTCACCGGCTCGCGCGTCAAGATCGGCTTCCAGATCGGCCTCAAGCTCCTGCGCGCCGGCGCGCGCGTGATCGCGACGACGCGCTTCCCGCACGACTCCGCGCTGCGGTACTCGAAAGAAAAAGATTTCGCCGCATGGAAGGATCGCCTCGAGATCCACGGCTTGGACCTCCGGCACGCGCCGTCGGTGGAGATCTTCGCGCGGTATCTCCTTTCCAAAGAAAGCCGCCTCGACATGATCATCAACAACGCCGCGCAGACGGTTCGCCGGCCGCCGCAGTGGTACTCGCATCTGCTGGCCAACGAGTCGCTGGGCGTCGACGAGCTGCCGAAAGAGGCGGGGGCGCTTCTTAACGCGCGGCGGGAGTGCCTGGCGATCCTCGGCACGGCTCCGCGCCTCGAGGCCAAGGGCACCGTCGAGACGGGGCTTTCCACGTGGAGCGAGACCGGCCCCGGCATGGGCCTGCGCAACCCGGCCGCGCTCTCGCAGCTGCGCTACTCCTACGACGAAGAGGCGTGCTCGCCGGAAGTCTTCCCCGAGGGCCGCATCGACGCCGACTTGCAGCAAGTCGACCTTCGGACGCGCAACACCTGGCGCCTGACGCTCTCCGAGGTCGCCACGCCCGAGCTGCTCGAGATCTACTTGATCAACGCCGTCGCTCCGTTCATCCTGAACGGCAAGCTCAAGCCCTTGCTGCTCAAGTCCCCGGCCGAGGCCAAGCACGTCGTCAACGTCTCCGCGATGGAAGGCAGCTTCTCGCGCCGGACCAAGACCGACAAGCACCCGCACACCAACATGGCCAAGGCCGCGCTCAACATGATGACGGCGACGTCCGCGCCCGAGTACGCGAAGGACGCGATCTTCATGAACGCCGTCGACACCGGCTGGGTCACGGACGAGGACCCCGCCATCCACGCCGAGCGCAAGAAAGTCGAGCTCGACTTCCAGCCCCCGCTCGACATCGTCGACGGCGCCGCCCGCGTGCTCGATCCCGTCTTCGACGGATTCAACACCGGCAACCACGTCTTCGGCAAGTTCCTCAAGGACTACAAGCCCACCGAGTGGTGATCATCATCCGCCATGTGGCGGATGAATTGATGTATTATTTTCAAACTCCGGTGAAGGCTATTCTCACGACGACGAGGAACTCATGAGCAGCGCAGCGACGGTGGACGCGGTCGAAGGCTACATCCCCCCTTCCCAGCAAGGCGAGATCTTCGGCCACCCGAAAGGCCTCTACGTCCTGTTCTTCACCGAAATGTGGGAGCGCTTCTCCTACTACGGCATGCGCGCGCTGCTCGTGCTCTACATGGTCAAGCGCCTGCTGCTCGCCGCCGACGGCGGCATGAGCGTGCTCGGCTACGAGTCGATCAAGGCGTACGTGCAGTGGATGGCGAACCACTCCGGCGTCCAAGGCGCGCTCAACGTGCAGCAGGTCGCCTCGCAGATCTACGGCCTCTACACCGGCTTCGTGTACTTTACTCCCTTCTTCGGCGGCATCCTCGCCGACCGCGTGCTCGGCCAGCGCAAGTCCGTCTACGTCGGCGCGCTCTTGATGGCGATCGGACACTTCCTGATGGCCATCGAGCATCTCTTTTTCGTCGCCCTGTTCTTCCTGATCTTGGGCAACGGCTGCTTCAAGCCGAACATCTCGACGCAGGTCGGCAACCTCTACGCCGAGGGCGACCATCGCCGCGACTCCGCGTTCACGATCTTCTACATGGGCATCAACCTCGGCGCGTTCTTCTCGCCGCTGATCTGCGGCACGCTCGGCCAGACGTGGGGCTGGCATTGGGGCTTCGGCGCCGCCGGCGTCGGCATGCTCGCCGGCCTCTGCGTTTATCACTTCGGCCGCCATCTGATCCCGCCGGACCGGATCATGAAGAAGGCCGCCGCGGGAGAGAAGAAGGCGGACCAAGGCATCACGCCGCAGGAGTGGAAGGCGATCGGCGCGCTCGTGTTTCTCTGCATCGTCAACATCGTCTTCTGGGGCGTCTATGAGCAGCAGGGCAACACGCTCCAGCTCTACGCCGACCAGCACACGCGCTGGACGTTCTTCGGCTTCCACGTGCCGTCGAGCTGGTACCAGGCGTTCAATCCCGCGTTCATCTTCATCTTCGCGCCGTTCCTCGACAAGTTCTGGGCGTGGCAGAACAAGCGCAAGCAAGAGCCCTCGTCCGTCACGAAAATGGGCATCGGCTGCGTGCTCCTGGGCGCCGCGTTCATCATCATGATCGGCGCGGCGAGGATCGTCGGCGACGGCCAGGGCAGCCTGCTGTGGCTCGTCACGACGACCTGGATGTTCACGATGGGCGAGCTCTACCTCTCGCCGATCGGACTGTCCCTCGTGACCAAGGTCTCGCCGGCGCGCATGGTCTCGATGATGATGGGCATGTGGTTCCTGTCGAGCTTCGTGGGCAACTACGCGTCGGGCTACATCGGCATCTTCTACAGCAGGATGAGCCAGGAAGCGTTCTTCGCGCTGCTGCTCGCCCTCGGCGTCAGCGCCGGCCTCGTCTTCTTCGCGGTCAATAAGCCGCTCAAGAAGGCCCTCGGGCACGAAGTCTAGCACACGGTCTACAAGCGGCCTCAATCCCGGACTCACTCCGACGGCAGTACAATGGAGTCAGCCCAGGAGAATCGTATGCTGCTTCTTGAAAAGGCCGAAAGACTGGCCGTGGCGGCTCAGAACGCGTTAACGAGGGTCCGGCGCTCCGAGCGCGGAGGTCTCGCGGGTTACGGCATCGCGTGGCTGTTCGGAGTCCCCGTCTCCGTGCTGGTCGTCGTCTATCTGATCAAGCACCACTAGCGCCGCAGCGCCTTCGCCACGAAGCCGCGCAGCGTCGCGAGCTCGAAAGGCTTTTCCATGACGCCGAGCACGTTCGAAGCGGACTGGAACATGGCCTTCATGCCGGGACGAGAGGTGAGGACGACGACCGGGATGTCCTTGGTTCGCGGGTTGTGCTGCAAATGAAGGTTGAGGGTAAAACCGTCTATGCCCGGCATCATGATGTCGAGCACGATCAGATCGGGGCGATAGGCCCCTTCGTCCGGCGAAAGGTCCTTGAGCCTCAGGCGGTCCATGAGCTGCGTGCCGTCGGCCGCGACCTCGACCTCGAAGCCTTCCTTCTCGAGGACGTGCTTGAGGACGTCGGCGACGGCGGCGTCGTCGTCGGCGACGAGCGCCTGGGGACGCCCCGCCTTGCGCGCCGCGCTCATCGCGCTCAGCGGGCGCGCCGCTCCGGCCATGATCCCGGCGACGAGGTTGAGCAATTCGCCCTGTTTGAACGGCTTGCCGAGGTAATACGTGCGCTCGTCGCTCTTGAGCGCCTGCTTGACGAGCTGCGGAGGCGTGGAGGTGAACATCATGATCGGCACCGCCGCCGTCGCGCTGGAGGACCGGATGCGCTCGTGCAAGGTGCCGCCGCCGCCCGCCGGGAAATTGAAGTCGAGGATGACGAGCCTGGGCGGCGATTGGACCATCAACCGCATCGCTTCAATCCCGTCGGTCGCCAGGCGCGCCGCGAACCCGGCCTTCGAGAGCTGGGTGACGACCAGCCCGCCGAGCTCGGCGTCGTCCTCGACGACGAGGATCTGGACCGGGACCATGAGCCTCGGGGCTCAGTTCGGGCAGTACTGAGTGCCGGTGTCGATCATCTTCTGCGCGCCGTAGACCTCGTAGGTCGCCTCGAAGAGCAGCCGGTCCTGGCTCGTGTCGTGCACGACGGACCAGAGCTTGTCCTGCGCGTCCTTGACCATGCCGGAGGCCGTCTGAGCGACGGGCTTGAACATCGAGCCCGCGCTGATCGCGTTGAGATTGTTGATCACCTTGCTGAGCTGGCCCGCCCTGCCGGTGGCGATGCCGTAGCGCGCCGTCGCGCAGCGGTTCGGGCCGTCCTCGCCCGTGCGCTGGCACGGCGTCTGGCGCATCTCCTCGTAGGCCTGGCGGTCGCCGCCCGACAAGCACTGGGAGTGCCCGTTGTCGACGGCCGAAAGGTACCGGTCGAGGACGCCGCCGGACTTGCGGTTGTCCTCGTCCTTCTTGAGCGCGTCCTCGACGGCCTGGGGGCACTTGGACCAATACTGCGCCGTGCTGTCCTCGGCGCAGACCTTGAGCGCCGCGGTCAGCAGATCGAACTCCGATTGATAGGCGTCGTGCACGGCGCCCGCCGAGCCCGACAAGGCGTCGCAGCCCTGGGCCGCGCCGACGCTCGCCGCGGCGCGGTCGCGCGCGTCGCCGGCGTTCTGGCTGGCGTCCTCCAAGTAGATGCCGTGGAGCGTCTTGCGCTCGGCCATCACGCCCTTGGAATCGGTCATCCAGAAGGCGTAGTTCGTGAAGCTGCCGGCGACGTCCAAGGCCGTGCCCCAATGGTCGCAATCGCTCGAGCTGGGAGTCCCGCCCGTCATCGCAGGAGCCGTGTAGTTCGGGATCGTCATCGAGCCGCCGGCCGGCGCCGTGCCGCCGGGCGTCGTGCCGCCCGGGGTCGTCCCTCCGGGGACCGGGTTCGCCGGTCCCGGATAAGTGGGCGGGGGAGGAGTGGGCGTGACCGACGCGGGCGCATTCGAGGTGATCGTGGCGGGAGCGTTGTTGTTGTCGTCGGTCGTCGCCCCGTCGACGAGCTTCTCGCAGTCGGGCGGCCGATGCCCCGTGCGCTGCTCGATCTGGTCGCACATGTCCTTCGTGAGCTCCTGCGCGCGGGCCGCCCCAGAGACGAGGACGGCCGCCAGCACGGCGATAAGCGTTCGCATGCGATTCTCCTTGGTCACGTTGGTTTCGACAGATCGATGCTTCCGACGGGGCCGCGCTTGCGGCGGTTCTTCCAGTAAGCGAAGCCGAGCGCGGCCGACAGCGCCGAGAAGCCGGCCAGCCCGGCCGCCGCCCAAGGCACCCTCCCGTCAGGCGCCCCCGCCCCGAAAGGGAAAGAATAGGACGGGCGCTCGCCGAATGCGTTGCTTCCGGTCTCCGATTGCTCGAGCAGCTTCGGCTTGGCCTGAAGCTCGAGCTCGGCCGCCTTGGCGCGGTCGCGCCGCGCGGCCTCGTGATCGCCGAGCACGTCCTCCGCATCGGCGCGAAGAAGATACGCCTCGGCGTCGTTGGGATCGATCTCGAGGGCGAGGGTCGCCGCGTCCTTGGCCTGCGCGGCCTTGCCTTGCGCCAGCCGCGCCCGAGCCAGGGCCTTCCACGCCGCGACGTCGGCGGGGTCGCGCTTGACGGCCTCCAACGCGTCGCGCTCGGCGTCCGAATACTTCGCCAGCGCGTTGTTGACCTCCGCGCGGCGCGCGTAGCCCTCGTGATTCTCGGGCTCGAGGTCGATCAGATGGTCGGCGTCTTTCAACGCGCCGCCGAAGTCCTTGAGCTTGAACTTGGTGTCGAGCGCGCGAGCCGTCGCGCCGAACGCAGACGACGCCGAGCCGGTCGGGCCGGCGATCGCTCCGGCGAGCACCGGGGACTTGAAATCGGCGGCCGGCGCGGGACGAGGCAGCGGTGACGCCGCGACGCCGCCCGCGTAGGAAATATTCTCGAGCTGCCCCGGCAAAGCCGCGCTCGCCGCCGCCATGCGGGCCGAGCGGTCCGAGGGCCTGGGCGGCGTCGCCGGGCCGCCGGGAACGGCGGCGACGGCGCCGGGCGACGACGACCCCCCCGAAGACGACGGCGCGCTCCCGGAAGATCCTCCCGCGGGCGGAGCGCCTCCGCCGCCATGCGGAGCGCCCCCGCCGCCATGCGGAGCGCCCCCGCCGCCATGCGGAGCGCCTCCGCCGCCGGGCGGAGCGCCTCCGCCGCCGGGCGGAGCGCCCCCGCCGCCGGGCGGAGCGCCCCCGCCGCCGGGCGGAGGAGCCACGCCGCCGGGCGGCGGCGGATCATAAGCTCCTTTTGGAGTGGGCGCGGTCGTCGGAGCGGGCGGCGGAGCCGGGGGTTTCGCGCAAACCCCGCCCGAGCACTCACTCGAAAGATTCGCCGGGATGGTCCCGGTGTTGCGCGCCTGGCAGACCGCCGCCGAGCACATCGGGACGTTCGCGTCGCCCGCGATCCCGAGGCAAGTGCACTGCCCGTAAGCGAGCCCGCAGGCCCACCACCAGGCCGCCAGCGTGCACCCCGCCCGCGCGCGTCTCATCCTGATGCCTAGTGTAGCCCCGAATCCCGAGCCCCGCCAGGGGTTCGCCCTAGCCCGCGGCGCAGCAGCGCGCCCCCGCCGGCGGCGAGAGCGAGCGCGGCCGAGAAAGCGACGGCGCGCGCGGGGAGAGACGCCGCCCCCAGCGCGCGCGGCGTCGTCAGCAGGGCGGCGAGCGGATGCAAGCTCCACGACCAAGCCGCCAGCTTTTGCTCGGGGATGTCCGGCGGCCCCGGCCAAGGCAGATAGGCGCCGAGAGCGTGCACGACCGCGGAGTACGAGACGCAGAGGCTCCAGAGACTCAACAACGCGCGCGAGCCGCGGACCTCGGGCTCGATGACCGCGCAAAGCCATGTCAGAACCAGCGCCGCGGCGGCGAAATAGCGGGCTCCGAACGTGTTGCCGCCGGTCCAGCCGTCGTAGCACGCGAAGAAGACCCACTGCGCCGCGCACGCGGCGAGCAGCAACGGCGGCAGGGCGTCGCGGCGCTTCTTCCAAGCGCCCCACGCGCCGAACGCCGCGGCCGGAAAAAAGGTCAGCAGCCCGCGCGTCGGGCTGACGAGCAGCGCGAGCAAGGCGTTAGGATCGAGGCCGCCGAGCTTCGCGGCCTGGACGCCGAGCTCGGGCGGACGCAGGCGTCCCGTGTAGTGCAGCCAGTACGCGGCCGAGAGTACCGCCGGCGCGAGCGCCCCGGAGAGAAACAGCGGCAGCCGGCGCCGCTCTTTATAAAGGAGGTAAGCGAGCGCCGCCGCGAAAAAGAACGCGTCGTCGGGACGCACGGCCGCCGACGCCGCGAAGCCGAAGCCCGCGAGCGCGTCGAATCTCGGCCCGTCTTCGGCCAGCCCCCACAGGCCGAGCGCGAGCGTCAGGCACGCGGGGCCGTGCTGCCACAGCGCCTGTCCGCTCACGCTGAACGCCCAAGAGCCCAAACCGTAGAGCGCGCACAAGCAAAACGCCCACTGCCGCGAGCAGCGCCGCTCCAGCGCTTTCCAGAGCACGCCGACCGACGCCGCCGTGATGAGCGCGCCGCTGAGCTTGGACAGCCTCATGAGAAGCCCGACCGTGATCGTCGCGCCGCGCAGCGCCGGGACGAGGCACACGGGCAGCGCGAGCAGGCCCGTCGCGGGCGGCATCCACGAGAGGTGCCGCGCGCCGACGGCGATCGTGAACCAGGCGTTGCGCCCGCGGAACCAATCGTCGATAAACGGATCTAGCGCGAGCGTGCCGTGGCGCAGCAGCGCGAACGGCAGCAGGATGCTCGGCAGGTCGTCGCCGCCGTGCCAATGGCGCGTCGACAAGTAGGCGGCCAACGCCGCCAGAAAAACCATTACGGCCGGGTAGCGCTTCACGGCGGCCAGATCATACCTTTGCCGGGGCGTCTCGGAAAAGCTACCGTAGCCCCATGACGGGAAACCGCGCGGCGGCCTACGCCGGCCTCGTCCTGCTCGTTCAAGTCGCCGTCAGTCTTCCGCGATTGGGAGTCCCTTTCGTCGAGGGCCGCGCGCATTGGACTAACGACGACGCGGCGATGACCCTGCGCGCGCTGCACTCGCTCGATCGCTCGATCGAGAGCCCGTGGAAGGTCTTCGGCCTCGCGCGATACTCCTACGACGCGGCGGGCCGCGAGACCGGACTCGTCGAGTACGCGCACCACCCCGTCCTGGCGGCGGCGCTGTTTCGCGCGTTCGCGCGGGTTTTCGGGTTCTCCGAATGGGTCTCGCGGACGTTCTCTCTGGCCTTCTCGTTGGGCTCGACCGTCCTGCTCGTCGCCCTGCTATATCCTTTTATAGGAGCGGAAGCAGCGGGGCTCTGCGCCCTGCTCTACGCCCTGCTGCCGCTCTTCTACAACTATCAAGACGCGTGGAAGCACGAGACCGTGGCGACTTTCCTCGTGCTGCTCAACTTCATGCTCGCGCTGCGCCTCGACGACCGGAGAACGTCGCGCATCGCGCTCGCCGCGACGTTCTTCCTGCTCTTCCAGGCCGAGTGGGGCGTCTACGCGATCGGCGCGGGCCTGTGGCTTTGGCTCTGGACGACGCGCCCGAAACGCGACCGGAGCTATTTGACCCGGCTCGCCGCGACGGGCGCCGCGAGCGCCCTGATCAACGTCTGGATCCTCTGTAAGCTCGGCTTCGACGCGGACGCCGCGAGGCGGCAGGCGCTCTACCGGATGAGCGCGGGGCTCGAGGGCGTGAGCGCCGGCGCGTGGCTGTCGCGTCAGCTCGGCTTCCTGGATCTCAACTTCGCCTGGCCCAACGCGCTCGCGCTCGCGGGTCTGCTCGGCTGGTCCGCTTGGCGCTCGAGTCGCGACTATTGGAAGCGTCCGCTTCCGGCGTTCGGGCTCATGACGACGGCAGCGGCGCTGGCCTGGGTCGTCTGCTTTCGCAACCTGAGCTGGGTGCATCACTACCATCAGTGGTATCTCGGCCTAGGCTACGTGCTGCTGCTCGCGGCCGCGCTCGAGCGGATGAGAAAGTCCCGCGCCGCGCTCGCGCTGCTCGTGCCGCTGCTCGCCGCGTCGGCCTACGGGGCGCGCCGGCTCGAGGCGATGATCCACGACGGCGACTTCGCGTCGGCCGCCGACGTCGCGGCGATCCGCGATTGGAAGGGACGGCTGATCGTGCCGTCGGACGGCTCCGCCGGCCCGAGAGATTGGTGGATCAGCCCGAACGTCGCGTTATACGCCGACCCGCATTACAAGGCATGGCTTCTCGGAGGCGATCGCGCCGCGATCCGCGGCGGCTGGACCCCGCTCGAGGACGTACGCGCCGTCGAGCCGGCCGCCGATCTGGTCGTGACCCTCCACGACCGCGCGGCGGCGGCTAAAGCCGCCGGCGGATTGCGCCGCCTCGGCGTGGCGCGCCTCGCGTTCGCGTTTCAGAGCCCGAGGTTCGCCTTTTGGCGCCCCGTCGTCACGGGTGATGGTGACGATGCGTCAGCCGGTCGGCCGTCACCAAGCCCGCGATCAGCGAGACCGCGAAGAGCGCGATGAAGATGATGAACAGCGTCTTCGCGATGCCTGCCGCCGCTCCGGCGATGCCGCCCAAGCCGAGCACTCCGGCGACGACGGCGATGACCAAGAACACCGCAGCCCATCTCAGCATAGAACCTCCTGTCAAAGGCAGTATAACGCGCGGACATTGAAGCCGCGTGACGGCGTGTGGCTTAAAAACCCGTCGGCGCCGTTATTCCCCGCGCTTGAACATGGAACTTTTTCGGAGGGTCGCTCGTAGTACTTGTGACACCTGACAAACCCTTATCAATTATGTACCATTGCCGAAGTGCCGCGACCTCGCCCAGGCGTAACAGCGCCGACATTGCATTTCCGACGTTCCGGGGCTACACTGGTCGCGTGGGACCTCCCTTGAAATTCCGATTCAATTTCGACAAGTTCGTCGCCGCGCTCGGCATCCTGCTAGAGCGATGCGGCCCAATGACGAAGCTCAAGATCGTCAAGCTACTCTACTTGGCTGATCGACGGCATTTCAACGTCTACGGCCGGCCGGTCATCGGGGACAGATATATCCGCATGGGACTCGGGCCGGTCCCGACAGTTTCCAAGGAACTCATCGACCAGCTCGAAGAGGACGTGATGCTTCACATCCGTCCTGCGGTCGAGGGCAAAGAGCTTGCCAAGTACTTCAAGGTTGATCGTAAGCATAAATACCCTCTGATTTCGCTCGGCAAGGCCCCCTCCTGCGATTCTCTGAGCGAGAGTGACGTCGAGACCCTTGAATGGGTCGCGAAGGAATACGGAAAGCTTAAGGCCTCTTCGCTCGTGAACATCACGCATCGGCATGCCGCCTGGAAGGAGACGGAGTCTCTCGGGGAGATTGATTACCGCCTCTTCCCGAAAGACGACAAGGCGGCGACCAAGGGCGTGGTAGAACTTGCCGAGGCCGAGCAGGACGAGAAGGCCGAGGTCATAGCGGCCTTCTCTCGTGTCACTCCCACCCGACCAACTCCGAAAGCTCTTCTCGCGACGCGTTAGACGCGGGACGATCCTTCGCGCCACGATCGAATTCATTGGCGGTACCGGCAATATAAGGGCCAAGTACATCGTTGTCGTCAGCAACGACCCGCAAAACGCCGATCCGATCGTGTTTTTCATAACGACCTCTCAAATGGCGGCCTATGAGAAAAACGCGGTCTTTAAAGAGAACGCCGTGATCTTGGCGCCCAAGACGATCGCCGAACTCCCTCTTAAAACCGCGATCAACTGCCGCGAGCTCTACGAGTTCCCGCGCAAAGACGTCGAGGACCTTGTCGCGAACGGTGAAGCGGCCATCGTCGCCGATTTACCCGATCCGATCGTCGCGCAGATCGACGAGATCGTGCGCAAGAGCAAGCTCATCTCCCCCGCGGATAAGAAGAAGATTCTTGGAGGATAGACGCCCGGTGGACACTTCGCAATTCTGCTCAGATCTGCGAAGCCTCGAAAACCGCTATAATCTCCGGTCGTTCACGAGCCCGTAGCTCAGGGGTAGAGCACGCGCCTTTTAAGCGTGGGGTCGTGGGTTCGAATCCCACCGGGCTCAACGTTTTCGATTTACGGCTCCATCGTCTAACGGCTAGGACGCGGCCCTTTCAAGGCTGAAACACGGGTTCGATTCCCGTTGGAGCCACCACTTTCCTCGATGAAGATCTGGCTGCCCGTCGTCTGCGCCGTGCTCGGCAACGTGCTCTATCACTGCGCCCAGAAGCTCACGCCTGCGCAGGCGAATCCGTTTCTCGCGCTCGCGGTGAGCTTCGGCACGGCGTCGCTCGGCTGCGCGCTGCTCTACTTTCTGACGAGCGGGCGCGACGTGCGCGCCGATCTCGGCGCGCTTTCTTGGACGAGCTTCGCGCTCGGGCTTTCGGTCATCGTCATCGAGACGGGCTTTCTGCTCGCCTACCGCTCCGGCTGGCGCATCGGGCTGACCTCGCTCGTCGTGACGGTCAGCCTCACGCTCATGCTGCTGCCCCTCGGGCGCGTTTTTTTTAACGAGCGGCTGAGCGCCGCCGCGCTCATCGGCGTGGCCGTGAGCCTCGCCGGGCTCGGGCTCATCACGCTGCAAGCCGCGCCGCGTTAGCGCGCGCCGAGGTCTTTTTCGAGCAGCGTCGCGAGGCGCTTGAGCGCTTTCTTCCTCGCCGCGCGGTCGCCCTGCGTCCCCGCTGGATCCTCGCCCCCGCGCATGAAGCCGTGGCCGGCGCCGTCGTAGACGACGGCCTCGTACTTCTTGCTGGCCTCGGCCATCGTCTTCTTGGTGTCCTCGACGGTCGAGGTCACGCGCGCGTCGTTGCCGCCGTAGAAGCCGAACACCGGCGCCTTCGCGGCCGTCGGATCCTCGGGCGGCGTGCCGTAAAACACGAAGGACGCGGAGAGGTCCGGACGCCGCGTCGCGAAGCGGAACGACTGCCCGCCGCCCCAGCAGAAGCCGATGACGCCGAGCTTGCCGTTCGCGGACGGAAGCTTCTTCACATAATCCGCGGAGGCGTCCAGGATGGCGTCGGCCGTTTGCGGGCTGAGCTCGCCGACCGCCTTGCGCGCGTCGTCTATGCCCGAGAACGGGCCCTTGCCCGACAGCAGATCGGGCGCGATCACGATCACGCCGTCGGCCGCGAGGCGGTCGGCCATATCGCGAGCCCAATCGGTCAGGCCGAAGATCTCGTGGATCAAGACGACGGCCGGGGCCTTGCCCTTGGTCTCAGGATACACGACGAAGGCCGAGATCTCGCCGGCGGACGACGGGAACTTGACCCACTCGCCGTGGCGGCGCGACTTCTCGAGCGCCTTCTTGGCCCAGTCCTGGGAGCGGGCGGGCGCGCAGACGAAAGTAAGCGAAACGAGCAGAGCGAGATATCTCATGCGACGATCATAGCACGATCGTGGCGGGCGCGACACGAGCCCGTCACTCGCGGAGGCTTACACTGGGTTTATGAGAACGGCGCTCTTCCTCCTGGCGCTGCTCGCGCTCGCGCCCGCCGCGCGCGCGCAGCAGGCCCTCGACGGCACGGAGTGGAAGCTCAAGTACGCGGAGGCGAGCGGGCCTCTGATGTCGGCGCGCGTCGACTACCTGATGTTCGACGCCGGCAAGATGGCCTCGGCGCGCATGATCCCGAAGGGCTTCGAGCCGACGGGCTACGACGACAAGTTCCGGGCCGAGGAAATCGAATGGCGCAGCCGGCAGCGCAACGCCGACGGGCTGCGATTGGAGTGGGAAGGCAAGCGCTCGGGCGACGCGATGGAAGGGACGGTCCGGCGGGAGGACGCCGAAGGCAACGTCCGGGAATACCGCTGGAAGGCGACGCTCAACCACCCCGGCGACTAGCGGCTGTTCAGATTGGCCAGGGCCACGTTAAAGATCGATTCGTACGTGCTGATGACCGTCATTTCATCGTCTCGCTCAGAGTAGGCCGCCGAATCGATTTCCGGCTCGGTGAATTGATGCCCGGGATATTTGATAGGACCCATGACCCACGCTTTTTTCTTAAGTTCTTGAAAGTGAGCGTCACTCTGCGTGTCCTCGGCCTTCTTCTGAAGCCAAGCCAGGGCGGCGGTGATCTCAGGTTTTGTCACGGGGTCGCCATGATTGATCCGCTCGAAGAGGCGTTGGACCTCTTGATACGTGTCCCCTCCTTGAACCGCCGCATCGGGGCGGCTGGTTGAAGGCGCGCCGGCGACGTCGGCTACGGGCGTGAGGTTCCCTTGAGCCTTCATCTCCTGGAACTGCGCGACCGGATCGATCGCGTCGAATCGGATCTCGCCGGCGCGGGCCATGCTCGCGGCAAGGATCGCCAGAAGGGCAAGAGGGATGGTCTTTTTCATATATGAGAAGTATACGAGGAAGGCCCCGGCTTCGCAGGTAGCTTTGGACCTAATCGCTTTCGGACTTTAGCCCTAGGCCTTTTAGGCGGTCCGCTAGCGGGCGAGCAGCGAGCGGAATAGCGCGACGTACTTGGCGATCGACGCGCCCCACGACGTGTCCTTCTTCATCGCCCGTTGGCGCATCGCGTCCAGCGCGTCGGGATCGTCGTGGAGCGCCTTCGCGCGCGCGATCCCGTCGGCGAGCGCCTCGCGCGAGAACGAGGAGATGACGAGGCCGTCGTGCCCGTCCTCGACGGTGTCGACGAGGCCGCCGACCGGGGTCACGATCGGGATCGCGCCGAAGCGCTGCGCGATGAGCTGCGACAAGCCGCACGGCTCGAAGCGCGACGGCATCAGCAGGAAATCGGCGGCGGCGTAGAGCGCGTGGACGAAGACCTCGCTGAACGGGTGGTGGAACACGCGGCCCGGATTGGCGGCGGCGGCCTCTTTGACCGCTTTCTCGAGCTCGGGGTCGCCGGAGCCGGAGATGACGAGCTGTCCGCCCGCCGCGAGGATGTCCGGGATCGCCTCGAGGATCAGATCGACGCCCTTCTGGTGATCGAAGCGGGACGCGACGGCGAAGAGCGGCGCGCCGGGATCCTCGGCGAAACCGGCCAGCATTTGGACCGCGGTCTTGTTCTCGCGCTTGCCGCGCGCGACGTCTTCCTGGCCGTATTGTCGAGCGACGACCGGATCCGTCTCCGGGCTCCAGAGCTTGGGGTCGACGCCGTTGATGATCCCGTGCAAGTCCTGCGCGCGGTAGCGCAGCAGCCCGTCGAAGCCGACGCCGAACTCGGGCGTCTGGATCTCCTTCGCGTAGGTCGGGCTGACCGTCGTGATCGCGTCCGAGTGCTGGAGCCCCGCCTTCATGAAGCTGAAAAGGCCCCAATGCTCCATGCTCTCCCAGTGGAACTCTTCCCAGCCGAAGCCCGCCTTGAGAAGAGCCGCCCCTCCGAAGGCGCCCTGGTAGGCGATGTTGTGGATCGTGAGGACGGATTTCGCGTTCGCGAAGGCGGGGTCGTCCGCGTAGATCTTCTTGGCCATCGGGCCGATCAGCGCCGAGTGCCAGTCGTGCGCGTGCAGGATGTCGGGCTTGCGCCCCATGGCCTTCGCGGCCTCGAGCGCGCCGCGCGTGAGCATGATCATGCGCTCGTCGTTGTCCGGATGCAGGACTCCTTTTTCCGCGTAGGGCCCGTCGCGCGCGTTGAAAAGCGCTCCATCCAAAAGCCAGATGTCGACGCCCTCGCGCTCGGCGTGCAGGATCGTGGCCGTCTCGACGCGGTCGCCGATCGGCACGGAGATGGTCGCGCGCGGGGTGAACGTCATGCCGTCTTTCTTGAGGTTCTTGTAGTTCGGAAGAACGAGCGTGGCTCGGTGGCCCTTCGCGACCAAGCCGCGCGCGACGGCGTCGGTGACGTCCGCCAGTCCGCCGGTCTTGGCGAAGGGCACGGCCTCGGCCGTCACGATCATCACGTCGAGCGGCCGGCCGCCGTCCGCCACGGCGGCGAACTGGGAAGCGCTGGGGGCCGCGTCTTGAGAGGGTTGAGCCGAGGCCTGCGCCAGCGCGGCCTGGGCGGCGACGCCTTGCGCCGACTGGGCCGCGGGCGAGGCCGCCGCCGGCGTCAAGGAGATCTGCGGGGTCACGAGCGAGGCTCCGGGCGCCGGGCCCTCGGCGAAAGAGAGCGTCTGGGCGGAAAGTTCTCCCGTCGGGAGCGCCGCCGCGACGGGGGCCGCCAGCGCGGAGGGCAGCTCCGGAATCTTGGTCTCGAGCTCGGCCGCGGAGAGCGGCCAGGCCAGAATGACAATGACGGCGAAGAACCAGCGCCTCACGCTGTATAAGGTAACAGCGCGAGCCGCGACCGGGAAGGGTTCTAGGACCTATCGCTCGACGGGTCCTTTGCCGAGGCGCGCGGCGCGCGCCGGTTCATCCGGGCTAGGAGAAAGCGCCATTTGAGGAGCTTGCTGTCGAGCGCGAACGACGGAGAGCCGCGGGCGGGCGAAGGCTTCTGGTCGGGGTTGATCATCGCCTCGTAAGTTTACCGGAGTTCTCGCGCCGCGCCGCTGAAATCCCTCTAAAGTGCGCTCAAATAGCTCTGAAACGCGACGGCTTCTTGACGGTGGCGTGACAAACTGAGTTAATGGAGCCATGAAAACCGCTTTGATCGCCGTGGGGGCCGTCGTCGGGTTTTTCGCCGTCTTGGCGTCGTGGGGCATGGGCGCCTACAACGGCTTCGTGACCAAGCGTGAGGCCGTCAACTCCGCGTGGGCGCAGGTCCAAAACGTTTATCAGCGCCGCTTCGATCTCGTGCCGAACCTGGTCGAAACCGTCAAGGGCGCCGCGAATTTCGAGAAGTCGACGCTGACCGCCGTCGTCGACGCGCGCTCGCGCGTGGGCAGCTTCACCGTCGACAAGTCGATCTTGAACGACCCCGCGCAGTTCAAGAAGTTCGAGGCCGCGCAGGGAGACCTCGGCTCGGCGCTCTCGCGCCTGATGGTCGTCATGGAGAAGTACCCCGATCTCAAGGCCACGCAGAATTTCCGCGATCTGCAAGTGCAGCTGGAAGGCACGGAAAACCGCATCGCCGTCGAGCGCCGCGGCTTCAACGACGCCGCGCAGGACTACAACACGGCGATCAAGAAGCTCCCCGGCGCTTTCGTCGCCAACGTCGGCGGCTTCAAGGAGCGGCCGTACTTCCAGGCCGACCAGCCGGCGCAAGCGGCGCCCGTCGTCAAGTTCTAGGTGCGACAGGCCGCCCTCGGCCTGCTGCTGCTCGCGTCGCCCGCGTGGGCGGCCAAAAAGCCTTTCCCCGCCTCGCCGTACCGCTACATCTACAACGAGGGCGTCGTGTCGGCTTCGACCGAGGACCGCGTCTCGCGGCGCCTGCGCGGCCTCGAGGAGCAGACCGGGCACCAGTTCGTCGTCGCCTTGTTTCAGAGCCTCGACGGCGAGAGCCTCGAGGATTACACGAATCGACTCTTCCGCGAGTGGAAGATCGGCTCGAAGAAGAGCGACGACGGGCTCCTGTTCGCGCTTTTCAAGTCCGACCGGAAGTGGAGGATCGAAGTCGGCTACGGCCTAGAGCCCACGCTGACGGACCTCGAGGCCTCCGAGATCGCGACGGACGCGGGAACGGGCTCTCTCAAAGCGGGCGACTGCGATACGGCGGTCTACGCGATCGTCGACGGCCTCGCCTCCAAGCTCGGCGGCACGGTCGCTTCCCCGATCCGCATCCGTCCGCGCTCGGAATTCGGCGCGCCGCCGTGGATCGCCGTCGTCGCGGCGCTCCTGCTCGTCCTCTACGTCCTGTGCTTCGTCTACGAGGCGTCGCGACGCTCGACCATCGGCGGCTTGGCCGCGATGAACGCGGGCCTCGACGTCCTCAACATCGTCTTCTTAGTCGCCCAGACTTTTTCCAGCGGAGGCGGCAGCGGCGGCGGCTCGGGAGGCGGCGGATTCTCGGGCGGCGGCGGTTCGTCGGGCGGAGGAGGCGCGAGTGGCAGCTGGTAAGCACGGCTCGGCGTGGACGCGGCACCTGCGGAGATTCTTCTCGGGCTTTCTCAGCGCCGAGGACAAAAAGCGGATCGCCGGCGTGATCGCCGAGCAGGAGCGAAAGACGACCGGCGCGATCACCGTCCACCTCGTCGGCAAGGCGGGACCCGATATCATGGCGGCGGCGCGGAAGCTCTTCGTCGAGCTCGGCCTCGACAAGACCGAGCAGCGCAACGGAGTCCTTCTCCTGATCTCGCACCTCGACCATCGCTTCGCGATCTGGGGCGACGAAGGCATCCACGATCAAGCGGGCCAGCATCTGTGGGACCGCGCCGCGAAGATCCTGCTCGCGCGTTTCAAGGATCGGAAGTACGCGGAAGGCGTCGAGTCCTGCGTGCGCGAGATCGGCGCCGAGCTCGCCCGGCGCTGCCCCAAAATGCCATGATCCCCTCTATGAAGACCCTTTTTCTCGCCGTCCTCGCTCTCGTCTTCTCGTCGCCGGCGCGTCGACGGTGACGAGCCATGGCCTGACGAGCCGCGTCTCGCAGTTGTGGGACGACAAGACCGGCGCCTGCAATCCCGGCCCTTGGGGCCAGGACGCCGCGCCGACGGCCCGCGCCGCCCAGCCATCGGGCGCCGGCTTCACGGCCGCGTGGCGGCCGTCGTGGACGGTCCCGGCCTCGCGCGCCTGGTAGCCTCGTCACAATAGGCTCACCGGCCCGTCGCGCGCCGATCATCGACGCTCCGGCGCGACGTTCCTATAATCGCGCCAGTGAAAGACACGGCGGTCGTTCTCGTCGGCCCGAAAGGCCTCGCCAAGGCCGCGGCCTGCGTCGTCGCGGCGACGCTCGGTTGCGCGGCGCTCTTCGCGACGCTTCCCCGCATGCTGGCTCGTCCACCCGCGCCGGCGGCGCCCATGGGCGACCTGCGCGACGCCGTCGCCGCCGAGGCCGACGCGTCGGCCCTCGCCGCGTTGAGGCTCGCCGAAAGGCAGCTCGCGCGTCGCCCCGGGCCGGACGCGCCCGCCGGGCCGCCTTGGAGCCTGCTCTTCTCCCCGATCCTCGCCGCCTCGCTGGCGGTCGCTCTCGGCCTGCAGCTCTGGAGCGCGCGCCGGCGGGCGACGCCGACTCACGACCGCGCACGCCGCCTCGACGACGACGCGCCTCCCGTCTTGCCCGCCGGCTATCGGATGATCCGCAAGCTCGGCGAAGGCGGGATGGGGATCGTCTTCGAGGCCGAGGACTCCAAGCTCGGGCGGCGCGTCGCGGTCAAGATGATGCGCGACGCGATCCGCGACGATCCGCGCGAGCGCGAGCGCTTCGTCCAGGAAGCGCGGCTCGTCGCGGCGCTCCACCACCCGACGATCGTCGACATCCATACGATCATCGAGGACGAGGAGAATCTCTCGCTCGTCTTCGAGTACGTCGCGGGCAAGACCGTCGAGCAGCTCCTGACCGAGAGGCGCTGCCTCCCGCTCGAGGAGACCAAGCGCATCATGCGCGGAGTGTGCGACGCTCTGGATTTCGCGCACCGCCGCGGCGTCGTCCACCGCGACCTCAAGCCGTCGAACATCATGGTGTCGGACGAGGACGAGATCAAGGTGATGGACTTCGGCGTCGCCCGCCGCGCCAAAGAGTCGCTCTCGCGCCTGACGACGGAGACCGTCGCCGGCACCCCGCTCTACATGGCCCCCGAGGCCGAGGACGGAGTGGTCCGCAAGGAGTCGGACATCTACGCTCTCGGAGCGTGCCTCTATGAGATGACGACGGGCGAGGGCGTCTTTTCGAGCCCGACGACTCGCGCCGCGAAAATGCTCCGACGCTACATCCCGCCTTCGAGACAGAGAGCGGGGCTCCCGTCCTCACTCGACATGCTCGTCGATTGGGCTCTACAACCGGAGCCTGAAAAGCGCATCCCGACGGCCGCGGCTTTCGCGCTCCACCTAGAGGAGCTCGCATGAACTCGCGCACCACGCGCACCACGCGGCGTTCCAAGGCGTCCAACCGGACGACGCGGGTGCTCATCATCGACGACGACCCGAGCTTTCTCGAGCTGATGGCCCGCTTGTTGCGAGGCTACGTCTGCGTCGTGCAGACGGCGATGAGCGCGGAAGACGGTCTCGCGGCGGCGCGGCGCGTGCCGCCGGACGTCATCCTCATCGGCTATCAGATGCCCAACGCCGAGGGGTTCGAGCTCCTCGAGCGCCTGCGCCGAGAGGACGACCTCGCGTCCATCCCGCGCGTCGTCATCGCGAACGGCCGGCGCGCCGAGCCCCTGCGGGAGTTGTTTCGCTGGGACACGGCGGCGGTGTTGACCAAGCCCATCGGCAAGACCGAGCTCGTCGCGGCCGTCGAGAAGGCCATCCGACGCAAGCTCCGGGTCCCGCCTTCCGACATCACGCCCACCGAGCCTCCGCCTCCGTGTTTCCAGGCGCCGGAGGAGGCCGCCGACTCGGTCGCCATCAAGTTC